>JAJVIF010000004.1:2261-270950 GCA_022072165.1 bacterium | reverse complement strand
GACGGGGCGGTAATTGAGACTCTCCAAGCTCCACGGGCAGGCGATGGACCGGCTGGAGTTTCAATCCCCTCACTGACGGGGCGGTAATTGAGACGAAGCGACGATGAAGAAGGCACTAAGGCAGATTGAGACTGGTTTCAATCCCCTCACTGACGGGGCGGTAATTGAGACGAAGCGACGATGAAGACGGCACTAAGGCAGATTGAGGCTGGTTTCAATCCCCTCACTGACGGGGCGGTAATTGAGACGCTCCGGGGCGACTGTTCCAGGCTGTCAGGCGACTGCACCGTTTCAATCCCCTCACTGACGGGGCGGTAATTGAGACGTTTGGAGTGCCACAGCACCATCACATTGGAGCTGGACAGGTTTCAATCCCCTCACTGACGGGGCGGTAATTGAGACAAGGGTTTTCGCCAAAACTGGTTCCTGCAGACGCCCATCTGGGGTTTCAATCCCCTCACTGACGGGGCGGTAATTGAGACTGCAGCGGCTCTACAGTTGCTACAACCCCGAGCGCTCCGGCGCGGCGGGTTTCAATCCCCTCACTGACGGGGCGGTAATTGAGACGCCGGAATATGCGGGGGTGTATCCTCGTTCTCGTTTTATTGGGTTTCAATCCCCTCACTGACGGGGCGGTAATTGAGACCTATGAAGCAGAACCGCACTATCGCAGACGTACTTAATCAGTGTTTCAATCCCCTCACTGACGGGGCGGTAATTGAGACGACGCCAAAATTTGTGAAAGAGCAAATTTATTTCATCATGGTTTCAATCCCCTCACTGACGGGGCGGTAATTGAGACCGCACCACGAGAGGTGCACTGGAGAAAGTGTTCCCTGACTACGGGTTTCAATCCCCTCACTGACGGGGCGGTAATTGAGACTGCCCGCGCTGTCGGGCGGAAACGATCAAAAAGTCCAAGGGTTTCAATCCCCTCACTGACGGGGCGGTAATTGAGACCTACACCGTCCGATACGAAAGGATGGGCATGCGCCCAATTGTTTCAATCCCCTCACTGACGGGGCGGTAATTGAGACCTGCCACCAGGTGTTCATCGGGGGCCATGCGCTCGACGATCAGTTCGTTTCAATCCCCTCACTGACGGGGCGGTAATTGAGACCCCGGCTCCCGCTGAGCCGCTTCCCATCCGCCGCCCCCGGGGCGTTTGCCGTAACCACTTCCGTACCGCCTCACAACCGCCTTGCCAGGGGCTCGTGGGGCACTCAGGGTCGGCACAATGCAGCATAACATGCGCCTCACAGCGCTGCCATCACTCCCGTAACTTCCCCCGTTTTGGCCCCGGATTGCGGTTACGGCAGCCGCTGCGGCCTCTGTAACGGTCACCTGTTCAGACAATGAACACCTCCTCGCTCCCCGGCGGCACGCCTTCTCCGGCGCGGCCCAGGCGGTGCATCCGCCCGGCGCACGCCGCGCAGAGTGGATAGATCGTCAGGGCGTCCTCCCCCAGCTCCAGTTCCGCCGTGACTTCGGTCACCAGCGTGTCGAGCTGCTCCTGTGAGAGGACGGCTTCAAAGACGCTGAGTTGCACCCGGTCGCCATACCCTTCCAGCACCCGGGCCACCCGCAGCCGGCGACGGTTGTCCGGGATGTCATACGCGCAGACATAACGCAGCGGGGTCGCTGGCATCACGCCACCTCCCTGGTTTACCTGCCCCAGAGAAAGGGGAGATAGGGCTCCCCACGACGCAGCGCCATCGCCAGATGGTTGATTTGCCGCTGACAGAGCGCGGGCACCGGGAGCGCTTCCTGCGTCGTGGCGTCCTTCAGGGGGCGGGCCAGGCAAGCTTCCCATTCCTTAAAGAAGAGCTTCAGCCCGGCCCGGGTCAGTTGCACGCCCCCCGGGTCTTCCGGATCGACTTCAAAATGCTCCGGCCGGAGTATCCGCAGATTGCAGACCCGCAGGACCAGCCGGTCCACCACGGGGGCCCGGAACTCCTCCAGCAGGTCCAGCGCCAGGCTCGGGCGTCCCGGACGCACCTCATGGAAGTACCCCAGGTCCGGGTCCAGCCCCCGGGCTTCAATCCAGCCCGCCAGCCGCTGGGTCAAGAGCGTGTACCCGAACGACAACAGCGCATTGGCGGGGTCGGGGGGCGGGCGACGCTGCCGCCCCGCAAAGGTGATCTCCTGCCGGAAGCCCCCGCCCAACCCCTGAAAGTACTCCCGCGCTGCCAGTCCCTCATACCCCAGGAGGGCCTCAGGCCCTTCAGCCTGCTGCAGAGTCGACCGGTGGTCCCGCAGGGCTGCCAGCGCCTCCCCAAACACCGGGCGGTCGGCATCATTGGCCCGGAGCTCTTCCAGCAGCCGGATGCCATTCTCCAGTTTGGCGGCGACGGTCTCCCGGGCCCGGCGGAAGCGGACTGCAGCGTCCTGGTGGTCCGCATACTGGCGCAGGCGCAGGTCGGCCTGACTGGCTCCGGCCGGCACCAGCCGTCCCAGGAGTCGGCCATTCCAGCTGAACCAGGCGACGCTGATCCCCCGGTCCAGTGCCAGTTCGATGGCGGGGCCGGTGATGTGCGTCCGGCCAACCAGCGCGATCAGCTCCAGGCGATGAGGTTCTGCCTCCAGCAGGGTCCGACGTCGTTCCGGCAGGGGTCCTGCCCCGTCGGGATCGGCATCCAGCGTCACCAGGAGACTGTCGCCGGTGACCCGCACCACCGCCCCCGGTTCGGTGACATAGAGCGCAGGCATCAGCGGGCCTCAGATCAGCTCGCCGAGGGTGGGGAAGACCACGAGGTCCGCCGGAGTGATGCTGAGGAGGTCGGCCAGCACCCAGGTGGTCTGGCGCAGGCGCTGATACCCCTTTTCATCGATTGGTGTCCAGCCATGGGCGAGGATTGAATCGTTTCTGATCTGCAGTACTTCCTGCATGTGCAGCGTGTCGTACATCGGTCCCAGTGGATCACCAAGGGCTGCCAGCAGGTTGTAGGTGTTTTTCAGCCCCAGAGCGACCGTACCGTCATCCCTGGGAGAGACCCGGAGCTGGCTGCGAAACTCTGTCGGGAGTTCATCCCATAAGAGCTTTCCGGTCTCTGGCCGGCCATGGTCTTCCGCCAGACGCAATTGGGCACAGGCCTCGAAAAAGCGATAGAAGCGGGCAACCGCATCGTCATACCGAAATTCGATGCCCCGCCGTTCGGCATTGGCGATCAGGTCCACAAGATGCGCCCGGGAGGGAGGCGCATTGTCCCGGAGAGTGGTCAGACGCTCCAGATGCGCTTCCAGGGGAAGCTGATCGGCATGGCGCAGCCGGACCTGTAAGTCGTTGCGCCGACTGATGACTTTGCCCAGGAGGTCCAGGGCTTGCTTGTGGCGAAAGCGGTCCCACAGTTCGTAGGTTTCGGTCAGATTCAGCAGGGCGGCGAACTCGCCCTTCCGGGCATCCGGGGCCTGATTCCGGGCCGGTTCCAGTGCCAGACGCGCTGCCTGATATTGGCGGTGGTTAAACAGGTGGTGCCAGTTTTCGAGGGATTGATACCCCAGACTTTGCCAGGGGCTGCTGACATAGTGGACAGATTCTCTGCCATCGATCACTGCTCCTACTCCGGCTTTATCCCGCTCCAGTCCTCCGATGTACGAGTATGTGCAAGGCCAGGAGCGGGAGACCGTTGCCAGGGCTGCGGTCATGCATTTGGTGCCACCAGTGAAGTCCAGAATGACTTCGAAGCCATTGCCCCGGCTCATCCAGTCCAGCACCTCCTGCGTCAACGGTCGAAGCCTGGCGACACAGCTTTCAAAGTTTTCAGCCTGCAGGATGGTGCGGTCACACTGGCCGGGCAGCAGCCTGAAATCGCCATTGGCCAGCCTGTTCAGGATGTCATCAATGACGCCCGTGGTCTGCTCGGTTGGCAGAAAGCGGACCCGTTCTGGTTTCCATTGCTGGCAGGTAAACACCAGCGGACCGGGGGAGCTTCCGACGGTCGCGATGAGGAGCCGGTGGGGACTGGTGGTGTCGGTCATCGGCGGGGCCCCCGGTTGCCGTGGTTGTCGCGACGGGGTGGTGGAGCGCTGCCCCTCATGGGGGGGCGGGGTCGGAGCGTGGACTGCGGCGCCACTTCCCTCACACTTCCCAGATTCCCGGGTACCCTGAAGAGGCTGTTTCGATGCTCCGCTAAGGACTCCCGGAGCTGTTCGATCATTTCCCTGTTTTTGTCAAGTTCAGGCAGCCTGATGAGAAACGCAGTGATATAGAGCTTCAGCTTGCCGTCAGAAGTCACTCCCCAATGGAAGTGCACGGGCTTGGCCCAACGTGGGTAGGTCTTGCTGAAACTCTGATCTGCCCCGTGACGCGGAAGTCCGAGTGCAGCTTTCCGTTGTGGACTGCTCGGGTCGCCGGTACGGGAGTACCGGTCAGCAAAAACTCCCATGTGATAGCCGAGTCTGTCCAGCGCAAACCAGACATGGGATTGATTGCTGGCATCAAGGTGTGTCTCGATTTCAATACGTTGCAGATGATCCAGTGATGCGACGCGCCGATCCGGGGTTTGCCTGGACGCTGGAAAGCTCTTACGGAGCCTCGCGCCACGGATCATGCACTCCTCGAGAGAAAGAACGGCGTCCAGTGCGGGGATGTCCGCGAACGATCCAAAGCCATTGCGGCTTTTGGCTCCCACACCGCCGAAGTGCGTGAGCAACCAGAGAGCGGCTTCGACCTGATCCCGAATCAGGTCCGCAGGGATTGTCGGGCGTATCTCCTGCTCCCTGCCGTTCACCTTTTTGGTGAGACGGGGCTGGTCGCGGACCGTCAGGGAAAGCCGCCAGCAACTGCCGGGGGGCAGATAGTGTCGATTCCCTTTTATCTCGGCCATCCCATAGCTCACATAATGCAGCCCCATCTGGGTTATCCGGTTGCCACGCACGGTCATTTCACGGCCAGCTGGCAGGTTGACTTGCTTGCCGATTTCCACATGATTAAACGCCGCAGGCCGTTTTGTTGTCGGCTCCAGCGTCAGTCGCACCGGACTCCCCTGGTCGGTATCCCCCCAGACGGCGGCTTCCATCATCCGCAGCGTCTCGACATCCACCTGCCCCGCATGCATGGTCCGCCACCACCAGCGCAACTGCCCCCGCAATGTCGGGACCCGCAGATCACAATCCTGGGCACTCTGCTGTGCTCCCGCCAGAAAAGCCGGTGTCACCAGCTTCAGTTCCACATCCAGCAATTCCCGCCTGCCTGGCGAGACTGGCGTTCTCGGCTGGTCGTCACAGATGACGGTGCCGTAGCCCGCCGCAGTCTTCGCCCCGACCCCCAGATGCTCCAGAGCCCCGATGAGCCATTGCTGCGCCAGAGCCAGATCAGTATCGCTGGTCGCCGTGCTCCGCCTGGAGAGGGCAAACTCGAACTCGGTCTTCGATTGCACGGACAGGAACGAAATCGGGATCGGCTCCTCATAGTCCGCCGGCGGTGCAGACCGCTCCCCGGTGTAGTACTTCGCGTGGTGACTGTTGCTCAGGTCCCGCACCAGCGACGGCCAGCGCGTCGGCCAGGCTTCATGAAAGACGACTGACCCGGCGGCCCCGCCGGTGTCATCGCCATCGGGGCTCCAGCCGAAGATGCGCTGGCGGTCCTCCGCGGTGGCATCGGTCAGCGTCTCGGCAAAGGCCCGGGTCATCCCTTTCAGACCGGACCCGGGAATCCAAACGAAGCCATAGAGGGGATGAAGGCAAATGCCGGCGTTTTCCAGCGCTCCTGCCCGGGCAAGATGGAGGGTCAGGGGTCCCTGCGTGGTGCCGGTCCAGCACCTGGCGTTGAGGGCCTGGAGCATGCGACGACGATCCTTTAGCAGGGCGTCCAGCAGCGCGGCATCGCCGGGGAGTCCTGCAACCCGGTCCAGCACCCGGCCCTGGGACTCCTGCCACTTGCCCCACTCGTGCTCATCGCTGGGCAGGGCGCAAAACTTGTCGAGCTCCAGCCCAGGATGGCGGTCTTTATCAGAAGTTTTCCTGATGGCATCGACTGTTTCCCTCGGCAGACAAATCTCCGGAGTCATGACTCTGATCTTCCTTCGTCCAGGATTTCGGCATCCGCAAAGCGATTCAGCCACTGCAGGTAAAGAAGGACTTCTTCGGTTGCCCGACGCAGGAAGTCGGAGTCGCCGTGGATCACCCGCTGCAGCAGATCGATCTCCCGCTTGTCCTTCGCGGGAATCTGCTTGTCGATCCAGGTATTGAGGCCAGTCAGCAGCTCGGGGGCATACTTCTTCGCTTTCAGAAAAGCGAGGGCCGGACCGAGCCCGGAGGTCACGATCCGTGCCGGCAGCTTCTTGGCGTGGATCTTAAATTTTTCCTTCGCATCCGCTGCGCCCTTTGCTTCTGCTACCGTCGCCACGGTCTCCCAGGCATGGGCGGCACGTCGCTGATCCAGGGTGGCGTTCTTCGCTGAGGCAGTGGTCATGAGCGGCGGACCTCCTGGCTGAGGAGATGCGCCTGACAGAGCCCCTTACCGATGGTGCTGTTGCCACCAATCTGCAGCACCGGCTGCCGCAGGAGGGCGTCAGCGACATAACTGAGCATGTCGCTGGCGGACCTTTTCCAGTCCTTTTTGTAGCTGTCCTCCGCCAGAGCGACGGAGTAGAACAGACACTCCGCAGGCAGGTACTCCTCATAGAACAACGCGCCGGAGGCGACCGTTTTGGTTTCGTAATTCAGCCCGATGCGGGCGACCACCTCGGTGGCGTGCCGGACGAAGTGTGTGAAGTCATCGTCGCTGAGCACCACCAGTCGCGATGTGATCCGCTCCGCCAGGGACTGATCGGCCGCACCAAAATGAGCCGCGGCCCAGTCCCGAATGGCAGGAGCGTCACCGCGCCGGACGAACTCAAACTCTTCCAGGACCAGCCGGTCCTTCTGCTCGCCCACCAGGAGGAGACTGTCTGCTGGCAGCAGGGCCGGATCGCCTTTGGAGCGGTCCTGCAACAGCGACAGGTCGCTATCGATGCCCGATATCCCGCAGAGCCGGAGATCACAGTTCAGCCGGTAGATAGCTTCCGGACAGGTGACCCAGGCGAAGATGCCGCGCAGGGACCTGACCGGAAACGCAAAGAGTCGGGCGTCGGTCAGGCTGAGCGCACCGGCGTGGTCGCTGGCGTTTTTGGTGTCCGGCCCGAAGGCGGCCTCCCACTGACTTTTGGCGTCGCCATCGAGCACTGACGGCCTGGTGGCCGCCCGAAGGACGCCCTTGAGCGAGGACCCCGGGATGGTCGGCCACTGGGTGTGTCGCTCACGCTGGACGGGCAGATCGACCACGCCCAGGGCGGTGCCCGATCCCGGATGCATGCCGGTCAGGGCATGGAGCATCAAGAGTCGCTGTTCAGACATAGGGAAAAGCTCCCCTGCAGAAAAGTGCCCCAGCCCGCCTGGGCATCCTCAGCGGAGACCAGCGTGGCCGGGAGTGGGTAATCAGACTTCAGGAACAAAACGCTTCCTGCCTGCGCAGCAAAGCGATTGGGGCGGGGTTCGCTGCGGACGAGGTCCCACCCGGAGACGGCGTCATAGCCCGCCACCGCAGCAGACTGGCATTCCAGGCCGGCAGGTTTCCAGCCCTGATCGAATGGCGCGGCGGTCGTCAGCAGGAGCACCCGGCCCGCACTCTCCCGGGTAGGCTCGCTCTGGGGCCAGACGACAGGCTCGACACAGGTCACGGCGGCGTAGCGCCCTTCGCCTCCCCAGCGCAATGGGGAGGCATCCGCACGCAACAGCTCAAGGATCGACTCGGGTCCGCTCAGGTCGGCATAAAACCGGACGCGTGGTGCTTCCTGCGTCCCTGCCTTCAGGGCGAGGAAGTCCGCGCTGTACAGAAAGCTATCTTCGGCGGTGCGGCTGTCGGTGTCGATTTTGATCCCGACACGTCGATCCCCGCCATAGAGATCACTCGCAGATACGAGATGTTCCAGGGCAGGTGTGTCCCCGGCGAGATACGCCTGCAGACCATCCAGCGTCAGGAAGCCTTTGGCGCGTTTGCTTTGTCCAGCCTCTGCGTTGTACAGCGGCAGCATCCCCGGTTCCGGCGGCTGCCAGCCCGGCAACGCGTCCTTTTGGGGATCAAGCCGGATAAGCTTGGCTGACCCGTCTTCGCTTTCGACCCGCCTGAGATTTGCCGGGCAGGCCACCAGTGGCTCTACCTGTCCTGCCGAACTACGCGCCAGCCACGGACCCCGCACAACCATATCTGCCAGGCTGGCAGCTCCAGCCGGTTGATCCGCCGTGAGCGCTTCACCGAAGCTGGCACCCCGCTTCATGGCAGTTCCCAGCTTCTCAAAGTCAACGCCCAGCTGAATACCCAGGCTGGTGCGCAATGCTCCGAGGAGTGTGGCCGGACGCGGAAGTCCGCTCCGGGCAAACCCCGCTACCCCAAAGGGACGGGCATCGCGAAACATGAGGACATCCAGGGGGTCCAGCAGGATCCCGAGCTGATGGCTGGTCATTGAGGGGCTCCGGTACGGGCAATAAAGCTGGCACTCAGCAGGCAGGCGATGAATTCTTCCAGCGCGCCGGACTTGGTATCTGGATCGGCTTGTTGGCTGCGCGCTGGGCGCGATGCATGTCGTTGACGAATCTGATTCAGCAGCGCGAGTGCGGATTCTGCATTGTCTGCAGATCGCCCGCTGCGCGTGGCCGCATCCCGGCTCCGCGCGCTCAGTCGTTTCACTTCAGCATCCTGCGCCTTCTCTTCCTGCCCTGACAGAGTGGTGACTTCATTACGAAGCTGATAGATCCAGCGGTCGGATTCATCGACGCCCTTGCTGAATCGGTGCACCAGAACTTGAATCTGCTGCAGGATCTCCCAGGAGGCGACGACTGTACTCACTTCACCAGAGCGTCGGGCAGCAGTGAGTCCGCAGGCGTTCCGCCCCTCGGTTTTCGCCCGTTCGAGCGCAGCGCTCGACAGGTTGAGCGACTCCCGCAGGTCCTCCTTGTAATGCACAATCGCCACACCTGCGGACAGATCTCCTCCGACAATCTCCTGAAAGCTGCTGCGCAGCACCTGAGCGCACCCGAGCGCCTCATCGGCCGGGAGAAGGGCCAGTAGATCATCGCCTCCGGCATAGATCAGGAAGCCGTTATGCTCGTCGACGATTGCAGCGACTCCCTGCATAAAAGTGCCAACCTGCAGTGTCACATCGCGGAGGGATGCGCGACCCGTTTTGAGGCTGTCCTGGAGTCGCTTGCCCAACTTGTCGCCATCGGCCTTCAGAATGGCGAAATATGCTGGGGCTGCCCCATGTTCCTTCCTTGCGCGGAGGATTTCCTCCCAGACCTGGACCGGACAGGGATCGTCCTTGTCGTCATTTGGCGTCTGCCAGTGCAGCCACTGCCCGCTCCATGAAGCGTAATCTCGCCTGATGCGTCCAGGATCCAGCTTTGCCAGTTCCAGCCATTTAGTAGCGGCGATCGTGGCCGTATCAGGAAAACGCAGGTCTCTCTTGTTGATGCTGGGCTCGGCGCCCAGGACTGCTGGAACGGCGAATCGCTTGAGCAATGACACCGCGCACAGCGCTTCGCCCTGCCGGACCCGGACTCCGTTCCAGTCATGCCTCGCTAACTGCTCCCAGAATTGCTTGCCTTGCTCCGTATCAACTGGTCCCATCCGTTCATAACTCCCCAGCAACGTACATTTCGCGCGATTCCCTCCCTCCATTCCCTGACCGGGCCAGTGCGCGATCTGCCGTTGTGCTTCAAGGGCTTGCATCACCGATTGCACCCGATCCCCCCACGTTTGTGGATCGGCAGAGAGCGGCACCCAGGCCACCCGGATTTCCAGAAAGTCCCGGAGTTGCTCCTTCCAGCCAGCATCCCACTGGCCCCCCGGTACCTGCTTCGAAATCCAGGCATGAACCTCCGCCGCCAGTGCTTCCCAGGCCCCCCTGACGGCGGCTTCGCACGCGCTGGCGACCTCCTGGGGGTCGACTGACTCTGGGAGTTCAGCAAGGAAGCGATTTGGCATCCCCTGAAACGATGGGTCTGTCCATTCGCGATAAGGCTGCACTATGGCAGCCTCAGGCATCTTCAGGATCGGTTGCATCGCCTGGCAGGTGAGCCAGGACAATAGGGCACTCCCGGACCACAGGTCCCGGACTGTCCGCGCTGCTGTGATGTAGGACTGCACCGGTCCCAGATAGAACGCCAGCAGATATCCCGCCCTTGCCGCACGAACCGTCGACGGCGAAGGGTTATCGTGTGACTGAAACGAAGGCATCGTTTCCTCCAGCGTAATCATGAAGCGACTGAAGCGGACTTCCAGTGCTGAGTTTCGACGAAGCGACGCGAATGTAGCAGGTCTTTCTCGAAACCGCAACAACTGATCCGTCGTCTTCAAAATTTTCATCTGTTGCAGGACCAGATCGTGAAGACAGTCAACAAAGTGGAGATCCGGGCGCATATTGAAGATGTCGCAAAGGTCGCTGACACCTTCGAATCCGAGATGGGCTGGGATCATTACTGAGGCGCTTCCGCATCAGACGACTGCGCCCACCAGTTTGCGGCGGAGCCCGCAAGATCAGGGAAAAGTCGAACCAGGTCTTCGATAGCTACGTCGGTTAACTCCCAGCAGCGCCATGAGTCTTCCCCGGTGGATTCACGCACGGCTGTCGGAAATGAGACATAGTCTGTCTCGTTCCAATTCGTCTCGCCAAACACGATCGCGAGGTCACGTTGCATCCGCTCTTCATTAACGTGGCAACGCAAAAGCCGCTTGGCTGCATCCCGGCGTTCCGTGAGTGCTTGAGCGCGTTCCAGCGCCGATCCTGAGGGCGCTCTGAAGCGTCCCCGCAAGATTTCCCGCACGACTTGCCGCTCTGTGGCACGGCCTACCCAATCGGCTGGATCATCGCTTTCGCTCAGACTCGCATTAGCCAAGATTAAACTTTGTGCCAATTCCCACATGTCCGGGTCTTCTTGCAAAACACCCGATGCCAACCCTCTGTCTGTCGCAAAGATTGCATCGCGCATCAAATCGTCCTCGCGCCGGCGCGATCGGCGCGGACTGCCAGTAGATGGGCGATGTGGGGAAATGCTCGTCTGCTCGAGGAACGTGTGAAAACCGGGCCGCCAGGCGACCTTCCATTGATCCAGATCTTCCGGCCAGGAGAGAAAACGGAGATGATCGCGCCAGATGTACTCCCGGCGCTGATGCAACTGCCAGCTGAATTTAGGGAGCACAGCCTCGCGTTCCCCGAGGGGATCGGGTTCGTACATGATGAAGGAGTACGACTCCTAGTCCTTGGTGAAAATCAGCAGCAGATCGTCTGGCTTCCAGGAAACTAAATGAGTTGGGCGCTGGCTCTTGCTTTGGAGCACCCGGATAAACTTGTTCAACAGCATATGCAATCCGGTCCGTGCATCGAGGTTGATATAGTCACTGACCTCCATCATAAACACGGTGAATGGCTGCTCCGCTTCGAGATCTGGGAGCTGCATGGCAAACCGCGATTTCAACCGTACCCCGAAGTCCTCCAGCCGCAACTCCGACAGATCCCACTGATAGGCGATCTCCTCCAGCGACCGGACCCCGGCCGGGATCGGCCAGTCCAACGCTCCCCGCAACAAGTCCTGCAGAAACGACGCCTCCGTCGCCTCCAGACGCAACAAACTCTCCGGACACCGGTCTGGCATCGCACCCCTCCTGCGAGGACGTCAATACTGTCACTTCTCCCTCAGGCCGTCATTATAACGCGACGAGCCGCTTCAGAGTCCGTAGAGGGCCGCGACCCGCTCATTGATCTCGGCTTCCCAGGCCTCGCACCCGACCCCTTTGGCGTCGAGGCACTGCCGTGACAACGCGGCAAGGTTGGCTCTCTCTGCTTCTCCTGCGGTGGGCACTGGGATGCGCTCCACATATTGGCGTATGAACCTTAGATAACCACCCCGCACTGCAGTACTGGCACTCATGTACCATTGCAGCACTGATTCTGAGTTTAGAGCAGCCAATAAGTAGTCATCCGCACCAGGAATCACATACGCTGTATTCAGCAGATAGGTACCAACTGCAGCCCGTGCGAACTGCGAAGTTGGGGCTATGTCTGTGAACACAATCTTCGGACGCTCGAACGCCTCGTAGTACGCGACTTCATCCTGGATTTCATGCCATTTGTAGGAACCTGGCTTGCGTCCTGGACGCCTTTCTCCAGTCAGCAAACTACGGTTGGCCTCGCTTTGCTCCCGTGTGAGTGGTGTCAGCGCAGCCTTCCAGCGCAGCAGATGTTTCTTGACAGCAGGATACGCATCGATGTTGGTCCCTCGGCGCGTAAAGATCAGCCACTGGTCCCGGCTCGCCGCGTGCCACCGCTTGATGTCCCGGCCCCGAATCAGCGGCTTGATGAGCTCAGCGCTTTTCGGGTCCTGGGCAATCAGCTCGGCTCGTCGTGCCCCATTAATGACGAAGGCCTCGTTGAGTCCGGTCAGGACGCCACGGAAAATCTGCCCGTTGACATACTCCCCCAGCGGGATCCCGGTCTGCTCCATTTTTTGCAGCCGCTTCAGATCGGCCCCGCCCGCCAGGGTCCAGACGCTCCCTTTGAAGGAGTCCCCTCCCAGTTTCGTGCCATGCGCGGCCTGCAACGCTTTGATGTCGGGATAGGGCGGGTTCAGCGACGGCACCTCGGTGTGCAGCGTTAGCATCCCTTTCCCGTCCTTTTCGGCAATCACAATGACGGGATAGGCGGTGGCATTCTCAAACACCGGCAAGTCGCCGAAGTCGGTGAGGGACCAGACATGGGCTTCTTTGCGCAGGTGTTCACGCAGCCTGTCGCCATAGCCCGCCTTGAGCCATTTGTTCGACGAGATGAAGGCGAGCATGCCCCCCGGCCGCAGCAATTCCAGCGCCCGGTAGTAGAAGTAGACCAAGAGATCGGCGGTGCCTCGATAGAGCCCGCCATAGACCGATTTCAGCTGCGGCTTGATCTCAACCAGCAGCTCCTGACGCTCATAGGGCGGATTAGCGAGGACAATGTCGAAGCCGCCGGACTCATGCAGCATCACTTCGGCGAACTGCACGCGCCAGTCGATCACCCCCGCGCCGTACAACCCCTCAATCTGTGCGGCCAGGGCGCGCTCCTGCTCGCGAATCTCCTCACCGATCAGCGCCTTCTCCTCACCATGCGCGGTGAGGTAGCGCTTCTTGCGGGCGGCGAGGTCGCGGGCTGGCGCGTACAGGAACACACTCTCGGTCTGTTCCGGATTCGGCCCCAGCACGGCGTTGCCGGTCTCGATCTTGAAGTCCAGGTTCGGCAGCGGCAACGGGCGGGGCGCCTCCACCGCCAGCGATAGCCACAGCCGCAGCATCGCGATGTTGGTCGCTACGGGGTCCAGGTCCACCCCATAGAGCGACTGCGAAATGATCTGCAGCTTGAGCTTGTAGGTCGATTCCCCCGGCTCCCCCTGCGCCTGATACAGCAGCCGGTAAAGGTCGATGAGTTCGTGCAGGAGGCCGAGGAGATACGCCCCGGACCCGCAGGCGGGGTCCACTGCCCGGACCGCGCCGAGGGCCTCCAGGAGCGCGGGCACCTGCGCCATGCGATCGGTAAGCCCGGCATCGTCGTGGTGGTCGACCAGTCGCGCGAGGGCGTCGGCTGGCACTTCCGTCTGTCGGGCGAGGAAGCCTTTGAGCGCCTCCTTGCACATGAAGCTCACGATGGGCCGTGGGGTGTAGTACGACCCGGTCTCATGCCGGCTGGTGATCAGCTCCTCGAAGACGCGCCCGAGAATCTCCGGGTCCACCGCCACCTCGATGGCGAGGGGCGTCGATTCCATCACGGTGAAGTTATAGCGGTAGAACAGCCCGTCTTCGGGGTCCAGCAGCGACGCAAAAATCCCATCGGGGAGGGTGCCGCCGCGGAAGGCATCGAGGTCGCGCCCCTCGTGGACGTGATGATCGAAGAGGCCGCCGTTGATGAACGGGATGTGGCCGACGACATCGGCCGGCGCGCGGTCGGGGTGGTCGTCGGGCAGGGCAAGAGCGCGGAAGAAGAGCGGGGTGAGGCGATCGCGATAGAAGTTCGACTTCGCAGTGCGCGTCGCGTTGTAGTCGGTCCAGAGCGCCTGCAGGTACTGGTCATCGCCCTGCCACTTCAGCCAGCCCTTGCGCTCGACAAAGCGCAGGAAGATCAGCCGGTTCATCAGCACCTGGGTGTAGAGCCGACAGAGGGCGCCCTCGTAGCCAGTGGCGGTCGCG
Organism: bacterium; assembly: GCA_022072165.1. Taxonomy (NCBI): domain Bacteria; species bacterium. The sequence continues at coordinate 256,765 of JAJVIF010000004.1, read as the reverse complement.
ACCATCGTCTCGTTGCGCCGGAAGAGCTCGACATAGTCATCGAAGAAGCGGTCGGTGACCTTCTCGACATTGAAGCTCTGGGTCCAGGACTTCACCCAGGCGTCGGCTTCAGCAGGGTCCTCGGGCCAGACGAGTTTATCGAGGTTGTGGGTGATCGCGGTGCGGGCGGGGATGTCCGGGCCCCAGCCGAAGGCCGCGAGGGTCGGCTGTCGCTGACCATCTTTGGGCGCGCGGAAATACGCGATCCGGAAGTGTTTGTACTTGTAGGTGCAGATGAAGAGCAGATGCTCGCGCTTCCAGGCAGGCAGGTGCGCGGCGCGTCGTTGCCTCTCGACCAAGCCTGCCAGCAGCCGGCGCAGGGGACCGGTGAGGCCGCGGTCGCGATCAAAGGGCTGGGCATCGGCGAACTCGACGAGAAAGAGACCCCAGGGCTGGTCCGCGGCGAGCGCCCCCAACTGATAGACATGGCTCTGCGCCAGCTTGTCGTGGAGCTTCTCGGCGCGGAGGTCGGCGAGGGGCCATTCGTAGGCGACATCGGCGATGGCATCGGCCCCGTCGGGCAGCGGCCACTCGAGGACATCGCGCAGGAGGTCGAGGAACGCGCGCTGGTCGTGGACAGTCGTGAGGGCGGCTTCAAGTCGGACCTGGAGGTCGGTGGGGGCCATTAGCTGATCTCCATCCAGCAGCGGAGCTGGGGCTTGACAGTGAGCGGGGCGTTCAGCGAGCGCAGGTAGGAATTGCGCAGCCGTTGTTCGGCCTTCTTGCGGAGTTCGAGTAGTTTGGGACGCGCCTCCGTGCAGTGCCGGGGGGTTTCGTCGGTACAGCGGATCACCTCGGCGATGCGGGTGGGGTCCTCGATGAAAGCGTCGGAGTCGAGATCGTACAGCAGCCAGTGGGCACGTCCGGCCTCGAAGGTGTAGTCCTTCAGGACCCGGTCGTAGCCGGGCAAGGCGAAGCAGAAGAAGACGCCGCGGCTCTGCTTCTTCACGCGCTTCTTGCCACTGAAGACGGACCCGGGGAGCAGGTCGAGGATCGCTTCGAGTCCGACGTGATCGCGCACCAGTTCCTGCCACTCGAGTTTGAGCTTCTCGGTGGAGGTCTGCTCGCCCTCGTACTGATGGTTGAACTCTCGGAGGGCAGCGTAGTCGTCTTCGGGGGTCAGGAGCTTCTTCCCCTCGATCCCCAGAGTCTTGGAGATGAGGAGGGTCTTGCTGGTGACACGCCGATAGAGCGAGAGGACCTCGTTGAGCTCCTCTGGCGGAAGGAAGTTCCAGTACTCGACTTTGCGTCGCGAGCCCTCGAGGGCGGGATGATCGGCGATGAGACGCGCCTCAATCTCGAGGTTGAGGCGTCGGTCTACGCGACCAATGCGCTGCATGAGGCGTACGGGGTTCCAGTGGATGTCGTAGTTCATCATGCGCGTGGCATCCTGAAGGTTGAGACCCTCAGAGAGGACATCGGTGGAGATGAGGATCTGGATCTCCTCGAGCTTCTTCCGCTTCAGGTCCGCAGAAGAGGTGCCGTTGTAGTAGGGAGCGAAGCGCTGGATGACTTCGGCGCGATTGTCGCCCTTACCGCTGTGGAGAACGAAGATACCGGGAAAGCCGCGCCTGCTGAGCTGGTCGCCGAGGTAGTCGGCGGTGTCAGCGAACTCGGTGAAAATGAGCATTTTCTCGTCTTTGACGCGCTGGAACTTCAGGATCTCTTCGAGGCGATTGAGCTTGTCGTCGTTCGCGGGCTTGAACTGCTGGAGCCGGATGAGGAAGTGCACCAGCGTGTCGAGGTCGGCGTAAGTATGGGTGAACATCTCCGCGAGGTTGTAGTCGGCTCGGGAAAGCTTTTCGATCTTGCTGCGCAGATCCTCGGTAACGACATCCTCTTCATACTCGGCCTCAGCCTCCTCATCCCAGAAGAACCCCGCCCGATTCTGGGCCATCCCCAGCACACGGGAGTTCGTTTGTTTCCAGTGCCGGAGAGTAGCCAGTTCGGTCTCCAGCTCGCAGTGCACTTCAAGGAAGGCGAGTAGCTTTCGCAGGAGCCGATTGCAGGAAATCTCAAAGGCCTGCACGCTACTCTCAAATCGCTTGAGGGACCCGGTCCGGATCATGATGACCACCTGGCGCTGTCGACCGCGGGCGAATTCGAATGCCCACTCGTTCTTCTCGGCTTTTGACAGGCTGTCGGGGGGCGTCGGCACACTGAGGGTCTCGACCAGCTTGGCCTTGTCCCCAACAAAGTAGTCCAGTGGCTTGTACAGCGGTAGCGTAAAGAGCGGCTCTTCCCCGGAGCAGGCCTGGCTGAACTCCTGAAGCAGATCGCCGTAGGTAGCTCGAATGGAGTACTTCGCCACCTGCGGCTCTTTGCGTTCCGGAAAAATGGCTGGCCGGTCAGTGCCTTCTAGCTTCTGGCTCTCCTGCACGTAGGCCCGGCTGCGCTGGACGACCAGCGCCTGGAAGGTCTTCGACTCGCCGAGGAGATCGGCGGCGAGGGCGATGCTGTCGCCGAGTTGATCGGGATCGACCTGGAGTTTCTGCGCCTCGAGCTGTTGCTTCAGCCGCTTAGTGAGGTCCGCGAAGTGCGCGCGCAGGTTGTGGATGCCAAGCGTGCTCCCGAAATAGGCATCCTCCTCGCGCGTGAAGAGTTGAATCAGGTTGCGGAAGTCGTTGAGGCTGTTGTTGATCGGGGTCGCGGTTAGCATGAACAACTGCTTCGGCGATTCCCCTGCAGCGAGGAATCTAAAGAGTTTGTAGTACCGAGAGTCGTCGCGGCCAGTCTCTTCGTTCGCGCGCTGTCCCTGATTGCGGAACTGATGGGCCTCATCGATGAGCACGACATCGGCAAGCCGACTGACGCGATCCAGACGCGCTTTGTAAGCCGGATCGCGTCGGGTGAAGTCGGTGTGGGAGAACACCGACAACTGGCTAAAGTCCTCCGAGCCGCTCACTCCGCCAATATGCGGCAGGTATCGCTCGATATGCGGCTTCCAGACACCATCCACCGCTGCCTTTGGGGCAAACAGCACGACCCGTTTCCCCTCCTTCATGATGAGCCGCTCGATCAGCATTAATCCCACGAAAGTCTTGCCCAGCCCCACCCCGTCGCACAGGAAGGCACCACCGTATTGCTCTGCGATTTTCATCAGCGCGCTGTACCCGTCCTGCTGATATTTGCTCAGCTGCCGGTACATTCGAGATCGCTTACGCTCCCACTCCGCAGCGGTCAGCTCTTGGGTTCGAAAGTACTCCTGTAGGGCCTTCCCAAAGATGTGGAAGGGGGCGTACTCACGGGTGTGCCGCTCAATAGTCTGCAGCACCTCTTCCTTGACATCCTCACCTTCCTTCCAGTGATCCTCGAACCATTCCTGGAGGACACTGACCTGAGGTTCAACGACCCTGACGTTGAGTTCGACATTCTGGGTCAACCCCGGGAGTGTCAGATTCGACGATCCCACCAGCGCCGAATCGACAAAAGCCGCAGAGCGAGGATAGGTGATGTAGGCCTTCGCGTGAAATTTTTCCCGACGGTACACCCGGCAATCGAGTTGACCTTTCCGAATGGCCTCCAGGATGGCAGGTACACCCTCCAGAAAGACATTACTCTCTTTCACCGCTTCCAGGCTGGCGTCGAGCCGGGCGGTGATACCCCGGACTAGCTCCGTCCGTGTTCGCTTCGTCATCTCATCGCCCATCAGAATCCGGATCAGGTCCACTTGCTGCCAGGCTTCTTCCAACGCTAGCATTCCTCCAATCTCAAAGAAGCCAGTGGCGACATCTATCTGTCGGGAATGGGCGCACCATTCCTGCAGATACCACCGCGCCGTCGCGTTGGGGGCTTTGTTGTCTACCACGAAGAGTTCTGCGCCGGAACGGCTTGTGCGCTTAGTCATTGAGAGAGGAGAGTAGCAAAGTGCAGCGATTCAAGCCTGCCCTATGCTGACCAATTGGAAACGACAACTACATGAAGCGTCTCCATCTGGCTGCCCTTCGCGGACGCCTATGGAACCGTTTTGAGGGGCAAGCCAGCGAATTGGGTCCCGCAGCTACAGGGCTGGCCCTGAGTTGAGCCCACTAAGGATCCTGGCGGTCGCCTGGGCGATGCCGAACCGATATTTGGCTACCCGCATCAGCACGTCGGCCTGAACCCCGGAGCGGAAGGTGTGATCACAAGCTCCGTGTCCATCCCGGAAGCGTGGTAAAATAGCGCCGTGCTCAAGCAGGTCCGCAAATATCAGCAGCGTCTCGCCTGGCTCTCCCTGGCGGCATTGTTGTTGTTCGCGGTCGGACCCTACGCCCTGGTGCCGATGACCGCTTGGATGGGATCCGGCAATTGCGAACATGAGACCTGCGAACCGGCGGAAACAGCCGCTGGTGAGCATCATTCATCCGGCCATCAGGAGCACGCCACAGTCGGGCACCCGCAGGTCGCTCATTCGCATCATCCTCCAGAGGCTGGGGTGCTAGCGTCCTCCGGGGATGCCCCGCCAGAGTGCCCTCCGGCCTCGACCCACTGTTGCGGTGCGATGACTTGCGGACTCAGCGCGATCCTACCCGATACCACCCCGTTGCTTTGTTCATTTCTCAATGTCCAGGTGCTCAACCCGCCCCAATCTGGCGGTCGTCTGAGTTCCTTAGGCTTGATCCGCCCACCTGTCGCGTGATGTTCAGGGCCCAAATTGGGCCTGAATTCAATCGGAGTCTCCTGATGCCGCCCTGGCATCGATTCTCCTCCCTGCTTTGACTTCATACATCTCTGCTCCGAACAGGTGAAAATTATGTCCGCTCCATTGAACCGGCTGCACTTCCGCGTGCCAGCGACCCTGCTCCTGCTCCTCACCATCGGGATGATCCCGGCGCTCATTCGCCCGGTCCCCGCCTTTGCCCACGATCACGACAAACCGAAAACCCCGGGCGCCAAGGATCACGACGCCAAAGACAAGAACCATCACCACGCCAAAGCCGAGAAGGCGAAGCAGTCGTACAGCTGCCCCATGCATCCGCAGATCACGTCGGGAACGCCCGGGGCCTGTTCCCTCTGCGGGATGGATCTGGTCCCCGATAAGCCCCCGATGCGCTTCACCACGCTGTTGCAGCCGGCGAAACCGACCGCCGGTCAACCCTTCTGGCTCTCCTATCGCTTTGCAGCGGCGGAGGGCGGCGCGCCGGATCTCGTGGAGATGCACACCAAGCTGTCGCATCTAATCGTGGTCAGCAAGGACCTGAGCTACTTCGACCATGTTCACCCCGAGCAGGTCGCGCCCGGCAAGTTCATGATCCAATTGACCCTGCCCGCAGGCGGCGACTACGTGCTCTATCCCGACGCGACCGTGCGCGGCGCTTCCCCACAGGTGGAGCGCCTCGCTTTCCAGGTCGCTGGCACCAAAGCCGCAGCCGTGCCGTTGAAGCCAACAGACATGAGCGTGATGTCGGGGGACTACGACATCCATCTCGCGCTCGATCCTGGCGGACTCAAAGTTGGAGAGGCAGCTTTCACCTTCCACATCACGAAGCACGGGCAGCCCGCGACTGATCTGATGCCCTACCTGGGCGCTGGGGGCCATCTGGTCATCATCAGCCAGGACACCAAAGAGTTCCTGCACGCGCATCCTGAGGACGGCGAACATGCAGGCATGGCCATGGGTGGCAATCACGAAGGCATGCAGATGGGTGGCGATCACGAAGGCATGGACATGGGCGGCGATCATGAAGGCATGGACATGGACGCCAAGACTGATGACGCAGGTATGGCCGTCGCTCCTGGCACCGTCGCCTTCCATACGGTGATTCCGGCAGCGGGTCGTTACAAGGCGTGGGGGCAGTTCCTAACGCCATCCGGGGTGATCATCGCCCCCTTTGTTATCGACGTCCGCTAGGGAGCTCACCATGCAAAGCCTCGACACTCGTACGCGCATGCTGCGCGTGGGATTCATTTGTGGCTACCTCGGCCTGTCCAGCTCTGCGGTCGCCATCGGAGCCGATGCTGTCCCGCTGGGATGGCCCGGGCTTGTGTCTGCGCTGGAGCAGGCGGATCCCGAGTTGGTCGCCGCACGCGGAGAAGTCGAATCTCAGCGGGCGCTGGTCGATCAGGCGCGCGTCTGGTCGAATCCTGAACTGGAACTCGAACTCAGCGACCTCGCACTACGCGAAGGCGAGGATCCGGTCGATCCGCGCGTACGGGTCGCCTGGTCCATCGAGCAGCCGCCTCCGGGGCTGATCGGTCGCCGCATCGCGCTGGCTGAGTTTGCGGTTCGACGTGCCGAAGCGGAGTTGGGCATGGTCCGGCAGGAGCGTCTCGCGGCGCTCCTGCCGCAGTGGATCGAAGTAAGTCGACTCAATGGTGCGCTGTCCCTGGCTAACGAGAGCACTGCACGGCTGCATGAGAATGTGGAATTGACTCGTCAGCTGGTGAATGAAGGCGAGACGGCAGGCACCGACTTGCGGCGCCTGGAAGTCGAGGCGGGCCTCGCGGAGTCCTCGCGAGCCAGTCTGGAGCGTGAGCTGACCACGACCCGGGGACTCGTCGCGCTCCAGCTGGGGCTCGCCCCCGACAGCCTGGAAATCGCGCCACTGCAAAAGCTCTTTCCGCCAAACGCAGCTCTCGATCTCACCATCTGGCAAAGCCTGGCTCTAACGCATCGCCCCGAGCTTCTGCGCGATCGCGCGGAACTGGATCGACTGACCCTCGAGCAGCAGGTCGCAGACGCGGAGGGACGGTCGAGTCTCAGCTACTCGGTCTTTGTAGAAAGCACTGAGGCAGAGACAACGGTTGGTGCGGGACTAACCATCCCGCTCAGGCAGGATGGCAATGGCACACGTGCGACGCAGCAAAGCATTGCCCGTCGGCACGAAGCGCTCACTGACGCGTTAGAGCTCCGGGAAGCCCAGGTGACTGTGGAAGTCGCGGTGCATTTTGCTGCGGTTCAGGCAGCCCGGGCGCAGGTCGCGGAACTGGAGGCCGTGGTGGTACCGGCCGCCGATGCGGTGCTGGCGACTGCGCTCTTCGCCTGGCGCGAGGGCGAGGGATCTCTGCTGAATTATCTGGATGCACAACGTCAGCGAATCAGCATCAACGAGGACCTGCTCGACGGTCATGCGGCGCTGGCGACTGCGCGCGGCGAACTGATGCTCGCTGCCGGACTCACGACCTGGCCGGAGGACACCACCCCATGAACATCCAACGAATCCTTCTTCGCTACGCGATGGGAGTACTGCTCACAGGGCTCATGGTGGTCGCCGCCTGGGGACATGCTGGCGAAGTCCATACGGAAGCCCCGGCTCCGAAGTCACCCCTGGAGCGGCTCACCAGCGTCTTCACGGGCTCCAACGAATCGCAGAACGCCCCGGTGAATCCGGTGGGAATCATGCAAACCGTGACGGGTGGACCGGAGGGGAAATCACAGACACAGGTCATTACGCTCTTTACTCCCGGCCGCATCCGACTCGGACTCACCGAGCCCGTACGTGTTGCACTGACCGATGTCACAGGCACACCTATGCCGGTGGAGGGGTACAGCCCCGAAATGGCGATCCGATTCCCGAGTGGGAAGGAAGTCAGTGCGAAGCTCAAATCCGTCAACGGCACTCCGGGCCTGTATGAATTGGCTGTCCCCTGGGAAGAGGCTGGCGAAGCCACGGTCACGCTGATGCTCGGCAAAGGATCTGCCGCATTGGTACATCTGGAGCAGCCGATCTATGTAAAGCGTCCTCCGGTTCCGCTGGTCCCGTTCCTGATCGTTGGTCTACTCACGACCGGAATCCTCGGCGCGATCCTGGGACGCTTCCTCAAGCTGCCCGCAATCGTCTGGAGCCTGGCACTTCTGCTTGGACTCGGCGGGGCGATTCTGGTGCGACTGCCCCTCGCCTCGGCGGCGGGCCAGATTGAATCCGCCGAAACCGCCTACCTCGCACAGGCACAAGCAGCGGCTGATCAGCCCTGGCCCTCAGCACTCCCCGAAACACCCGCCGAAACTCCCGCCGAATCGGAGCCTGGCGCGAAACCGGAGCTTCCGCTACAACCGCAACTGACGAATTCAGGTGCCAGTGGGCGTCCGATCTTGGGCACACTGATCATTCCTGACGATGCCCGCGCGGTTGTGAGCGCTCCACAAGGCGGAACGCTCACCTCCGCAGTGGTGCTGCCACGCGGCACGACAGTGACCCAAGGGCAAGTCCTCGCCGAGCTCCGGGTCCTGAACACCGAGATTGCTCCCGATGCCGCGGAATCGCCCGGCGCGATTGCGGAGGCGAAATCCCACGTCTCCGCTGCTGAGTCGGCGGTCGCGCAGGCGCAGCGCGATGCCGATCGCGGAGTGCGACTCTACGCGGCGGAAGCCATCAGCAAGCGTGAACTGGAAGAACGTCAGGCCGTCCTGGCGACCGCGCAATCTGATCTCAAGGCTGCGCGGGAAGTGCTGAAGGCCACCGAGGCGCGCGGTCGCTCGCTGCGTGCGGCTGGCGGATCCGGGGCGTATCGCACCATCAGACTCACGAGTCCGCTCGATGGCGTCATCACTGAGGTCGCGATCGCCGCCGGGGAATATGTCGAACCGGGTACGCCGCTTTACACAATCGTCACGCCGGGACGGCTCTGGATCGAAGCGCGACTTTTCGAGGATCAGTTGCTCGGACTGGAACCCGGCACCCGCATTTCCTTCTCGACCAGTCTTTCCTCGGCGCAACTCTATTCAGCAAGGCTCATGAATCTGGGCCTGAGCCTCGACCCAGATACACGCACGTTGCCCGCCCTCTTTGAAGTGACTGCGCCTCCCAATTCGCTGTACGCCGGGCAGCAAGTCTCTTTCCTGCCTCCCACGGCTGCAGGCTCGGAAGGGAAGGGCTAGGCATGCTCAACTCCATCATTCGCGCTGCACTTCAGCATCGCCTGCTTACTATCTCACTGGCCGCGCTGCTGTTTGTCTACGGCACGATGATCATCATCGCCTTGCCAGTCGATGTCTTCCCCGATCTGAATCGCCCGACGGTCACGATCCAGGTGGAAGCAGGTGGCCTCGCGCCAGAGGAAGTCGAAACGCTGGTGATCCAGCCCATCGAGACCGCGATGAACGGCGCGACCGGGGTGGAGCGCGTACGTTCGACGGCGGGGATCGGACTCGCGCAGATCTTTGTGGAGTTCGGCTGGGGTACCGATATCTACATAGACCGTCAGATCGTCGCTGAAAAACTGAATGGCATCCGGGAGCGGCTGCCCGCTGATGTCGAGCCTCAGATGGCACCCATCGCCTCCATCATGGGGCAAATCATGCTCATTGGCCTGGTGTCGCCGGATGATTCGGTCGATGGACTGGAGCTGCGCGAATTGGCGGACTGGACAATCCGTCCGCGGCTGCAAAGCATCTCGGGTGTCGCGCAGGTCATCAGCATCGGCGGCGGAGTCCGGCAGTATCAGGTCCAGTTGAGGCCTGAACGACTGGCGAATTTCAAAATCTCTCTGACAGAAGTACGTGAAGCGCTTGAACATGCGCAGGCAACGGCGGGCGGCGGATTTCTTGATCAGGGCGACCAGGAATTCCTCATTCGCGGACTGGGGCGCATCGGCAGTCTGGCCGATTTGCGTGCCGCGGTTATCACCGAGCGGGAGGGGTTGCCCATCACGATCGGGGATGTCGCGACGGTCACGTTCGGCCCCAGACAAAAACGCGGCGATGCCGGAGTCAACGGCAAACCAGGCGTCATCATTTCGATTCAGAAGCAGCCGGGCGCCAGCACGATCGAACTTACGCAGCAGGTCGAAGGTGCATTGGAAGAATTGCGTCCTTCGCTACCGGCTGGGGTGGAACTCAATACGGAAGTGTTCCGTCAGTCTATCTTCATCGAGCATGCGATCGGCAACGTACAGGAAGCGATGCGCGATGGCGCGATCCTGGTGACGATCGTGCTTTTCTTGTTCCTGCTCAACTTTCGTACCACAATCATCACCATCACGGCGATTCCGCTCTCCTTCCTGCTCACTGCGCTGGTTTTCCACTTTTTCGGGTTGTCGGTCAATACCATGACCCTCGGCGGTCTCGCGGTCGCGATTGGCGAGTTGGTCGATGACGCGATCGTGGATGTCGAGAATGTCCATCGACGGCTCAAAGAAAACAAATTTGCACTCCATCCCAAGCCGACTCTGCAGGTGGTCTTCGAGGCGTCCAGTGAAGTCCGAAACTCGATCGTCTACGCCACGATCATCATCTCGCTGGTGTTCCTCCCGCTGTTCTTTCTCGGAGGACTGGAAGGACGTCTCTTTCAGCCGCTGGGGATCGCCTACATCTGCGCGCTGCTCTCCTCCCTGCTCGTGAGTTTGACGGTGACTCCCGCGATGGCGAGCTATCTGTTGCCCGGCCTGAAGTATCACGCCGCTGAAGCCGAAGGCTGGCTGGTCCGAAATCTGAAGCGACTGGATCTGCGACTGCTGCACTGGACTCTCGACCATCCCAATGTCGTGCTATGGAGTGCCCTGACCCTGGTCCTGATCAGCTTCAGTTTGTTCCCGCTGATGGGTCGTGAGTTTCTGCCGCCATTCAATGAGGGATCGGCGACGATCAATCTGCTGCTACCACCAGGCACGAATCTCGATGCCTCGAATGCCGTCGGCTTGAAAGCGGAGCAGCTGCTTCTCACGGTTCCGGAGGTCATCTCCACCGGTCGTCGGACGGGGCGCGCTGAGGAGGACGACCATGCGGAAGGTCCGCACTCAAGTGAGATAGAGGTCGAGTTCCGTGAGGGTCGTCCGAAGGAAGAGGTACTTGCCGACATCCGAACCAAGATGGCAACAATTCCCAACGCCACGGTCAATGTCGGCCAGCCGATCAGCCATCGTCTTGATCACCTGCTCAGCGGAGTCCAGGCGCAAATCGCAGTGAAATTGATTGGCGATGATCTGCCGACTCTGCGTCTGAAATCGGAAGAAATTCGCGAGGTCATGGCCCGCATTCCGGGGGTTGTCGATCTCAACATCGAGAAGCAGGTGCCGATCCCGCAGCTGCAGATTCAGATTAATCGACAAGCAGCCGCGCAGTATGGCATCCAGGTCGGGGACCTTGCTGAAGATCTGGAAGTCGCGCTCTCGCAAGACACCCTCGGTCAGGTGCTCGAAGGGCAGCGCGCCTACGACCTGGTCGTGATGCTGGAGCCTGACGCCCGCGAGAATCCGGACATCATCGGGGACTTACTCGTGGCCCGTCCCAACGGGACCTCGGTTCCGCTGCGACTCGTTGCGAAGATCGAAAAGACGGAAGGACCGAATCAGATCCTTCACGAAAACATCCGCCGACGCATCGTGATCAGCGCCAATGTGCAGGGGCGTGATTTAGGGGCAACGGTCGATGACATCCAGCAGACGATAGATCGGCAAGTCACGCTTCCCGCCGGGTATCACGTCAAGCTTGAAGGGCAGTTTGAAGCGCAGCGAACTGCCAGCCGGATGATCCTGATTGTCGGCATCGGCAGCGTGGTTGGGATCTTCCTGATTTTGTTCATGCACTTTGGTCTGGCCCGTGTCGCCTTGCAGGTGATGAGCAATCTACCCCTGGCAGTGGTGGGCGGCGTGATCGCCGTGTTCCTCACTGGTGGGGTCCTGTCGATCGCAAGCATGGTGGGCTTCATCACGGTGTTTGGCATCGCCAGCCGCAACGGAATCATGATGATTTCGCACTACATCCATCTCATGGAGCATGAGGGCGAGGGCTTCACCCGCGACATGGTGATCCGAGGATCGCTGGAACGCCTGGTGCCGGTACTGATGACCGCGCTCACCGCCATGCTGGGGTTGATCCCCCTCGCGCTCGCTTCCGGCGTTCCCGGCAAAGAACTGCTGCAACCCATCGCGGTCGTGATTTTGGGCGGGCTGATCAGTTCGACCCTGCTCGATATGGCTGTCACACCGGCGCTTTTCTTCCGGTTCGGACGTCCGGTGTACGACCGGATTGTGGCTCGCCGCTCGGCCGTCAGCGCTGCAACCGTGGACGAGCCTCGCGCCTCCCCACTGACCCCATCTCTGGAGGTCCATCACCAGTGACCTTCCTCCTCCATATCGTCGCTGCGATTCGCCCACAGGGCCCGCAGCATGTCGCCCACGTCGGAAGGCGTCGGGCTTGTTCGATCACCTTTACGACACCCCCAAGGAGACTCGCTATGACACGCACCCTGATCCTCATGCTCGCCGCCCTTGCCTTCGCCGGATGCGGCGGTGCAAAGCCTGCCGCGGATACGGCCGCCGATCACATGGCCAAGGCCGGTGAACATGCCGAAGAGGCCGCAGAACACAAGGAAGAGGCAGCCAATGCCGACAGTCCTGAGGAAGCCGCCGGACACATGGAAGAAGCCGGCGAACACATGGACGAGTCAAAAGAGCATGCCGATGAGGCTGCCGGAACTGCCAAGGACGAGATGATCGTCGCCGGCGATACCGCCACCTGCACCGCCATGACTGATGACGAGTACATGGTCATGATCACGCCCATCCCCCAGAAGCCAGCCCTCGGCAAGAACACCTGGGACATCCTGATTCACGCCCCCGGCATGGTTCCCCCTGCCGAGGGCGCAGTCGAGATCGAAGCCGAGCTGGTGAACACCGGGACCGGAAAGAACATCGAGGGGTTAATTCTCACGAGCGGGAAGCCCGGTGAAGGGGTGCTGGCTTTCAGCATCGACACCCCTGGCGAGTACGAGGCGGAGATCCACGTCGATCGCGGCGACAAAGGGGACAGCCACGCGAAGTTCCTGTTTACGGTCAGCTAGCTAGCTCACGCACGTCCTGTTGATCTTGGCTTCACCTTCCGAAACCAGAGGTTCCATACATGTTCCGACAACTTCAACAGGTGGTCGCATGCGCTGTACTGTGCATTGCCGTGGGGGGCTCCCTAAGCTTGCCAGCTGTCACGGCAGCGCCGACCGACAAGTCGCTCCCCCGAGGCACGGTGTTCGTCGCGAATGAAACTTCCGGCAGCGTCACAGTAATCGACGCTGCCGCGGACAAAGTCATCGCGACGATCACCGGGGTCCCCGGACCCCACAACCTGCAGGTAAGCCCCAGCGGAGACACCCTCTGGATCACCAGCGCACCCCTCAATCAGGTCGTAGTGCTGGATGTCAAGACCTATGGGCTTCTCGCCACGATTCCAGTCGGCAATCATCCAGCCCACGTCATCCTCACGCCTGACAGCCGCGAAGTGTATGTGACCAATTAGCGGCGACAACACGGTCTCCATCATCGATCCCGGAACCATGAAAGTGACCGCAACTATTCCGGTCGGAGTGATGCCGCATGGAGCGCGACCAAGCCCCGATGGGAAATGGGTCGCGGTGGCGAACATGGACTCCAGAACGGTCAGCGTGATCAGTACCGCGAGCCATAAAGTAACCACCACTATTTCAGTCGGAGCCAAGCCGGTCCAGGTCGGTTTTAGTCCCGATGGAAAAGCACTCTTTGTCTCCCTCAACCAGACAGCCGAGGTCGGTCGCATCGACACCGCTACCTGGCAAGTGACCGGGAAGGCTGCCAGCGGCCCGGGTCCGGTACAGGTGTTCGTTGCCGCCGACAACAGTGTCCTGGCGGTCGCGAATCAGGGCACGAATGAGGCTCCCGGCACATCCCTCAAGCTCTTCAGCCCGCTGGATCTCAAGCTGCTAGCAACAATCCCGACAGGACGTGGAGCCCATGGTGTGGTGATCGATCCTGACTCAACACGCGCGTACGTCACCAATGTCTACGACAACACCGTCTCCGTGATCGATCTTGCATCTCGCAAGGCCGTCGCCACTATCCCAGTCGGCGAGGCTCCCAACGGGATCTCTTTTGCCGACCGGGCACCTGCCGTTCCGGCATCCCCTGTGATTTCTGTTTCACTCACTGCGCCTGCTGAGGCCAAGGAGCACAGCCATGACCATGACTAGTGCAGACCACATCCATCACACGAATGAAGGGTCACCCCCTCGCCCAGTCGTCCGATGGCCGTTGTATGTCTTCCTAGGCGTGCTGGCCTTCTACCTGTTCACTCAGCATCGGGAGCACCTTTTAGGGTGGCTGCCGTACCTCATCTTCCTCGCCTGTCCGCTGATGCATTTCTTTCATCGCGGCTCACACGGCGGACACACTGATACCTCACCGACCGTCGAAGTCCTTGCGAAGTCCGGAGGCCCTCTATGAATGAAGCTACACATTCATCCTATGGCTATTGGGGCCTGGTTGTCATCAACGCGGCAGTGTTCATCCTGTTCGCACGGTCCTTCGTGATGCTGAAGACCACTCGTGATTGGCGGAGCTTTGGCGCGTTCTCGGCCTTCATCGTCGCGTTATTCGCGGAGATGTACGGCTTCCCGCTCACCATCTATCTGATGGCGGGCTGGTTGCAGCGGACCTTTCCAGGGCTGGATCCCTTCGCACATGACAACGGCCATTTGTGGCACACCCTCCTGCGCATGCCGGGGAATCCGCATCTGGACATCTTTCACATCCTGAGCAGCGTTTTCATTTGGGGCGGCTTTTGGATCCTCGGCTCTTCGTGGCATGTGCTGTATGAAGCGCAGCAAGCGAAGAGTCTGGCAACCACCGGTCTCTACGCCAGCATGCGTCATCCGCAGTACATGGCGTTCATTGCCATTCTCTTCGGCTTCCTGCTGCAGTGGCCAACTCTGATCACCCTGCTCATGTTTCCGGTACTGGTGGTCATGTACCTCCAATTGGCAATTGCTGAAGAGAAAGTTGCGGCGGTGGCCTTTCCAACTGAATGGCCCGCCTATGCTGCGCGTACCCCGCGCTTCTTGCCGCGATTCGGCTCTTCTTCCAATCAGATCGCCACGGCAGCTGGAGGCACGTCATGAAACTCAGGCCCTGGATATTCGCCCATGCCTTTGGGCTCTCGGTGGACATCCTCTACGCGCTCTGTGTCCTGGCCTTCTGGGCCGCGCCGGACCGTGCTGAGCAACTGATGAACGCCTTGCTGCACATGCAGCTTCCACCTGGCTCCCGTACGCTCACCGGGACCAACGTGATCGTGGGGTTGGTCGGGTGGTACCTGATTCCGGCTGCGTTCGGGTTCCTGGTCGCCTCCTGTTACAACTGGCATCTCGCACGGCAACCAGACGCCGGGACCCCAGCATGAACGACACTGCCTCGCCGCTCGTCGGCATTCTCACAGGGCTGACTCCGTGCCTCTGCCAACGCGCGGAGCATCAGCCCGTGTACGTGGTTGTGACCGGCGGACCCGGGGCGGGCAAGACAGCCATTCTCGAATCGGCAAGACAGAGCCTATGCACCCACGTGGCGATCTTGCCGGAAGCGGCTGGAATCGTCTTCGGTGGGGGCTTCCCGCGCGGGACATCGCAGAGTGCGTTGCGCGCGGCGCAGCGCACGATCTTCCGAGTACAGGTCGAACTCCAGCGCCTCATGGCCGAAGAGCAGCAGGCCGCCCTCGTGCTCTGCGACCGTGGGACGCTGGATGGCTTCGCGTACTGGCCTGACTCGGCAGATTCGTTCTGGGAAAACCAACAGACCACGGAAGCGGAGGAACTGGCCCGGTATACGGCGGTGATCCATCTGGAAACACCGCGTCCGGAACATGGGTACAACCACGACAACCCACTCCGCATCGAATCAGCCCGCGAAGCGCGCGCCATCGACGACCGCATCGCGCAGGCCTGGTCCGCGCACCCACATCGATTTGTCGTGCCCTGTACCGCCGACTTTGTCGAGAAGTTCACGCAGGCACTCACCCTGATTCGCGCGGAGCTCCCCGCCTGTTGCCAACCGCATGCTGGCATAGCAAGCGAATCGATGGCCATCCCTTTGTACTCGCGTGATTTACCGCCAACGCAGATCAAACCGACGGAGACCCGCACATGACGCAGACCTTCACAGCCCTTTGGACTTGCACCATGCATCCGGAGATCCGCCAAGACGCTCCCGGCTCCTGTCCCAAGTGTGAGATGACCCTCGTGCCAGTCGCGGGGGATGCTGCCGCCGCGCCACCCCCGGTCATGGCTGTGCAAGGAGCAAGCACGGACCCGGTCTGCGGCATGACAGTCACGCCACCGACGCCTCACGGCCCGGTGGAACATGGGGGCACGACATACTGGTTTTGCAGCGCCTCGTGTCTCCAGAAGTTCCAGACCGCTCCCGCGAGTTATCTCACTGGGCAGGCTAAGAAGGAGCCGATGGCCGCCGCAGCCACCCCGGCAGGGACGATCTGGACCTGCCCCATGCATCCGCAGATCCGCCAGGATCACCCCGGCTCGTGTCCGCTCTGCGGCATGCCCCTGGAACCGATTCTGACGCTTGGGGCAGGGGGTGAGGAACCAGAGGACCTGCACCTCAAAGACCTGACCCGGCGCATGTGGGTCACCACAGTCCTGACAGTCCCACTGCTGCTGCTTGCGATGAGCGAGTGGATCCCAGGGGGCTTGCACGAGCGGCTGATGGGCATTCCCTGGATCCCCTGGTTCCAGCTGGTCGTCGCGACACCGGTCGTGATGTGGGGCGGAGCGTTCTTCTTCGTACTAGGCTGGAAATCGCTGATGACGCGTCATCTCAACATGTACACACTGATTGCCCTCGGTGTATCTGCCGCCTATGGGTATTCGGTCGTAGCGACAGCCGCTCCTCAGTTGTTCCCCAGCGAGTTCAGATTCGAATCCGGCGCCGTCCCGTTGTACTTCGAGGCAGCCGCTGTCATCACGGTGCTGATCCTGGTCGGCGAAGTCCTGCAATTGCGCGCGCGCAGTCAGACCTCCAGCGCCATTCGTGCCCTTCTCGGACTCGCCGCGAAATCTGCACTACGCGTAAAGCCAGATGGCACCGAGGAGGAAATTCCACTCGATGCTGTCCAGATCGGCGATCGTTTGCGGATCCGCCCCGGAGAAAAGGTCCCGGTCGATGGGATCGTGATCGAAGGCCTCTCCAGTGTCGATGAATCCATGGTGACTGGCGAGTCGATGCCAGTCGGACGGGGTCCTGGGGATCCGCTGATCGGCGCAACGATCAACGGCACCGGCTCCCTCCTGATGGAAACGCAGAAGATCGGCAGTGAGACGCTCCTGGCGCAGATCGTGAAGATGGTCGGCGATGCCCAACGGAGTCGCGCGCCGATTCAACGCCTCGTGGATGTGGCCTCCGGCTGGTTCGTACCGGCGGTCGTCCTGATCGCCATTCTCACGTACATCATCTGGGCGATTTGGGGTCCCGAGCCGCGTCTGGGATACGCGCTAGTGAACGCCATCGCCGTCCTCATCATCGCCTGTCCGTGCGCGCTGGGGTTGGCGACGCCGATGTCGATCATGGTCGGTACCGGACGGGGCGCCATGATGGGCATCCTGTTCCGGAATGCCGAAGCGCTCGAAGTGTTGGAAAAAGTAGACACCCTGATCGTGGATAAAACCGGCACTCTGACCGAGGGCAAGCCGGCCTTGCTGATCATCGAGCCGATCACGGAGACTCCTGACACATTTCTGCATTTGACTTCCAGTCTCGAACGCTCCAGTGAACATCCGCTGGCCGCTGCCGTTGTTCGCGCTGCAGCCGAACGCAATATACCCCTCGCCCCAGTCGAGAATTTCGAATCGATCACCGGGATGGGCGTCCGCGGACGCGTCGAAAACCGCGAAGTCGCGCTGGGCAATGCTCGCCTGATGGAAAGCGCTGGCATCGACCTCGCGCCAGTCACCGCACGCGCAGAAGCCCTACGTGCCGAGGGACATGGCGTCATGTTTGTCGCGCTGGATGGACAACTGGCCGGTCTGCTGGGAGTGGCCGATCCCATTAAGGCCACGACCGTCGAAGCACTCGCACAACTGAAAGCCGAAGAGATCCGCGTCGTCATGGTCACCGGAGACAGCCTGGGGACCGCGCAGGCTATCGCGGCCAAGCTTGGGCTGACAGAGGTAGAAGCTGAAGTGCTCCCCGACCAAAAGGTGGTCGTCGTCAAACGCTTACAGAGCGAGGGACGCCAGGTCGCGATGGCGGGCGATGGGGTCAACGATGCCCCCGCACTCGCCCAGGCACAGGTGGGGATCGCCATGGGAACCGGGACCGATGTCGCGATGCAGAGCGCGGGAGTAACCCTCGTGAAGGGCGATCTGCGGGCGATCGCACGGGCGATCCATCTCTCACGGGCGACCATGAGCAACATTCGACAAAATCTCTTCCTCGCCTTCATCTACAACACACTGGGGATCCCGGTCGCGGCCGGACTCCTCTATCCCTCCTTCGGCCTCTTGCTAAGTCCGATTTTCGCCAGTGCCGCGATGAGTCTGAGTTCGCTGTCCGTCATCATCAACGCGCTCCGACTCCGGCGCATTCCGTTAGGAATCGAAAGGACACCGTCATGAATAAGCACCTGATCTGGATCATCCTCGCCAGTGCGCTCGTCCTCGGCGGCCTCATCTTCTGGGGCCAGCACCACGCGATGTCGCCAACACAGATCGACGAGCACGTGCAATCCGCACCAGCTCAAATCGACAAGAATCTGGGGGGACAGTAGCGTCGAACCCGCTGCAGCTGCTATCTCGATCCCGCTACCTCAACCCAGCCGATGCGTTTGGCTGCGTAGCTTCCGCCTGGTGGAACCAATTGTCGATGGTGTAGTTCGCGCTCCAGCATGGGCATGATTGATTCGCGCAGGAGAGTCTGGCGATCCTGGAGCGGGAAAATCGATCGCGCGCCAGATGCCTGGACAATGTCTGTTGCGAGCTGCTCCAGGCGAAGCTCCCTGCGACCGTCCTCTGCAACTCCGAGCGCGATCACGCTGGACCTTTGTTCTCCTGCTGGACCCCTCGATTCCACGAACCAGATCGTGAGCACTCCTGGCCCGGCTTCGCTCTCGATCGAGATGCCGATTTGGCCCGGTGAGAGCGACTGCCATCTGTTCAATTCGGCCTGGACGAGCGGATGATCCAGCCCGAGCAGTTCAAGATCGGCACGCTGCATCGCCGTCTCTCGATCAAGCGTAAATCGTCCCTCGATCGCATCACCATTGCGCAAATCCAAGGTGCAATCTTCTCGCGACAGCAATTGAAAGGCAGGCGGGCAAACTCCAGATTTATGCCTTCCCGACCGGCCGCCGTGCATACAAGGACGCGAGGACCATCCGCCTTATTGAATCGACGTTCGGCAGCGAGCTTCGCGCCGTGATCTCCACCTCGGAGGACCACGACTCCCTGACCGGGATACACATCATTGATGCCGCCTTCTTCGAGCCGAAGTCCCAGCGAGGAACAGGCACGCCTTCAGCGGCCATGCAGCCGTATCAGCAGGCGGACCAGGGCTATCTGGAAGACGACGCTCAGTTTCAGGAACTCGCGCAGCAAGCGGGATCGCTGTTCCGCATGCAGGCCCCTCGCGAACAGCGTCGACTCATCGATTTTCCACTTTCGAACTGCTCTTGGCGCGATGGGAAACTGAGCGCAGAATACCGGAAACCCTTCGATTTACGGGCCTCAGCGGTGATCGAGGACCAGGCGAAAGGCCCCTGGATGGAGGCCTTGGAACGCAAAACGTCGATCTGGCTGGGGTGGGAGGATTCGAACCTCCGAATGTCGGATCCAAAATCCGATGCCTTACCGCTTGGCGACACCCCAGCACCTGGAGCCCCTGACCCACCGCACACGGCCGTCAGGTCCCATGGAGTATACGCACCCCCCGCCCCTGGCGAACCCGCACATCACTGCTGCAACCCGCCAGTCGCCCTCCCAGGCTCCCCCTCGACATCCCGCAGCCGCCCTCTATAATCAGCCTCATGGCACACCACCCCGACCACCTCCGCTACGCCGCCTCCCACGAGTTCGTTCAGCTCGACGGCGACACCGCCACCATCGGGATTACGGCCCACGCCACCGAAGAGCTCGGCGATGTCGTGTTTGTCGAACTCCCGACGGTCGGCAAGCATTACGACGCGGGCCAAACTTTCGGTGTGGTCGAAAGCGTGAAGGCCGTCTCCGACCTCTACATGCCGGTGGCGGGGACTGTCACCGAGGTCAACACCGCCCTGGAGGGGAATCCGGCGTTGGTGAATCAGGACAGCTACACCGAAGGATGGATGCTGAAGCTGAAAGTGGATGATCCCGGGAGTGTCGCGGGTCTCCTGACGAAGGATCAGTACCTCGCTGGGCTGTAGCGACCGCGCAGTTCAATTCCCAGGCGCTATAAAATGGTGTCGCACTGGCGTTTGCGGCGATTACAGGGCAGAATCGCCGCAGATTTTGCGGTGATTTGGCGGTAGGATCTCCGCATGACCGACTCTTGGCCGACGTACATACACCAGCACGAGGATTGGCCGCTATTGTACTGGGACGAAGCCGCCCTGGCTGCCCCAGTCGCTGCTGCGCGATTCGCGATGGGCTCGCTGTGGGGACGATTGAAGGGATTCGGCTTCGAGGTCGCCGCCGAGGCGGAATTAGAACTGGCGGTCGAGGAGGCTATCAGTACCAGTCAGATCGAAGGCGAGCGTCTCTCACGGAGTGAAGTCAAGTCATCCATGGCCCAGCGACTCCGGTTACCGCTTGCGGGCTATCGAGAATTTGGCGCAGTCCCCACGAATCGCCAAGTGGAGGGGATTGTTGAAGTGATGATCGATGCCACACACAATTACCAGGCGATCCTGGACGAGGAAAGACTGTTCAGCTGGCACTCCTGCCTCTTTCCGGATGGCTGGAGTGGTGGACATCGGATCAAGGTCGGCGGCTGGAGTGACTGGCAGATGGCGGTCGTGGACCGAACCGGATTTGTCGTATTCGAAGCTCCTCCCCCTGAGCGGACCGCCCTGGAAATGGAGCGATTCCTGGCATGGTTCGAGCAAACTCGCGCCCAGCCAACCCTCCTGCGGGCGAGTCAGGCGCACCTGTGGTTCGAGACCATTCACCCGTTTCAGGACGGTAACGGACGCATCGGGCGGGCGATCGCAGAGCTCGCCCTGGCGCAGGCGGAGCAATGCCCGACGCGCTATTACAGCCTGTCATCCCAGATCCTGAAAGAGCGCAGCGATTACTACCGACACCTAAATGCGCAATCACGCTGCGAAACTCTCGATATCACAGCATGGCATCGGTGGTTCATCGGGGTGATCGAGCGCTCCATCGCAACCTCGGAGGAGATTCTGCATACGGTTCTCCATCGGGCGAAACATTGGCGACGCGCAGCGGAGTTCCCCCTCAATGAACGGCAACGCACGGTGCTGAATCTGCTGCTGGATGACTTCCAGGGCAAACTCCGCACCGGCAAGTACGCCAAACTGACGAAGACCTCACCCGACACCGCCTTGCGCGACCTCATGCAACTGGTGGAGTTTGGAATTCTGCGTCAGGAAGGGGCCGGGGCTGGCACCCACTACCTCCTCGCGCCGCTGCCCGAACACTAGTGCCCAGAGTTTCCCCAACACCTCTCTTTTTTAGTTTGGCCCCTTCCCCGGTTTCCAGTACGCTACACGGGCTTGCTGATCTTCCGCCACTAAAGGCCCAGGACCCGTATGCCGTCCTACGCTCCCCATACCGACCCCGACATCCGTGCAATGCTCGACGTTATTGGCGTCAGCTCGGTCGATGCCCTCTTCGCGCATCTGCCCCCGCAGGTTCGCCTGAATCGCCCCCTCGACCTCCCCCCCGGCATGGATGAAGCGTCGCTCTTCCTGCATCTGCAGGATCTCGCCGCTAAAAATCACCCTTATCCCCCCTCCCGACAGCTCATGGGAGCGGGGCTCTATGCGCATTACCAGCCGGCCTTCCTCGATGCCGTGGTCTATGGACGCTCGGAGTTCCTGACCAGCTATACGCCGTATCAGCCCGAGATCTCGCAGGGGACCCTCCAGGTCCTCTACGAGTACCAGACCATCATGTGCGAGCTCACCGGGCTGCAGGTCTCCAACGCCTCCAGCTACGACGGCTCGACCGCCCTCGGTGACGCCCTCGGGACCCTCGCGAGCTTCGGTCGCGAGGGAGCACGGGTCCTGGTCAGCGACCTGCTGTACGACCAGTACCGTCAGGTGCTGGAGACCTACAACTACGGCCTGGGAGTGACGCTGGAAGTCCTGCCGGAAGCCAATGGCTTGCTCGATCTCGAGGCCGCCCTCAACGCCATCGGCACGCAGGTCCGGGGCGTCATCATCCAGAGCCCCAACCGCTACGGCCTCGTGGAGTCGCCGGACACGATCCGACGCCTGGCCGAAGCCACCCACGCCGCGGGCGGACTCCTGGTGCAGTCCACCGACCCGCTGAGTTGTGCGCTGCTGGAACCGCCGGGCGCGTGTGGTGTCGATATCGCAGTCGGCGAAGCCCAGGCCTTCGGCAACACGCTGAACTTTGGCGGACCGGTCTGCGGGTTCTACACCACCACCGACGCGCTGGTGCGGAAGCTTCCCGGTCGCGTGGTCGGCATGACCACCGACACCGAGGGCCGTCGCGCCTATGTCCTGACCCTTACCGCCCGCGAACAGCACATTCGTCGCGAAAGGGCGACCTCCAATCTCTGCACCGCGCAGGCCCTGAATGCCTTCGGTGTCATGGCCTTCGCCAGCTTCTGGGGTAAGTCCGGACTGCCAGCTATGGCGCAGCGGATCGCCGCGCTGACACACGCCACCATGCTGGCGCTCGGCGATGTCGATGGCTGCTGCCTGCCGTTCCTGGGACAGCCGCACTTCCAGGAGTTTGTCGCGACCATGCGCGGACGCTCCAGTGGCGAGATCAACTGCCGGCTGGTCGGTCACGGCTTTTCCAGTGGCATTGCCCTTGATGCGGAGCGGGTCCTGATCACCCTCAACGAGACCCACGACCAGTCGACCATCGACGCGCTGGTCGCCGCCTTCGATTCATTCAATCAGCCCACGGCCGCCCCGGTCGCGGTCAGCATGGAGGTGGCCTGATCATGCTGCCGAACCGCAACACTTCGCCCCTGACAATCTTTGAGAAGTCGAGCCCGGGCCGTCAGGCAGGCACCCTGAAGACCGACCCGTACTCGTCGCCAGAAGCCACCACCTCTCTCCCGGCGAGCTATCGCCGCACCACACCGGCCATGCTCCCGGAAGTCAGTGAGCTGGAGCTGATTCGTCACCTGACGAACCTCAGCCGGAAGAACTTCGGCATCGATGTCGGGTTCTATCCCCTGGGATCCTGCACCATGAAGTACAACCCCCGGCTGAATGAAAAGGTCGCAGCCCTGCCCGGCTTCGCCCAGATTCATCCGCATCAGGCGCCGGTGGAACTCCAGGGAGCCCTGGAGCTGAGCTGGCAGTTGCAGCAGTACCTCTGCGAAATCTTCGGGATGGACCAGTTCACGCTGCAGCCCGCCGCCGGCGCGCAGGGGGAGTACACCGGACTCCTCATCATGAAGAAGCATCTGGAGGCGACCGGGCAGTATCCCAAGCGACGGGTCATTGTGATTCCCGATCAGGCCCACGGCACGAATCCGGCGTCCGCCGCCATGGCCGGCTTCGACATCGTCACCATCCCTTCCACCACCGCCGGCAAAGTCGATGTGGAAGCGCTGAAGCCCCACTGCAATGACACTCTCGCGGGCATCATGCTCACGAATCCCAACACTCTGGGGCTCTTTGAGACCGACATCCTGGAGATCCAGAAGCTGGTCCATGCCGCCGGCGGACTCCTCTATTACGACGGTGCCAACGGCAACGCCATTCTCGGCATCGCCCGCCCCGGCGACATGGGCTTCGACATCGTGCACACCAATCTGCACAAAACGTTCTCGACACCGCATGGTGGGGGAGGGCCCGGTTCGGGGCCCGTGGGGGTCAAGGCGCACCTGGCGAAGTACCTCCCGGCCCCGACCATCATCAAAGTGGAGGATCACTACGACCTCTCCACTCCGCCAGAGAGTATCGGTCGCGTGAAGAGCCATTTCGGCAACTTCGGGATGCACGTCAGGGCCTACGCCTATATCCGGTACCACGGTCCTGATGGTCTCCGCCGCGTGTCGGAGATGGCAGTCCTCAACGCCAACTACCTGATGCACCAGCTCAAAGATCGCTTCGAGCTCCCGTACGACGAGACCTGTATGCACGAGTTCGTGCTTTCGGCCGATCGGCAGAAGGAAGCGACAGGGGTCCGGGCGCTGGACATCGGCAAAGCGCTCATGGATCGCGGGATTCATGCGCCGACGGTCTACTTCCCGCTTATCGTCCACGAGGCGATGATGATCGAGCCGACCGAGACCGAACCGAAGGAGTCCCTGGACTACTTCATCGCCTGTATGCAGGAAATCGCGGACCTCGCGGACACCGATCCTGAGGCGGTCAAGAGCGCGCCAGTGACCCTGCCGATCACCCGCCCAGATGAGACAACAGCGGCACGGAATCCAAATCTCCGTTTCTGCGGGGACTAACGAAGGGCATCAGCCATCCAGACACTTCACGGGGGGACGCAGGTCTCCCCTTTTTGTGTGTTGTGGCTGATGCCTCAGAACCTGACGCCGACGTTTTCCACGTACCCGGTCATTTCCAGATAGCCCTCGCCTGGGTGCGATCCCTGGACCCCGACCGAGCCTTCCCAGTAAGTGATGCCGGTGGTGGCCTCGGTCCGCAGTTCCTGCGCTGACATCCTGGAGGCGACTGTCACCGCCACCCCCACTGAGGGAATCGCGATCTCCCAGGTGAGCGGGTACTTGCCGCCACTGACCGGACTGGTCCACCAGTCGCGGGGGGTCAGCGTGAAGTCCGCCGCTCCAAGCGTCTTCGGCTCCCCGGACACCGGGATCCAGGTCCCGCTGTACACCGTTCTTCCCCCGGGCGTGGCAGGACGAATCTGAAACAGCATCACTGCGCTCCCATCATCCAGCTGGAGGGCAAACCAGTCCCAGCCCTGCTGATCCGACGCCAGCTGGTTGGAGCCCCATTCATGGTCCATCCAGAGCGTCCCGGAGACCTCATGCCGCTCCTCCCCGGCCTGTAAAGTCCCGCGCGCGGACATCCGTGGATAGGAATAGTAGTACGAGGCCTGCTGGGGTCCGCCCTTAAAGGACCAGCCGGGCGAGTCGCCATGCAGCACGGCGGTCGCGGGTTCCATGACCTCCAGGTCCAGCGACTGCGGTCCTGCCGGGTCCGCCAGCTGCATCCGGACGCCTCCCGCGATGGGGGTCACCCTCCAGTCCAGGAGAAACAGGTCGTGGCTGTCAGTGCTCGCCCCGGCCAGATGCGCCGCCCCTCGCGCGAGGCGTTCTGCCTGATAGAACTTGCCAGCTTCCAGATCGCTGATGCAGAAATGCGCCAGATAGATATCTTCTGTGGCCCAGACAGAAGTGCGGGTCTCCGAGGCTGGCACGAGTCCGCGACGAAAAAACGTCACCTGCATCCCGAAGGTTCGTCCGCTCGCAGTTCGCAGATGCCCGGTGTAATACCACCACTCGGTCTGGAAGCCGGGATGCTGCCCGTGATCCTCAGGAAAGCTAAAAGGACGCGGGGCATCCGCCAGCAGGAAGCCCTGGGATGCTGCGGGAGCCCGCTCCACCACCGCCGGAGCTTCACTGGTCCGTTGCTCCGACAGATTGCCGGCCTGGCACCCCGCCAGCGCCAGCCACCACAACAGCATCAGAGCCCAGTACCGCATCTCTACTCCTCCCGCATGGCACTGGCTGTGATGAGTGACCGCAGACGCCATGCCGGGATCACCCCGGCGAGGAGACTCGCTCCGATGGCAATCGCCATCGCCTGCAGAAACGTGCCCCCTTCCAGGGAGAGGGGAATGGTCCAGCCAAAGGACCTGAGATTGATCACTTCAACCAAAAGCCAGGAGAGGATCGACCCGCAGACGATCGCGAGGAGACTCGCCACCAATCCCATAAAGCCGGTTTCAATGGTCAGCATCCTGGCGACTTCGCTCCAGGTCGCCCCTAGTGCTCGCAGGACACCAAACTCCCGCGTCCGCTCAAGCAGCAGCGACATCAGGGCGGAGAGGACCCCGACAAACGCCACCAGCGCCGCCAGTCCCTGCATGATGCCAGTCACCCGAAACGTCCGGTCGAAGATGCGGTAGATCTCCGCTTTGAGTTCCTGATTCGATGTCACCACCAGACCCCACGGACCACCATAGGTCTCCCGGACCTGCGCGCTCACCTCGGCGGCACTCACGCCGGGCTCCAGGAAAAGCGCGAGGCTGTTGACCACCGTGTCATCGAACCACCCCGCATAGACCTGTCGATCCAGCATTACCACTCCCCGGTCCGCGGTGTAGTCGTAGAAGGTACCGAGAATCCGCACCTCCCGGATACCGGAGGGGGTCGGCAGGGCGAGTGAGTCGCCGCGCCAGCGATTGAACTTGCGCGCGAAGGGCTCGCTCACCAGGACGCCTTCGCCCCGTGCCGCACCCTGCCAGGCTGTATGCGGATCAGCATCCAGAAACGTGAACTCGGCCCGACGATCCAGCAGGTCGGCATCGATGGCCGCAAGAAACACCGGACGCCCTTCGATTTCGATCTCCTGCGCCCGATAGGTGCTGATCTCCGCGACCCCGGGCGTCGCAGCGAGGGCCGCCATCAGGTCCGGGTCCAGGACCGGATCCATCCCCGCCGCATCCTGGGCCGCCGGACGGATGTAGACATCCGCGATGATGGTCCCCCCCACCCAGGTTCTGACGGTTTTCCGGAAGCTGCTGATCATGGTCGTGACGCCTATGGTCATCGCGAGGGCCACCATCAACGCAGCGATGGCGACTCCGGTCCGCGACAGACTTGCACCAACATTCGCGATGGCCAGGACCCCCATCGTGCCGCTCAACCGTGACACCAGCGGACGTCCTGCAGCAATGAGCCCCAGCACCAGATGCGGCGTGAAGCAGGCGAATCCGAGAGCCACGAGAAAGGCGGCGGCAAAGCCCCCCGGCGTGCCGCCCGCCGGGATCGCGATGCTAAGTGCCGCCAGTCCCAGGATGCCGCACCCGACCAGACCTAAGGGCATCAGCAGCCGTCGTGTCTGTTGTTCATACTCCGACCGCAACAGCGTCAGTCGTGGCGGTGTAGTCGCCGCCTCCCTGGCTGGCCAGAGGGCCGCAATCACCGCCGCCCCAAGTCCGAGAACGAGTCCCTTGGCAGCGACCAGCAGCGTCAGCGGCGCTTCCGTGACCCGGACATAGGCGTAGAGATCCGTGATGGTCTGTCCCACCAACCGGACCGCCACCTGCGCGAGCAGTGTCCCAAGCAGGAGCCCGAGCAGCGATCCGGCGAGCCCCAGCAGCGCTGACTCCAGCAGAAACGCGCCCAATACTTCCTGCCTGGTTGCGCCCAGTGCACGGACTACTCCGATCGCAGGGCGTCGCTGCACCACCGCGAAGAGCATGGTGTTGTAGATGAGGAAGATCCCGACGAAGAGCGACAGCAGGGACAGCGCCTGCAGATTTAGCCGAAAGGCTCCGATCAGTTGCTCCACCTGGGCAGATCGTGCGGCAGGGCGCTCCAGCCGGACACCATCCGGGAGGCTGCGCCGGACTGACGCGGCATGGCGTTCCTGCTCGGCGAAGTCGCCCGGGAGAATCAGATCAATCCGGTCGAGTCCTTGCCGGAGCCCCAGGGCTTCCTGAAGTGTCGCGATGTCGCAGAGTGCCAGGTCCACGGCAGATTCCGCGCCCGGTCCAACCGGGTCATAGATCGCGAGGATCGTGAACTCCCGCGGACGGCTCCCGACCAGCAGTTTGAGGGAATCGCCAGCGCGATAGCCATGCTGCTCAGCAAAAGGACGAGCCAGCACCAGTGTATCGGGCTCAGTCAGAAAGCGTATGAAGGCATCGGGAACTGCCTCGGGGCTGTTCAGAGATGACCCGGCGGTGTTCGTGGGGCTGTACGCCCGAAAGCGGAAATCGCTGAAAGGGTCGATCCCCAGCAAGCGCAAGGGGAGGTTGTTCAGCGCGGGCACGAGGGCCGCTGTGCTCAGGACAGGAGTCGCCGCCTCGACCTCCGGATGCACCAGCAGCGAAGCCACCAGTTCGTCCGGAACCCGCCCGGCGATGCCGGTCACTTCGTGGGTCGTGTTCCCCGCGACCGCACTCACCGCACCCCGAAAGCTCGTCAGTGCTGCCGCCGCCGCCAGATCGATCCCCACCACCACGGCCACACCCAGGGCGATCCCCAACATCGCCAGCAGGGTCTGCCAGGGACGTCGCAGAGCCGCCGGACGAATCAGTGACAGCAGCAGCGTCCGCATTAGTCTGACGCCTGCCCGCTGCCTTCAAGGCGTGTCCCGGTGAGAGTGTCTTCCACCAGTCGACCATCGCGCAGCACAATCCGACGCTCCGCTCGGGCCGCCGCATCCGGCGCGTGAGTCACCAGGACGATGGTTTTTCCCTGTTCCTGATGCAGCTGATCCAGCAGGGCCAGCACCCCGGCGCCGGTTTCGGTATCCAGGTTCCCGGTCGGCTCATCGGCGAGCAGGATGGGGGGATCGTTCAGCAGCGCCCGGCAGATCGCGACCCGCTGCTGCTCCCCACCAGAGAGCCGATCGGGATAGGTCGACGCCCGCGCAGCGAGCCCCATCTCCTCCAGCAGTTGCAGGGCCCGCGGTCGTAGAGCAGCGAGGGTTCCCCCTGCCAGCTGGCCCGGAAGGAGGATGTTTTCGAGCACCGTCAGGGTCGGCAGCAGATTAAAAAACTGAAAGATAAAGCCGAAGGCGCGGCGACGAAGCAGTGTGAGTGCGGGTTCCCGCAGCTGATGCACCGCCTCTCCCAGCACCCAGACTTCGCCGCTGGTCGGCTGGTCGATGCCGCACATGATGTTCAGCAGCGTGCTCTTGCCGGAGCCTGAACGACCCAGCAGCGCCACATAGCTCCCCGGCACAATGCTGAGCGACACCGCATCCAGCGCGGTCAACGTGGAATCGCCGGTTGTGAAGCGACGTGTCACCTGCGAAATCGCAATGATGGCATCGGTGCCATCGTGGGAGGGCATCCCGGGCGCTACTCTGCAGCCTGCATCGGCCGGTTCTGGGTTGCGGGCAACAGTTCCAGCACCTGCGCTGCACTGTCGACAAACTCCACCCGCTTCAGGCGACGTCGAATCGCCGGTGTCAGGGCCGCCCCGCCAGCGACCAGTCGCAACTGCAACTGCGCCAGTCGTTCCGAGAGCTGATTGAAGCCGGTCACGAACTCCGTGGCATCCCCGATCAGGGTGCTCGAGAGGAGGACCACATCGGGTCGCTGTCGCTCGGCCATCCGGGCGATGTTCTCAAATGGGGTGTTGTCGCCCAGGTCGATGGTGCGCCAGCCATGCTGCGCCAGCAGGGTCAGGAGCAGCTTGAGTCCCAGAACATGATGCTCGCCCGGGGGACAGGCTCCCAGGACCACTGGCGGCTGTCCCGGCGGCTCCCGATGCAGGCTCCGGAGTTCACCAATCGCATCGAGGATGATCTGCGATGCCCGGTGCTCCTCATCAATGGAGAGCTCTCCTCGCGCCCAGAGATCGCCGATCTCCGCCATCGTGGGCGTGATGACTTCATCAATCAGTCGCACCAGTTCGTACTCGGCTTCCACGGCACGTCGCAGCAGATGCAGCGCCATGAACCGGTCGCCGGCTTTGAGTGCTTCGAGCAGGGTCTCTTTTAGGTTGAAGGCGCTGCGAGCCCGCAGGAGGCGCTCGACACTCACCGAGACCCGCTGACGATCAGTGAGATCCCCCATGCTTTCGAGCTGAAAATTGTGCGCCTGAGCGAACTCCACCAGCGCATCGAGTCGAAACTTCCGATGGCCCCCGGGAGTCTTGATGCAGGCCAGCAAGCCTTCATCGGCCCAGCGCTTGATGGTGGACTCACTGACCCCGCAGATGCGGGCCAGTTCCCGGGTTGAAAAGAGGTCTTTGGCCGCCATCCTGCGCTCCTTGTGGGACTGCCGGGGGTCACGGGTGCGTTAACTGCCCCACATTTTCCCCCATATGGGGAGTGTACCAGATTTCCGCAGTTTAGTCGATTTGCACGATTTAATACTCTGAGCCAGGAGTGGTCGGTGCCAGCATCAGCCGCAGGCTGGCCCAGGCGGTGGCTCGTACATCCGCCGACACCGGCTCCGGCAGCGCCAGGGCTGCCACCGCCACCACCGGGCCGCGTCGCTCCGCCCGAAAGCACCCCCGATAGGCCCGCGCGCCGATTCGGACCGGGGCTTCCACCTCCAGCAAATCATCCGTCTGCGCCAGGGCGATGGCTTCTTCCGGGAAGAGCGTGGTCGCCAGGAAAAACGTGAACGGATCCAGATCGGTCCCGCCCGGCGACTGCACAAAGCGAATCTCCCCCCAGATGTCGGGTTCGGCGACCTGCAGATGCCAGACCATCCCCATGTCATCCACCGCCGGGTGCTCCACCAGCAACGACGCCGGCTGTGGCAGAAGGAGCGTCACCAGCACAATCGGCTCGGTCGGCGATCCCAAGGACATGGGGTGCACCCACTCATCCAGCAGGACCTCCCCTTCCGGCAAAAGCGATACCGCCGGCGCAGGATTCGCAGTGGCCGGCGCTGCCAGCAACAGGGTCACCAGGAACAGAAGGAGGCGCATACGGAGCAGCATACGTCAGCCCGCCAGATCAGGGCCAGCTAATAGTCAGTTATTTTTACATGAATGCTCTGCTGCCGGATCAGGTGGTCCGTCGCGGCAGACGACCGGGATGCCCCAGCCCAGAATCAAGGACCTCCACACGCTGCCGGACCGCATCAAGGCGGATCTTCACCCAGGCGGCGTTGTTGGCATACGGGTTCTCACCGATGCCATCCCGCTCGATGAAAGTCCGCTCCGGATTCACGGTCGAGACGAGGTAGTAGATCCCCCGGGGCAGTCCCGTAATCACGACCCACTGATCGGGCAATCCTGCGCTGTAGATGTCGGACCAGCCGACCGACAACCCCTGAAACTCCTGATTGCATCCGAAATAGGTACCGGTGGCCGGCGAGTTCCGCATCCCCGGATACCGGTGCGACAGGTCGATCATGCAGAAGGTCACTTTTTCCGCTTCCGCCACTACCGGCCCATCGGGGCTCCCCTTCAGCAGCGAGTACCGCGAGACATGATTGATGTGCCAGTGACTATGGGACTCATGCCATTCGAACTGGCTCACATCGTAGGTCTCTACCGTATTGCCGCTCGCATCCAGCAGGTGCTGGATCGCGTGGGTCTCCGTGCCGATGTTTTCTCCCTGCAGCCGCAATGCGCCCTGGCCGACATTGGTGTACTCGTTGGTCAGGCGGAGGCGGTATTCCGAGCCGAGGCGTTCCACAGAGAGATCCCGCGGCACCTGGGTCATCAGGTCTGGCAGGA
Organism: bacterium; assembly: GCA_022072165.1. Lineage (NCBI taxonomy): Bacteria > bacterium. Next base: position 225,556 of record JAJVIF010000004.1, on the reverse strand, counting down.
GTGCCTTGCCGATCAGCGCGCTCACCCGGGGGTCTGCGGCCTCTGCTGGTTGTAGTGCCGCATCCGGAGCAGGAGTTCCCTGACCGCCACCACAGCCGGTGAGCAGGCCCAGTACGAAGGCGAGTGTGCAGGTGGACTGGCGCATAACAGCGTCTCCGTCGCAAGAAGCCCCGGCGACTACCACCGGAGAGGGGAGGTCCGCATAGTGTACCCAAAACCCTTTCAAATCCGTGCAGTCTGCGACCTGGGAGCATCCGCTGGCCGGTCGGCTCGGAGTACCATGAGCGGCATGATGCTCCGACGACTCCTCCCCTGCGCCCTGTTGGCGCTCGCCGTGACGGCCTGTACGAAAAGCGAGGCTCCTGCTCCGAAGAAGGCCGACGCTCCCGCCTCCGATGCCCCGGCGACGACGCAGGCCGCGACCCCAGACCGTATCGCGCCGCAATCGGATGAGCTCAAACAACTCGCCTTCATCCCCGCCCTCAGAGAACGGGCCTGGGATGGGCGCAATTTCACCTGGGGCGCAGAAATCGCGATGCAGGACGAGTGGAAGCAGACCCGTCCGTTTAATCCCGACATTCCCATCCCCGAATTGGCGGTCCAGCCCGAGCACTACATCCTCACGCCACCCGCTCCACCCGCGCCGACTGCTGAAGACCAGGCCAAGCTGGATCAGGAGGCCCGGGAAGCCAGGGAAGTCAAGGACCGGGATGGTGGTCGCTCTGGTGATACGCCAGAAGAGCGAGCCCGGGAGAAGGCCGAGATGCAGCGACGGCGGGGGGTCTCCGCCCCGCCACCGACTGCCGCCGACTGGACCCCGGTTCCGATTCCCGAAGGGACCTTCGGTGTCAAGCTGCAGGCTTTCAGCTACGAAGCAGAAGAGCTTACGCTCACCGGGTATGGTGCGATCCCCCAAAGTGTGGGGACCGCTCCCATTCTGATCCTGCTCCATGGGCATTACCCCCAGGACCGCTACGGTGTCCCGGATCTTGTCCGGGAGGCCGCCTTCTTCGCGGCCCGGGGCTATCTCACGCTGGTGCCGAATTACCGTAGCTATGGGGCATCAACTCCGGTAGCCGACCCGCCGGAGCTCCTGCGACTCGGGATGCTCCGGGATGCCGCGAATCTGGTGCAGGCCCTTCGTGCCAGCCCCCTGACCAACGGCGATGCCGCCCGCATCGGGCTCATGGGCTTCGGACATGGGGCCTCGCTGGCGATGAAGACCGGCATTCTCATGCATCCCCGGGCGGTCTTTGTGGTTTCGCCGATGGGGATGCAGGAGGCGAATCAGCGCGACATCTTCGCGAACGGGCTGGACCCCGAGGTCGCGAACAGCATGGACTACTTCTATGGCAAGCCAGACAACCCCGACACCATTAAGTGGTACCGCAACATGACCTACAGCAATTTCATGGGCGATCTGGGCTGCCCAGTCGGCATCGTCGCCGGCGAACTCAATCCGGTCGTGCCGGTGGACGATGTCCGGTCGCTCATGGCCATCATCACTCCCATCGGACTGCAGGCCCTCATGAGTTCCTTCCCCCGGGTTGGGCACGATTTCTATGCCCAGGACTGGGTCGGAATGATGCAGACCGCCGACGGCTTCCTCAAGCAGCACCTGCAGCCCCCGCTGGGCGCAGGCTAGCCCCGCGAGCCGCCAGTCGCGCATCACTGGAAGCAGGGCTGGCACCTTCCGTGCTAGTCCCGCAGCACGGGGACGTTGACGCCTCCCCCGGTCGGCCTATACTGAACCGGCCTACATCGGCCAGATCACTTTCCTGACGGCGAAGGAGCCCTCCATGCGTGTTCTCCCCCTGCTTGCCCTGACCTGCGGAGTCCTGGCACTCCCCACTGTCGCTTCGGCCCAACCGGCGGGCGCCGAGTCGGCCGCGATTGTTGGGGGCGACTCGACCCTGATGGGCCTCACCGGCCATGTCATGAACCCCGAGGCCTATACCGCCGGCACCCAGCAGGGCGCGGTCGGGATCAACCTCCTCTTTCCCGAAGATGATGGGGCCAGCAACTCGGTCTGGGCTCCGACCTTTGTCTGGGGCATTGACGATCGCTGGGAGCTGGGCGGCTATGGCTGGATGATGGACGCTGAAGATGCGGATGATGTCTTTGGCGTCAGCCTGAAGTTCAAGTTCTATGACGAGCGCGCCGGATCTGACATCGTCCTCACAGGTGGCCAGGATCGTCCCGAAGGGGGCTGGCCGAGCATGGCCGGGTACTACACCTACCAGGGGAGCGGCGACCTGAACGCCCATCGCCTGGGCTTCGTGGCCTCCTGGACCTTCGAGGAAGAGACCAAGGATCGCAGTTTCGCCAACACGACCTTCTCGGCGGGCGCGGTCTACAACTTCTTCGACACCGACAACGACACCATCGACATCGACAAGAACGATTTCGACTGGTTTGTCGGTGCCATCTTCCGGCCCGACAGCCGCATCAGCATCTCGCTGGAGTACGAAGATGACGACGACGATGGATTCGTCACCGAAGGCTTCGCCGGGGCGCTCCGCTGGCACATCAATCCGGAAGATGCTGAGACGGTCTGGACCATCCAGGCGGGTGTCGTGAACAACGACTCCATCCTCGTGGGTGTGCAGGCCGGCTTCTAAGTCCAGCGCGACAGTAAAGCTGAGTACCTCAGGCGCCTCCCCCTCCCAGGGGAGGCGTTGCACTAGAAGTGATTCGTCGACTGACTAAATTGCGTGGTAGCCTGAACAACGCTCACACCACATCGTCCGGCATGTAAGCAGGCTCCATGACCCTCGACACCTCCGCCGTTACCAGTACGCCGCCCCTCCTCGACCCGGCCACACTGCGTCAGCGCGTGGCAGCCCTGCTCCCCCTTGTGAGCAAACCAGGACGCTACATTGGCGGCGAATGGGGCTCCCGACGGAAACCCTGGGATGAGGCGTCGTTCCGGGCCTGCCTCCTCTACCCCGACACGTATGAAATCGGGATGGGTAACAACGGGCTCCAGATTCTCTACAGCATCCTCAACGACCATCCCGACTACCTCGCCGAGCGCCAGTTTTGCCCCTGGCCCGACATGGAAACGGCCCTGCGGGAGGCCGGACTCCCTCTCTATGCACTGGAGTCCTTCCAGCCGCTGGCCCGCTTTGACCTGCTGGGCATGACTCTCTCCAGCGAGCTGACGTACACCAACATCCTGACGATCCTCGACCTCGCCGGACTCCCCCTGCGGGCTGCCGATCGAGGGTTTCCCGTCGTGGCAGCCGGTGGCACGACGGTCTTCAATCCGGCTCCCATCGCCCCCTTCTTCGACTTTCTTTTTGTCGGTGATGGCGAGGAAAAAATCGGACAGATTGCCGCCTGGTTTGCCCGGCACCGCGAGGACATCGACCGGCACCGCGACGATCCCGAATACAAGCGCTGGCTCCTGCTGGGACTCAAGGACCTGTCCGGCGTCTATCTCCCGCACTACCACCGCTATGTGGGACCGGGGCATCCCGACAACCGTATCGCGCCCCGCTCCTTCCTGTTGAACTTCGAGCGCGCCCCGTTCCCGACCCGACCAGTGGTGCCGCATCTGGGTGAAATGCAGACCCGGGTCATGCTGGAATTGTTCCGCGGTTGTACGCAGGGCTGTCGCTTCTGTCAGGCGGGAATGATCTACCGCCCCTATCGCGAACGGCAGCTGGAGACCCTTATTGAGCAGGCCACAGAAGCCCTCACCTTCACCGGCTACCACGAGGTGTCGCTCTCTTCGCTAAACTCGACCGACTACCCCGCGCTCGTGGAACTCATCCGCGAGGTGGCGGCTCGCAATGCCCATCTGCCACTGGTACTGGGACTCCCATCGAGTCGCATTACCACCTTCCGGGGCGATATCGCCGAAGCCATCGCTCCCTACTCCCAGGGTGGCCTGACTCTGGCGCTGGAAGCGGGCACCGAGCGCCTCCGGGCAGTCATCAACAAGAACACGCCTGAAGTCGCCATTGACCAGGCGGTCACGGAAGCCTTCCAGCGGGGATGGGACCTGATCAAGTGTTACTTCATGATCGGGCATCCGACAGAGACCGATGACGATGTCCTGGCGATCGTAGACCTCGCCCAGCGGCTCATCCGGCTGCACGACGATCTGCGTCGATCAGGACAGATCCGCCCGCACCGGCGTCCGCGAATCAAAATCAGCGTCTCCAACTTTGTCCCCAAAAGCTTTACCCCCTTCCAGTGGGCGGAGCAGATGTCTTACGAGGAGACCCTCCGTCGGCAGGCGCTGCTGGCTCCCATCCGCCGGATGCGGGGCGCGAAGCTGTCGATGCACAACGCCGCCGCCAGCTGGCTGGAGGGGATCCTCTCCCGGGGCGATGAACGGGTTGCGGACATCATCGAGGGGGCCTGGCGTCGCGGAGCCCGGTTCGATGGCTGGAAGGATGAAGTCGAGCGGCAGGCCTGGATCGATGCGGCCACCGATGCTGGCATCGACATCGCGACCTACTTCGCTGAGATCGATATCGAAGCTCCGCTCCCCTGGGATGTCCTGGAAGCCGGCCTGGCGAAGTCGTTCCTGCAACGGGAATGGCGTCTGGCGCTCAAAGCCCGGGAGTCGCTGGACTGCAACGACACGCACTGTTACGACTGTGGGGTCCGGCAGTTCGATCCCACCTGTTCGCCCAAGCGGACCGGGGAGGTCCGGGAAACCAAGGAATGGGGCATGACCGACCCCTATGCGCGCTGGGACACCTCAGCGGCCGGGGCGGTCGGTGTGTCAGTCGAGTCCTAGCCGCTGCCTGATGAGCTGACGGATCTCGCGGGCGATCTTCATCGCCTCCAGGGCATCGTGACGGAGTACCGGTTCCCCAGGATATCGCCCACGAATCGCGTAACTACTCAGGATCTCCAGCCCTTTGCAGTGATTCATCCAAAACGCGGCATCAGCTTCAACCTGAGTTGACAGAATGCGGAGGTCATGAGTCTTCAGCGGCAGGGTCCCCTGCTCCAGCACCCAGGCCTTCAGATACTTCTCACCTGACTGCTGATACAGGTACGCGATTTGAGCATTGAGGTCCTCCGCTCTCCGACTACGCAGCAGAATCTCAGCGCTTCGAAAATCACCTTCTGCCTGGAGCACCCATTCACTGGTTTGCGGCTTCATACATCACCTGGCCATGGGACAGCCAATGGGCTGTGATCAGGTCCGACATCGATGCCCGCAGGTCGATCCACTCAGGAGTACGAACCAGGAGGTCCATTGGAAACTCGCGATCAAGTTCAGCCATGATCTCCACCGCCTGACGCGCCATGGAGCCCTCCACCGGCATGATGACCAGCAAATCAACATCGGAGTCCGGGGTCGGGGTGCCGTAGGCGTACGAACCGAACAGGATCACCCGCTCGGGCTGCCAGCGCTCCACGATCTGCCGGACGACAGCGCGAATCGCCCGCATCGAGACACGTCCGGATCGGGTGCGGCTGCCAGCCATGTCCTGATTATCTCCCACCCGCAGGTTCGCCCTATGCGCTATTATCCCCCGCGACCGTCGTGCAATTTTCCGCAGTTCCCTCTCGCAGGAGGCTCACAACATGGCTGACGCCACCGGACAGTTTGTCTGGTATGAACTCATGACCACGGACACTGGCGCGGCCAGTGACTTCTACAGCAAGGTCACAGGCTGGACCACCCAGGATTCCGGGATGCCCGGGATGGAGTACTTCATGTTCGCCACCAATGGCGAACCGCATTCCGGGCTCATGCAGCTGACCCCGGAGATGCAGCAGATGGGGATCCCCCCCAACTGGCTCGGCTACGTTGGGGTCGCGAGTGTGGACGACGCCGCCGCCAAAGCCACTTCCCTGGGGGGGCAGGTGATGGTCCCGCCGACCGACATCCCGAACATGGGGCGTTTCGCGGTCCTCGCGGATCCGCACGGCGCGGCCTTCGCGGTCTACAGCAGCGCCAATCCGGAAGAAGCCTGGACCAATCATCAGAACGATCCCGGCCATGTCGGTTGGCATGAACTCAATGCCGGCGACTTCGATAGCGCCTGGGCGTTCTACTCAGCTCTCTTCGGCTGGGACCTGATGGAGAGCATGGACATGGGTCCCATGGGGACCTATCACATGTACGGCAAGAACGGGAATATGCTCGGCGGCATGATGACCAAGCCCGCAGAAGTGCCGGTCCCCTTCTGGAGCTACTACGTCAATGTCCCCAGCATCGACACGGCTGTCGAGACCATCAAAGCGAACGGCGGCAATCTCATGGTCGAGCCCCAGGAAGTGCCCGGCGGCAGCTTCATCATCATCGGGACCGATCCGCAGGGCGCGGTCTTTGCCCTGGTCGGCCCCCGCTAACCTGACAGCCTGAAACTGTCTCCTCTGGCCCTCCGGCGACGGGGGGCTTTCTGTTTTCTGGGGAAACTTCAGACGGCTTACGCCGCTGGCGATGGGACCGAGAGTCGCCCGGCGATCAGCATTGGGAGCTCGGGCAAGAGGTGCCCGCCGTCAGGCACGATGATCGGATCCGCTGAAAGCGAGGTCACGCTCTGTTGCCCCAGAGGACTGACCATGGCATCTGCCGCTCCACAGATTGCGACGACCTGTGAAGCGGCGATCGGACAGGGAGCCTCCAGCGCGGCAGGGTGCTGACCGGCAAGCAGAGCCATCCGGACAAACGCTGCCCGATACCGTCCCTCATAGCCATCGCCGCCGGGAGCAGGTCTGCCACTGGAATCCAGCGGTTGCGTGATGCCTGACTGTCTGAGACTCCGCAGACCTGGATGCGCATCCAGAAAGGGCGCTGGAAACGCGAAGGTGGTCATCACATCCCCAAACTGCTCTGGCGGAACCGTACGAATCAGTGTCTGCATGAGCTGGTGCATCCGACGTCCGTAGGGGGTCTGTCGACGACTGGTCCCGACGAGAAACAACTGGCCGATCCGCGCGGGGTGCTGTTGCGCCATGACCTGGGCCACGATGCCGCCAAACGACATCCCCACCAGATCGACACTCTCCGCTCCGGGGGCGACCGCTTCCACGATCGCCCAGGCATCGGCTGCCAGCGTCTCCCAGTCGAAGGTGGCATCTGGCGATGTCGATGCGCCAATACCCCGATTATCCGGCATCACCACCAGTCGCTGTGCCTGGCACTGCTGCGCGACCTGAGCAAACGACTCGCGGCCCGCGCCCAGTCCCGGCAGGCAGAGGAGGAGGCGTCCGGACCCCAGCTGATCCCAGATCAATGTCGCGCCATCCGGACGACTAATCTGGAACATCACTCAGTCCCAGCAAATCACCCAGCGACCACTCGGGCTCCGGCTCGGGGCCCTCCGCGTGGAGGGTCCACTGACACTCGGCGGCGGTCGCACAGACCGCCTGCAGCATCCGGACCGTCGTGGCAGCCAGCGCATCGCCAGGTTCAGCAGTTTGCAGTTGGGTAGCCAGACGCGCCGCATCCTTCGGCTGCCAGATCGTTTCGCTCTCGAATGTTCCCAGCACTGACTCCGGCAGCAACGCCGTGATGCCTTCGAACAGAGTGCGGCTGATCTGCACAATCGGCGCGAGGAGTTCCCGCGCTCCCCGCTCGCCATTGCTGGCGATGAGGACCCAGGTATCGACCCCCAGCCCCGGGTGGACTGGCGCGACCAGCGAGCCGCCACCCTCCTGCAGCAACCGGAGCAGCTGACGCTGCAGCCGTCGGAGCTGATTCAACAGGGCCGGCTGATTGGCATACGCCGCCTCAGCCCGGTCCCAGGCCCGGATGATCAGACTCCATTCCATGGTGGGGTCGGTGCGGTTGTCCGCTACCTGTGCCGCCTGCCAGGCAGCGCTGCCGGTACGAGAAGCATCATCAGACAGCAGTCCCCACGCAGGGGGGACCTCGCGTAACAACGGGGGATCCAGATAGAGATGTAACGCCCGTCCCTCCTCGGCCTGCGTCGGAGGAATCGTGGGGTCGGCCCAGAGGAGCCAGTCGAAATGTGCCTGCAGGCTGGTGGGGTCCGGTGGACGCGGCATGGCCCTCATCATAGGGTCACTGGCGCCCGCTCCAGAAGCTTGACCTCAGCTGACACCAGTGCGGATCAGAGGATCGTGCTGTCCCGACGTCGTTCTATCGGACTGGTCTGGTGCAGCCGGACATTCGTCTCCATCCCCAGGAACGCCAGCCCGACCCCCAGCACACCCATGCAGGGACCAATGATCGGCAGGAAGGCATAGCGCGCCAGGAAATCGGCATCGGCAATCCGATGCCCCAGGCCCCACATGATGAAGCCCAGCATCCCGATGAGGAGGCAGAGATTCGCGACAAAGCACAATGGATTGCGCTGGTCCCGCAGGTAGTACCAGATGATGACCCAGGCAATCCAGAATAGACTGACTGGCACCACCAGCCCGGCAAGCGGGTTCACCGAGTTCTGAAACAGGTCCAGTCCGACATTCAGCACCCAGACAGTCGAGGCGAGGCTCGCTGCCCAAAAGGCCTGAGGGGACTGGTCATAAAGCGACCGTCGGGTATCCATCCTGGCGGGCCACCTCCACTGTGGGCTGCCAGTAATCTCCATCGCTGCCCCAAGCTGTCCTTTAGCCGCCTGAATCGCCTTCGATGTCCTCGTCGGGCAATAACGACTCGCCCAACAACTCCGGATCGACCGCATGTTGCTGGACCGGGTCCACCCGGGCGCGGGGGGAGAGCGCCCAGAGTCGTTCGGCTTCATCGGTGCCCGGCTCCGTGATCCCCCGGGACCAGTCCTCCAGGTCGCCCATTGTGCAGTGCACGCGATGCGCCAGTTCGTCGTGCGAAATGCCGCGCGTTGTGCAGATCAGCGAGATGAGTGCATCCCAGTTCACGCTGCCGTCGCTGTGAAACAGCTGCATCGTTGACGCCCCCTGGTGCTACTGCACCGGTGTGGAATGAACCCGAACCTGTAATGGACTGGGGAGTTGCGCCCAGGCCAGTCCGAGGGCGTAGGCCACCATGCCCACCATCCAGAGCCAGCGTAGCATGCCCCCCAGGGGCGCCCGGGAAGGATGGGGATATGGCAGCAACTGGGAAATCTGCTCCCGTGCGGAGTACTCATCGATAAAGCGCGCCACTGGCTGCGCCATCTGCTTCAGCGGGACCGAGGTCCAGGAACTCACGGCCTGCTGTGTCTGCTGCTGCACCTGCACGACCCGTGGGGCAAAGCGATCATCCGACAGCTTGACCGCCATCTCGGTCCCGAGATCCGCCAGGAGCCCCATGACCAGCGATGCCAGCAGCAGACTCCCGAGAATCATCGGACGGGTCCAGTCCCACAGTGGTCTTGCGAGATGAGTCCCGGGGAAGCCCAGCCCACAGAAGAGACAGATCAGCCAGCCCAGGGGATAGAGCCAGAGCCACATCACCTCGGCGCTGTGTCGCGAGGCAGCGAGCAGGATCACCCCCCCTGAAAGCAGGGTGATGGTGTCGAGGAAGAAAACCCGCCACTTGATGCCGTGATCCAGCCAGAGTGGGCTATCCAGCGGCAGGACCGGATAGCGCTGCACCAGCAGCCAGGGAAGAGCCACCGCCACGAGTGGAAAGAGCCACAGCCCCAGGGGAAGTCGGGGCAATGGAAGCAGCAGCAACCCCAGGATCAGCCCGACATAGGTCGCCACCAGCAGGGCGTTGAGTCGCTGATTCGCTGCCTTGTGATTCAGCCACTCTTCCAGATAGATCGGCTGACTCAACGGAGCAACGCGTCGCCCCCGCTGCGTGGCACTGGCAGTCGCCAGGTCCTCCCCCATGTCGGGTGGTGGCTGAAAGGGGATCAGCTGCCAGCGCGACGCCCACTGGTTGAAGCTTTCGATAGGCGGATTGAGATACCGGCGCAGCTTCGGGTAACTCCCCGCCAGCTCTTCCAGGAAGCGACGAGCAGCCTGCGTGATGAGCGCGACAAACTCATCCCACGACAGAAGGATGTCTTCCCGGAGCAGCCGGTCCCGACCATCCCGATAGTGCGCGACATTTAGCCGCACCAGACTCTCCCGGCGCTCCACAAAGAAGTAGCAGGGGAGTCCCTGGTTAAACATCTCCTGGCCGATGCTCGCCCCCTCGGGCAACGCCCGGAGCTTGTCGAGAAAGAGGGGAAACTGCCGCAAGAGGTCGGTGTTCGTGAGATAAAACTGCTCTTCATTTTGGGCATCGACGTAGGTCAGCGCCCACAGAATCGCCGGTGCGAAAGGCCCTTCATTGGAGAGAGTCGACGCCTGGACCAGCGCACTGAACTGAAACTGCAGCGGGCCTTCATACGGCACGCTGTCGATGGGCGGGGTCGCGACCTCCATGCCTGCCGATTGTACCGGCCCGCCCCCTCAGACGACTTCCGGTCCGGTGTAAGCTAGCGTCGCTTATGGCGCTGAACCAGTCGCGACAGAATCGGCTCCTACGCCACATGCCACGCCGTAACGGGGGATGGCGGAGCTGGGTTGTCCTCGGGATGCTCCTGGGGAGCCTTTGGTGCTGTGCCCTCGCGCTGGCGGCCATTGCGCCCCCGGAAATCACGGCAGCGGTCCCCAGCAGCGAAGTCTGGGTCCGTGACGAAGTGCCCCTCACCATCACCATCACCATCCGGGGCGACCTGAACAGCTTCCAGGCCGAGGACGTGGGGGTCCCGGACATCGCCGGACTCGTGCGGGATCACTCCCGGACCGTCTCCAGTCAGCAGCAATCGCGGCGCTCTGACGGCACCGGCGAGCTGACTTACACCATCCGCTCGTTTTTCGTCGCCCAGACTCCCGGTTCCTACACGCTGGGTCCTATTGAACTCCGCTATCGCGATGGAGGCGAGGTCCGGCTGGCCCGGATCGAAGGCCCGGCTCTCTTGGTGCGGGATCCGGCCGCCCCGCCGACCTCGACCGCTGATACCACCGCTCCGAATCCGGCGGATGATCCCCAGAATCCCGGACTCGCCGCCAGTACCGAGGAAGAGGGCCTCCGGGACATCAAGGACATCGAGCGGGCACCCCTCGACTTCGGCCTGGTCCTCACCATCGCCGCGACGCTCCTGCTGCTGCTCATCGCCCTCGCGGTCTATCTGCTGATGCGGAATCGCAAACGCGCTGCGCCGGAAGAAGTGATCCCCTATGTCCCGCCGATCGGCCTGCTCCAGCGTACCCTGCAGACTCTGGATGCCATCCCGATCCCCGACTCTGGGAGCGAGGCGCAGGTGATCGCCGACTACTATCTCGCGATCACGACCCTCGCCAAGGAGTACCTGGCAGAACGCTATGGCCTCAAGGCGGGGGAACGGACCTCCTGGGAACTGCGCCAGGAGTACCGGACCCTGCTGGCGCAACGTCGGGGGAATGAAGACCCCGACTTCCTGAACAGCTTTCAGGAACTGTTTGAACTGTGCGATGGAGGGAAGTACGCCCATCTCCACGCGACCTTCCCGCTGATGGAAGAAGCGAAACGTCGCGCCCGCACCTTCTTCGAAACTGACCATCGCCTGCCGGGTGGCGGGATCCTACCCATCGGCCTGGGTCAGGACGCGGCCACCCTGCTCGCTCCGGAAGCCGCCCTCACCGGCGCGGCAAGCGGGATGCGGATTCGTGCGGTTCCGGCCAGGGGGGAGGTGGCGGATCGGAATGGAAGCCATCCGCGCGGTACGCCCCGGGCGACACAACTCGCGGATGCGGCCCTCGCAAGTCCCAGTACCTCCAGTACACTCTTTACGGCTGCTGATTCGGCATCACTGGTGAACCAGATCGCTGCTGCGGCCCCATCATCCTCGTCAGCCCCGGGTCCCGGGACCCCATAAAAGGAGTTCCTCTTGTCGGTCACCATGCAGCCCCCCGCCAGCGCTCCGACGCTGTCTGACGAGACTCTGCGACGGCATCAGGCCACCATCGAAGCCATCTTCCGTGAGGTGAAGGGGGTCTTGGTGGGCCAGGAGGACATGCTCCTCAAGCTCATGGTGGCTCTGATCATCCGGGGGCATGTGCTGCTGGAAGGGGTCCCGGGGATCGCCAAGACCCTCACCATCACCGCCCTGGCGCAGGCAATTCAGGCGGCCTATGGCCGCGTGCAGTTCACCCCGGACCTCCTGCCCGCTGACATCCTGGGGACCCGCATCTATAACCCGCAGGACCACACCTTCCACACCCGCTTCGGCCCCATCTTCACCAACTTCCTGCTGGCGGACGAAATCAACCGCGCCCCGGCCAAGGTCCAGTCCGCCCTGCTGGAAGCCATGCAGGAACGCCAGGTGACCATTGGCGAGGAGTCCTACCGCCTCGATGCCCCGTTCCTGGTCCTCGCGACGCAGAATCCGATTGAAACAGAAGGGACCTATCCCCTCCCCGAAGCCCAGCTCGACCGCTTCATGCTGAAGGTCCGGGTGGGGTATCCCACTAAAAATGATGAACTGGAGATTGTCCGGCGCTACACCACCGGCAAGCCACCGCAGATTCAGACGGTCGCGACCCGCGATGACATTTTGGCCATGCAGGTCGCCTGCGATGAGGTCTTCGTGGATGAGAACGTCAAGAAGTACATCGTGGAACTGGTCTTCGCCACCCGGCGTCCGAAAGACTACGGCCTTGACCTTGGGTACCTCGTGGAGTACGGCGCCTCACCCCGGGCTTCCATCTATCTGACCCTCGGTGCCAAAGCGCTGGCGTTCATCCAGGGTCGGAGCTATGTGGTGCCGGATGATGTGAAGCGGATCGCGATGGATGTCCTGCGCCATCGGGTGATCCTGACCTACGAAGCGGAAGCGGAGGAGATGACCAGCGAGAAGATCATCGCGCGGATTCTCAACACCGTGAAGGTGCCGTAGTGCAATCATGCGCTGGAAGGATGATCGCAGCCTCAGGCCGCATAAACTTCCACTCCATCCTTCAGTGCCACCGAGAGAATCCAGTCGGATGTGTCAGCAGCCTGCAGCACCTGCGACTCTTCCTCAGGCCGGCGTGACAACAGATCCAGCGGGAAAGTCGGCGGAAGCATCGCTTCAATTTGGGCACTGCAATCACGATGCTTGCCATCATGCGGCAGGACCACGAGCAGGTCCAGGTCCGACTCCGGCCCCGGGGTGCCGTGTGCAAACGATCCGAACAGGATGATGCGTTCCGGCGCGAATTGCGATATCACCGCCTGGAGCCACGACTCCACCGCCGCTCGACTCACACGGGCGGTTTCCGGAAAGGGCTCAGGCAGTTGCAGTCGGGCAGTCCGGGACATCGTCACGGCTCCATTATCGACCATCCCAGCCGCTATGATGCTCCCTATGCCCTGCCCACTCTGGCTCGCCGCGCTGATAGTGTTTACCAGCGGCGCGGCGATCCTGATCATCGAAATCGCGGGCCAGAAACTCCTCGCACCATCCTTTGGATCCGCCTTCTATGTCTGGACCGCCCAGATTGGCGTGGTCATGTGCGCCCTGGCCCTCGGCTACTCACTGGGGGGACGCCTCATCGACCGCTTTCCCACCCTCCGGACTGCAGCGCTGCTGCTCCTCTGCGGCGGCATCGTTACGCTGAGCCTCCCCCTGTATACCCGACCTCTTGCTGAGGCCATTTCCGGACGTCACTTTCCTGTGGTGGATGAATCCAACTACGACCCCATGTCCCGGTACCAGCCCGAAATTGACCCCATCTGGCAGAAGCTTGATCCGATGTTTGGCTCGTTCGCCGCTTTCTTTCTGCCTTGTCTGCTACTGGCTGCAGTGTCGCCCTGTCTGGTCCGGCTGATTGCCGCCGGTGATGCCCAGGCCGGCAGCCGGGCAGGCGTGATCTTCACCTGGGGCACTATCGGGAGTCTGGCCGGGATTTTCGTGACCGCCTACTGGCTCCTCGACGCCTTTCCGCTCCCCTCGATTCTCTATGGCACCGGCGGCGTCGCGGTGGTCCTGGCTTTGCTCCTTCTCTTGCGGGCAGATCGCTGGAGGCTGACAGAAGGCGCATGAGAGCCCGGATCGTTCAGCCCCAGGAACCATATGAGCACGACCCCGCCCTGCTGGAAGCGGCGACGTTGCTGCGGGCCGGCGAACTGGTCGCCTTTCCGACCGAGACGGTCTACGGACTGGGGGCCGATGCCACCAACGCCGCAGCGGTCGAACGCATTTATACGGTCAAGCAGCGGCCATCGGATAACCCCAGCATCGTCCACATCGGACACAACGCCGACATCCTCGACATCGCCGAGGTGGAAGACCCCCGTGTCGTGGCGCTCTTCAAGCGCTTCTGGCCCGGCGCACTGACGATGGTGCTGCCCGCAAAGGAACCCTACCGGACGACCGTCGGACGAGGCCTCGACACCATCGCGGTCCGGATGCCGGGCCATCCGCTCGCTCTGGCGCTCCTCCATGCCGTAGGGGTGCCCCTGGCCGCTCCCAGTGCCAACCGATCAGGACGCCCTTCTCCCACCACCGCCCGGCATGTGCTGGAAGATCTGGGCGATGCTATTCCCCTGATCCTGGACGGCGGCCCCTGCATCGTCGGCATTGAGTCAACGGTCGTGGATCTCACGTCGACCGTCACCACCATCCTGCGGCCCGGCGTCATTTCCGCGACAGTGATCAGCGAAGTATTGGGGCAGCCGGTAGTGCTGGCTGAGGAGGGGTCGGGACGCTCTCCCGGAACACGCCATCCCCACTACCAGCCAGTGGCACGGGTCGAGTTGCTGCCGCGCGGCATCAGCACTGAAGCATGGCATCGTCGATTGCTGGAACTCTCATCAGCCGGGAAAGCCCTGGGCGCGATTGTCACCTCGGAGCGTCCGTTGCCGTGGCTTCCGGTGTCATTGCATGTCCGGGTGACCCGGCATCCCGATGCCCTCACCCGGCAGTTTTATGGGTTGTTGCGGGAACTCGATGGGCTGGAGGTCGGCACGATTTTGGTGGAGGCGGTCGATGAGGACGAGCCGGTTATGGACCGGCTCCGTCGTGCTGCAGGCGCGGACTAGCACTCCACTTCCGGCAATCCCAGGGCCCTGGAGACGATCTCGACAACACGCCGGGCGACCTCAACATCCCGTCGTGCATCGGCTGGATCATGTTCTCCTCCCGGATAGCGGGCAGCTCCGGCTGACAAAAACAACAACTGCAGGTCTTGTTTCATAAGCAAAAGCTCGGGTGGAGCCTGTTCCAGACTGTTGAGCAGCAGCACCAGGTCATGAACTTTGCGAACACGTAGCCCCTGATGACGGATAAGCGCTTTCAGGGCCATCTCTGCTGCCTGTTGCGAGTCGATGGAAGCACCGGCTGGACTCGGAAAGCGACGAGCACGCAGGTTCCGACGAGCGCGTCGGAGCGCATCGAGGGCGTAGCTGTACCACTCGAGAACCTCAGCGTGCATACAACAAGACGCCGTGCTCGACGACTTCCTGATAGAACGAGTGCTCCGCTTCTAATCGGGAGGCGAGCTTGTCAGGAGCGATTACGCGCAGATCCAGCGGAAATGTGCCGCGACATGACAGGCAAATGTCCGCAGCCTGCTCGACAGCACTTTTCTGTTCTGGCTCCATGACGATCAACAGGTCAATATCGGAGTCTTCAGTGGTCAGGTCCTGAGCCACTGATCCAAAGAGCCAGATGGCTACCGGGTGAAACTTCTCGGCGATGCAACACGCGATTTGCCTGGCTTCCGCGACAGGATCCAACCCGACCGTCAGGGGCAGGCTCTGACTCATGGAGGTCATTATCGCATGTGACCAGGAGAGGCCCGGGACGCTAGCCCATTTTCTGGAGAATGAGACTCCAGTTCGGCAGCCAGTTGGTCAGGACCGTGAGTGAGCCGTTGAACATGGTCGTCAGCGCGCCCGGCAGGATGCCGTAGACCACCATACCGACCACCAGCGGCCAGAGGGTGACATGCTCGCGCAGGGAGAGGTCCGGCAGATTGGCCCAGCGGGGATTCGGCTTCCCAAGGAAGACCCGCTGTACCATCCAGAGCATGTACGCCGCCGTGGTCAGCATACCGATGACCGCAAAGCAGGCGCAGACCCGCATGAGATTGAACGCGCCCCAGGGATACTCGCCCTGGAAGGCTCCGATGAGGGTGTAGAGCTCGCCCCAGAAGCCGACCAGTCCCGGCAGGCCCAGATTGGCGAAGCTCGCGATGTAAGCGATGATCGCGTAGTACCGCATGTACTCCATCAGGCCGCCAAACGCGTCGATCTGCCGCGTGTGCGCCCGGTCGTAAATGACACCCACCAGGAGGAACATGGCCGCCGAGATGATGCCGTGTCCCAGCACCATGAAGTTCGCGCCACCGACACCCAGTTCGTTCATCGCCGCGAATCCCAGGATGCAGAAACCCATGTGCCCCACGGAGGAGTAGGCCACCAGCTTCTTCAGATCATCCTGCGCCATGGCGACCAGTGCGCCATACACAATGCCCACCGTCCCCAGAATCGCCATGAGCGGCACAAACGCCCGGGTCTCTTCTGGCATCAGGGGGATCAGAATCCGGAAGAATCCATACGTCCCCATCTTGAGGAGAATGGCGGCCAGGATGACCGAGATGGGGGTCGGGGCCTCGACGTGGGCATCTGGCAGCCAGGTGTGGAACGGGAAGACCGGCACTTTGATGGCAAAGCCGAGGAAAATCGCGATCCAGACCAGCTTCAGATGCGCCGGATTCAGGGTGCCATGCGCCGCCAGGAACTTCCGCTGCAGGTCGGCAAACTCGAAGGTCTCCGCCCCGGAGTTGAAGTAGATGTAGATGAGCCCCAGCAGCAGGAACACCGACCCGAACAGGGTGTAGAGGAACATCTTGATCGCGGCGTACTCCCGGCGCGGACCGCCCCAGATGGCGATCAGGAAGTACATCGGGACCAGCATCATCTCCCAGAAAATGTAGAAGAGGATGAAGTTCAGCGCCGCAAAGGTCCCGACGACTGCCGTCTGCAAAATCAGAAACCAGGCGAAGTACTCCTTCGTCCGCTGGGTGATGCCGAAGCTGGCGAGGGCAGCGATAACGAAGATGAACCCGGTCAGCAGGACCAGCGGGAAAGACCAGCCATCGAGTCCCAGGTGGAAGCTCGCATCCAGGATGACGCGATAGCTCTCGCCGGGGGTCGGCGACGGCGGATTGGTGATTCGCCACCAGGGCGACTCCGCCTCATAAATCCAGGCGGTGTTCGGCGCGAGTTTCTCCGCATCTTTGGCGCTGATGTCCGTGATGGGATTTGCCAGCATCCTGGCTGCCGCATTGTTCGGGTCCTTGTACTGTTCCAGTCCGAAGAGACCGCCCCACATGCCCAGGCAAAGGATGAGACTGAGGATGGTGTACCCGACAGCGGTCACGCGATGGGCGATGGTGTCGCTCTGGGTCAGCACCGCCATGCTGATGGCCCCGAAGAGGGGGAGAAAGATCAGGCGGCTGAGGACTGTGTCGTTGCCCAGATTGCCGAAAGTCCAGAGGAGAGCGCCAATGGCGATAAAGCCGGTCACCGCCCGGCCAAGGAGGGTCGCGACTCCCGAACTCTCCCCATCCCCACTCAGGGGGAGGGGATCGGGCTCGTGATGGGTCGTCACATGCGTTGCCATGCGCGTCGCGCTCCTTCTGCTGACTCTCGGACTGGGTCACACACCCTCCTGGATCGCAGACTGCGACTCAGGCGGCGGGACTCACTACCGGGGAGGCGTCAGCCCCCCCTGCTGGAGAGCAGCGTCCATCGCCTGTGCCGGATGGACCTGCCCCTCGTTCGAAGCTGTGGTGATCTTCATGCTGTGGGCATAGAAGAGCCAGATCAGCACCGAGACCACGACCACCATGAAATAGTTCTGGATAAACCCGGACTGGATGAAACGGATCCCTTTTGAGGAGGACTGTGTCACCCAGGCGAGCAGATTGACGAAACCATCGACCACCCGCTGATCCAGCCAG
Organism: bacterium; assembly: GCA_022072165.1. Classification (NCBI taxonomy): domain Bacteria; species bacterium. The sequence continues at coordinate 207,730 of JAJVIF010000004.1, read as the reverse complement.
CGGGCGATCCGGGTCAGCCCCAGCCAGAGGAGGCCCACCCCATTGACGATCCCATCCATGATGAACGTGTCAAACGCCCGGCACCAGTGCGTGAAGACCAAGAACGGCGTGATGATGTACGCCGCGTAGATCTCATCGATGTAGTACTTGTTGTTCAGCAGCCGGAAGAGCGCGGCCCCTTGAGGGGTCGCCTTGAACGCATCCTTCCGCATCCCGAACACGATGGGCGCGTCTTTGCCGTAGATCAGATACCCCACCCCGACCCCCAGGAGCGCCATCAGGAAGATGGCCCACTCCACGATCAGATGGGTGTCGTGGCTGGCGACCACCGGCTCGTGACCCGCGTACTTCACCAGACCCGGGTAGTACTCCGACTCATGATGCTCGTCGCCATGCCCCGCGCCGTGCTCATCGCCATGCCCGTCATCGTGATGCCCACCCATCCAGCTCTTGGGGTAGTAGGCACTGGCAAACACGGTGGGGACCCCGCCGAAGGCATGGTGATCCAGGGAGGGAACCGACAGCTTCGTCAGGAAGGGGCCATGCGGCGCGTAGAACCAGCCGATGAGGACCGTGAAGAGCGACAGCACCATCAGGGGACCCCAGATGATGACCGGCTGCTCGTGAGGCTCTCCGCCATGATGGCCGTCATGCGCGTCATGCGCGCCGTGGCCGTCATGGACCGCAGCGTGAGCATGATCCTCAGCGTGCGCGACTTCGTGATGCCCGTGTGCATCGTCGTGTCCATGCGCCGCAGCATCGTGCCCATGTCCGTGGGCATCGGGGTTCTCGTCGCCACGGTACTTCGGGCCATAGAAGATCATGGCCATCTGGCGGGTCATGTACAGGGGCGTCAGGAACGCACCGAGGATCAGACACCAGAAGACGAAGGGATAGAGCACGCCCCCTTCGCCGTGGAGCCGGTCGAAGGCTCCCACGATGATGGCGTCTTTGGAGAACGCCCCCGCGAGACCGGGGGTGCCGATCAGAGCCAGGTAACCAATCATGTAGGCGTAGAAGGACCACTTCAGGTACTTCGACAGCCGCCCCATGTACCGCATGTCCTGGTTGTGATGACACGCGAGAATGACCGCCCCGGACCCCAGGAACAACAGCGCTTTGAAGTATGCGTGGGTCACCAGGTGGAACGCCCCGGCGGCGTAGGCTCCAACCCCCAGCCCCGCCACCATGTAGCCGAGCTGCGAGAGGGTGGAGTACGCCAGGACCCGCTTGATGTCGTATTGCGCCAGCCCGATGGTCGCGGCCCAGAGGGCAGTGAATCCACCGATCACTGCCAGGGCCAGCAATGCAGGACTCACCCCCACATTGAGGGGGTCAAAGAGGAAGTAGGTCCTCGCGATCAGATAAACCCCGGCGGCGACCATCGTGGCGGCATGGATCAGGGCCGAGACCGGGGTCGGACCCTCCATCGCATCGGGCAGCCAGATATGGAGTGGGAACTGCGCCGATTTCCCCATCGTTCCAACAAACACCAGGAAGGCGGCGATCATCAGCGCGCCGTAGTACTTCAGCTGGGGATTCGGACGTCCGGACTCTGACACCTGCGCCGGATCGGCAGCCAGCGTCTGCGCGATGGTCTGCTGAATGGTCGCGAACTGGAACGACGTCTTCGACACATCCTGCCAGGTGGCGTACTGGCTGGAGATCTCGCCTGCCATGACCCGCGCCGTGATCTCCTTGCCGGGGGGGCGCATCCCGGTCGCATTCGCCTGGATCACAAATCCCATCACCATCGCGATGCCGAGCAGCATGAACATGTCGGCCAGACGCGTGGTGAGAAACGCTTTCAGCTGCGCGGCGTTCGCCGAAGCCTTCTTCGTATAGAAGCCGATGAGCAGATAGGAGCAGAGCCCCATCAGCTCCCAGCCGACCAGCAGGGTCAGGAAGTTGTCGGAGATGACCAGAATGAGCATCCCGGTCACGAAAAGGGAGTGATAGGCGAAGTAGCGCGGGAAGTGCGCCTCGCCATGCATGTACCCGATGGAGAAGACCTGAATCATGGTCGCGACCCAGCCGACCATAAAGAGGGTCGTGATGGCGAGGGGGTCGAGGATGATCCCGACCTTCATCGGCCAGGAGCCGAGCATGCTCCAGGTGTATTCCCTGGCCAGTCCCCCACCACCAGCCAGCGTCATTTCCGCCGCAAAGTCGCCGCGGAAGAACGCCATCCAGATCATGGTCGCGAGCAGACCGGTCGTCGCGATGCCCGCTACCGAGATCCAGCCACAGAGCTGCGCGAAGGGACCCGACTCGCGGACCCCCTTGGGGACAAAGAGGAGAAGCAGGAAGATGATGGCCAGACTGGTCAGCGGTCCGAAGGGGACCAGCTGCGCCAGGTCGAGGGCTTGAGTCGCATCCATCGCGAGGATTCCCAGGGGCATGGCTATGGGGTCCGCTACCAGCGCAGCAGATTGATCTCCTCCACCTGGACTGACCGGAAGTGCCGGTACATGGCGATGATCAGCGCCAGCCCGATGGCCGCTTCAGCCGCAGCCACCGTGATGATGAAGACGACAAAGATCTGACCGATGGGGGTCGGAACATTGCTGGCCAGCCGGAACGACTGCAGCGTGAAGGTGACACCCCACTTCTCGGCCATGGTCGCGAACATGATGTTGATGCCCGAGAGCATCATTTCGAGGCACATCAGGATCGCGATGGCGTTGCGGCGTGTCATGGCCCCATAGAGCCCGATCAGAAAGACGATGACCCCGAGGTTCAGGTACCACGCCAGATTCGGGACCGCCAGGTGGTTGTACTGGATGTCGGGCGGGAGCATCTAGAGCACCTCTCCTTCCCGGGGATCCACCTGGATCCCATCATCCTTGCGCGCGATGTAGAGGGAGCCGATCATCGCCACGGTCAGCAGGAAGCTTGCGACCCAGAAGATGAGGGTATAGGTGCTCATCAGGCTCTGACCCAGGGTCAGGGTGTTCGGGCCATACCAGTTCGTGATGCTGATGCTGGTGAGGGGGGGACGATCCTCTGCGGCAGCGGCCCGTTCTTCGGCCTCGAAAAAGGCCACCAGGTCGGTCTTGAAGTAGTCCCGGGCCGTGGCTGCCATTTCGGGATTCTCCAGCAGCAACTGCTTGGTGAGCTGGAGGCTCGGCTCGGGGGTCCAGTCGACCGAATGCAGGATCCCAATCGGCGGTGGCATCAGCAGAATCGCGCCGAAGAGCGTGCAGACAATGGCGGCGGGGATCGACTGGCGGTTGCTCATCACGATGTCCCAGCCCACGAGCTTGCGGCTGAGCATGATGGCGAAAAGGATCAGAATGCTGATGCCACCCATGTAGATCAGCACCTGGGCGAAGGCGAGGAACTCGGCGTTCAGCAACAGGAAGAAGCCGGCGGTCGCGCCAAAGACAATCACCAGGCAGAGGGCGGCATGGACGAGGTTGCGCAGGGAGACCACCGCCAGCGCGGCGCCGATGATGGTGGCACTCAGGATGAGGAAATGGAGGATCGGGAGTTTGTCCCAGCCCTGCCATTCCTGGATGCTTTGCGGATCCACCGCGAGGCAGCCTCCCCCAGGACGGACGTGGCAAACATATGCCGCGCACCCAGCGCGGCACAGCCCGAGAGGGTAGCGGACCCCTGCGGCAAAGGCAACCGAATCCGCATGAATTGGGATGCGGCACCGAAGGGCGAAGAACCTCAAATCAGAACGACGCCAGCGCTGCAGTCGGAGCTCTGGACTTTAGACCTGGGACGCGAAATCGCTGTCGGGACGTAGTAACTCACCTGCTTTCGGGGGACTTGTGTCCCCTACACGGAAGCGCGTTCACCCGTACTGGCACCACATCACGTCCCGGGTCTAAAGACCCGGGCTCCGGATAGCGGTCCGGGGTTCCGGTAAGGGCCTGGGCTCCGGCGCTTGGGCCACTGGTCCCTGTCCCTCCCCCCGACCAAGGTCGGGTGGGGGGGAGCAGTCAGCGGCACTTTGCGTCGGTCGCTCACCCTCTGGCTCCCTCCCCTGGACCTTGGTCCGGGGGAGGGCTGGGGAGGGGGTCTACTAATCCGGCGCAGGCGCACTCGCAGTCGCATCGATGATGTGGGTCCCCCCCCGCTTGCGGGGGTGGTCGCGCAGCGACCGGGGGCTCTTCACGCAGCCGCCGCTGACCCCGCCAGCCCCCGCAACTTTCCCCCGCTTCCCATTTCCGCTACAATCGACTCCGCTTCCACCTCCAGCCCGCTGGCGGTGCATAACAGGTTGCTCACCTGCTTCGAGGTACGCTCCGGCCGTGGCTCCCCAGTGGAATCCCATCCCGACCTGGCCCCTGTATGGCTGGGTGCTGGCATTCACGACCGGCACGTTCCTGCTGACGATGATCATGTATGGCGTCGCGTGGTACCTCCGCTGGCGCAACCCCTACCCGGAAAAGCTCACCACCTACGAGTGCGGTGAAGACCCCTTCGGGTCGGGCTGGATCCGCTTCAACATCCGCTACTACTACTTCGCCCTCCTCTTCGTCGTGTTCGACGTCGAAATCATCTTCTTCTTCCCCTGGGCGACCGTCTTTCAGCACATGAAGAGCCCCTCCCATGCGGTTTCCGGGGAGCTCCTCTCGCTGGGCTTCGGCATCTATGGCGAAATGCTGGTCTTTATCTTCCTGCTCATCGTCGGCTGGGCCTATGCCTGGCGCAAGGGGTACCTGCAGTGGGACTAATCAAAACCTACACCGAACTGCCACCCAACGTGGTGCTCACCAAAATCGACTCGCTGCTCAATGCCGCCCGGGCGCATTCGATCTGGCCGCTGACCTTCGGCCTCGCCTGCTGCGCCATTGAGATGATCTCTTCCACCACCGCCCGCTTCGACCTCGCGCGGTTCGGTGCGGAGGTCTTTCGCGCCACCCCGCGTCAGGCCGATGTGATGATCGTCGCCGGCACCGTCAATCAGCGGATGGTGAAGGACCTGGTGAAGCTCTATCACCAGATGCCGAGTCACCGACGGGTTATCGCCATGGGCTCCTGCGCGATCTCCGGCGGCCCCTACAAGGGCTCCTACAACGTCGTACAGGGCGTGGATCTCGTGGTTCCTGTGGACATCTATGTTCCCGGCTGCCCGCCCCGTCCTGAGGCCCTCATCGAGGGGATCATGAAACTGCAGCGTCTGATGCTGCAGGAGGGACGTCCCTCGGTCTCAGCGCTCTCGGCCTAGCGCCCTCAGCTCTCATAGAGTTGCTTCTTCGTACGCCCGCACTGCCGTATGCAGTACCCTGTCTGCTATGGCGACCGCTGCGATCCAGCCCACCCCGACCTCGCTCCACATCCCGGTCATCTACCGGGTCCCCGCCGCGCTGATCCTCCTCGGATTCCTGCTGCTGGGCTGGACCTTCTGGGCCATGAACGAAGCAGGCGCGACCACCCGCTGGCACGCCGCACCGGGGTACGCCGGTGGCATCGAGGCCCGGGCGATCCCCTTCCGGAAGGGGGTCTACGACATCCAGGTCCGGTACAGCTACCGCCGTCCTGATGGGCTCGTGGAAAACAGCAACCGGGTCACCCGTTTCGGCGCGGTCAGGGTCCATAGCGAAGCGGAAAAGCGCGCGATGGAAACCCGCTATGCGGCAGGCGCGGGGGTGACCGCCCAGATCAATCCGTCGGACCCCCGGATGTCGGTCCTTGTCCCCGGCTCCACCGCCATTGCGCCCCTGACCGGACCGGTCATGCGCTGGGGTGGCATCTTGCTGATCGTCGGGCTGCTGTTGCTGACAGTCGAACTCAACCGCGCCGGACGTCTCACCTGAAAGCGTGCCTGGTCCGAGCATCCCGCCATCTGTGCGTACAATGACCCCGGTGCTCACACTTCGCCTGTGCTGAAAGACAGGAGCGGCCCGAGACTATGGCTGATGCCGCCTCGACCTTCGTTCGCCCCCAGGATGCCTACCCGGATCCGGAAGCCCCGGCGAAGGCCCTCATTGCTGAGCAGCTGATCCCCCAGCTCCTGGGTCGCTTCGACACCGCCCGCCTGGAAGCCGACGGCACGGTGTACCGCAAGCCGTCCATCCGCCTGTCCGGCACCTCCCAGGTCCGGGGAGTCGCGGAGTTTCTGCGCCACTACGAAGCCCTGCCGCTCAACTATTGCCGCGATGCCACCGCCATCGACTGGCTGACGCATTTCGAGATCGTCTATGTCCTCGCCAGTCTGCCCAGCGGGGGCGATCTGGTGCTCCGCATCGACCTGACCGGGCAGGATCGGGAAGCCCCGATGAGCCCCTCCCTCTGCGATCTCTGGCCCGGCGCGGACTACATGGAGCGCGAGGCGTATGACATGTACGGCATCCTCTTCGAAGGGCATCCGAATCTCCGCCGCATCCTGCTCCAGGACGAGTTCATCGGCCACCCCCTGCGCAAGGACTACCCCTGGAAGGGGCGAGTCGAGGATCTCGATGCCATCCAGGCGGTCCTTCCGCGCGGCTGGCGTGACATGCTCCTGAAGGAAGAGGAGAAGGTCCGGGCGAAGAACGCGCCGAAGGAAGCCCTCCCCGCACCCGCCGCGACCGCGGCTGCTCCGGAAGGGGAGATCGCGGTAAAGCCCGACGGGCCGGTCGCGAAGATGGACATGGCCGAGCGGATCCGCCTCGCCAAAGCCCTTTCGGCGCAACGCAAAGCCGGCAAGTAACCCGCCAGTTTTCCAGCGACCCTCTGCCAACATCCCTCCGGAGCGTGTAGCTCTGCGACAGCGCTATGGGTCAGCGATCAGCGATTTTTCCGCGTTGAAGAAGGCGTCCAGCGACAAAAAAAGCCTGACCCCCGGCGCATGTCCGGCAAAGACATCGGCTTCATCATCGATCAACAGATCAAAGCCGGTGAGTCCCAACGAAGGACTCCCCGGCGCCGGCTTGGCCAGGCCCGCGCATCCCAGATGCGCCATCCATTGTTCGAGTTCGGGATTGCGCGAAAAGAGGGTGATGTCGTGCCGGCGCACCAATGCTGGGACTCGTGGATCGCAGTCACGTCCGGCAGGGCCGAACCCATGTGCTGCTACGGAGTCCCAGGAGCTGATAGTCCCATCGATGTCGAGCAGGATGTTCAGCCGCTTCATGTGGGTTGCGCCCTCCGCTCTCGCCACTCCTCCTCGAGCACGCTGTAGCGGACCATGCTGAGCCAGCGTCCCTGCACCAGCAGGGCATCCCGCAAGACTCCTTCCTGCACCATCCCAAGTCGCTCCGCAACCTTGCGGCTCCGAATGTTGGCTTCCGCCGCATCAAGCCAGACCCGGTGCAGCCCGAGCTCCTCAAAGCACCAGGCGAGCACCACTTCGCCGCAGGCCGTGATAAGTCCCTGCCCCTGCGCGTCTGACGCCACCCAATACCCCAGACTCGTGGAGCGGGTGGCGTGAGAGATGTCGTGGGTACCGAAACTGCCGACCAGTTGCCCGTGATGCCAGATGCCGGCAGTGAAACCGTCTCCCCGCACCCACTGATCACGACTCGAGCGAATAAAGCCCAGGGCGTCGGATTCGCCATACTCCGGCGATGCCCAGGACATCCAGGGGGCGAGATGCTCGTAGTTGGCGCGGATGAGCGTCACGAGCGTCGGGGCGTGATGCTCTTCGTAGAGGCGGAGTTCCAGGTGGTCGGTGATGGGGGTACGGAACATACGACCCGAGCGTACCGCACTCGCCGGCTCTACTCTGCATCGGTGCTCGTGCCGCTTGACCCTGTCGCTGGCGCTGCTGTCGGAGACCAGGTCTTTAGACCTGGGACGAATCAGAGCGGCGCAGCGAGCCACACCGCTACTGTTTTCGCGTCTTGCCCGTCGCGACGAGGCGTCGCGGTCCCCACCGACCGGGGGTCGGATGACCGGGCGACCCGGGGTCGCCCCTCCGAAAGTTCATGAATCATCTGGTGGGTCGAGCTCCTGGTCGATGGGTGCTGGGACCTTAGTCCCCGACACGGCAGCGCATGTATCCGTACGGACCACATATCACGTCCCGGGTCTAAAGACCCGGGCCCCGGCGCAGGCGCATTCGCTGTTCGAGTGGGTCCCCTCCCCCCGCTTGTGGGGGCTTCGCGCAGCCCGGTGGCCCCCTACCGCGCTCTCCGACGCGCCCACTCGCTGGCCAGCAGACCGTAGTCGCACAGGTCATAGGGCCAGCTCCGCAGCATCATGGCCTGCCGACGCTGCCCCTCCAGGACAAACCCCAACCGCTCCGGGATCGCCCGACTCCGCGCATTTTCCTCGGGGCAGACAATCTCCACCCGGTTCAGACGCCACTCCTCAAAGACATACGTCACGACTGCCGAGACCGCTGCGGTCATCAGCCCCTGGCCCTGGCGATCCTCCGCCAGCCAGTAACCGATCTCTGTACTCGCATCCGCCCGGTCGATGTGATGCAGCCCGACTGTCCCGATCAGCCTCCCCCCCTCGAAGTACCCCAGCAACAAACTCCGGCCTTCCCGCGCCCGCAGGACCGCCTGCTCCAGCCAGTACCGGGTCGCCGACTCGTCAGCCAGCGCATCGATCTCCTCAACCCACGCCCGCAGATGCTCCCGGTTGGCCTCTACATGCCAGAACAGCAGCGACGCATCCCGCGCCACCAGCGGACGCAACCAACAATCGGGGCGGACCTGCAGCCGGAGCATGAGCCTATCGTAGCGGACCAGCTGCGGCAGGTGGTTCCCCCCACTTGATATGATGGGCGGGTCCGTGCACTGCATCCGGACCGGCTGCACTTGTACCGACCCGAAGGGGAATCGTCGAGGCCATGACCTACACGCTCACACGCACCCAGCGCGCGATCGAAAAGACCATCGAAGGGTCCGAGGAATACCTCCTCAACATGGGACCGCAGCATCCCTCCACGCACGGGGTGCTCCGTCTGATCCTGCGCTGCGATGGCGAGATCATCAAAGACGCCGACCTGGTCTTTGGGTACCTCCATCGCTGCGATGAGAAGCTCAACGAGACCCACCCCTTCTATCAGATGATTCCCTATTCCGACCGCTGGGACTACCTGGCGGCCATGATCAATAACCACGTCTCCTGCCTCGCCATCGAGGACCTCGCCGGCATCGAGATCCCGGAACGGGCCGAGTACATCCGGGTGCTGGTCGATGAGCTCCAGCGCATCGCCTCCCACCTTTTCTGGTTCGGCACCTACAGCCTCGACATCGGGGCCACCACCATGCTCTTCTACGCCACCCGGGAGCGGGAGAAGATTGTCGACATCTTCGAGGAACTCTGCGGCGCGCGTCTGACCTACCACTACATCCGCATCGGCGGCGTGATGGGCGATGTCACCCGGAAGGCTATGCGGATGATCCGCGCCTTCTGCGATGAGTTCCCCGCCCGGATGCAGCAGTACTACGACCTCTTTAACGCCAACGAAATCTTCCACGCCCGCTCGAAGAATGTCGCGGTCCTGACCCCGGAGCAGGCCATCGCCTACTCCATGTCCGGCGTGATGCTCCGCGCCAGTGGCGTCGCCTACGACATCCGGAAAAACAAGCCCTATTCCATCTATCCCCAACTCGACTTCGAGATGGCAGTCAGCGACCGCTGCGACATCCTTGGGCGTTTTGAGGTCCGGTGGGAAGAAATGCAGCAGTCCCTGAAAATGGTGGAGCAGTGCTGGGACTGGCTGATGGCTGACACCTCCAGGGAATACATGGGGAAGGTCCCCAAGACTCTGAAGCCGGCGAAGGGCGAGACCTACGCCTGTGTCGAGGGGGCCCGGGGCGAACTCGGGATTTACCTCGTCACTGATGGCAGCAAGAACGCCTACAAGATGCACATCAAGAGTCCCTGCATGATCAATCTGCAGTCGATCAATCCGATGTGCGCGGGACTCCCCATTGGTGACATCGTGGCCGCCCTGGGGTCCGTGGACATCGTCCTGGGCGAGGTGGATAAGTAGCTCCAGAAGCTCAACGGCCCCCGTCAGACCGCCTGTCAGCGCGACTCCCTGTCGTGATTCCCAGTCTCTGCGTCTCCAGTGTTAATGCTGGCTTTGGCCTCGCGGCCTGAAAAAATCTCATTTTGAGTGAAACCATACCAGCGGGTATGGCGTCTCAGAAGTGCCATGCGACACGACACCTTCCCCCTCCCCCTCGCCCTACTCCTCCTCCTGGGATTGCCCGGGGCCCTGCTGGCAGCCAATGGGCCGTTGCCCTGGCAGCCGACAGCCCGGACTCCCATTCCGGACCCGGCCCTCGCCCAGGCCCTGCAACAGCAACTGCCCCCTGCGCCAGCAGCCACCGCGCTCCTGGACCAGCTGGGAGAGTCCCTCCGGGAGAGCCTGAGCCCGGATGCCGCCGCCAGTGCTGAGATCAGGGCGCTTTCTACCAGTGATCTGCAGCGACTGACCTGGTGCATCGCGCCGTCCAGGGGGCTGCGCGACCTGACCGGGCTCCAGGAATGCCAGGAGCTGCAGACGCTGCGTCTGCAGGGCAATGCCATCACCAGCCTGACTCCGTTGTCGCAGGTGACATCCCTGCAGCGGCTGGATGTCAGCCGCAATCGGTTGCGCGACATCCGGGCGCTGCAGAGTCTGTCCGACCTGCGGGAAGTCGCCCTTGCGGGCAATCAGCTGACCGATCTCGCCCCCCTCGCGCGCAAATCGCAGTTAACCCATCTCACCCTCGATGACAACCAGCTCACCTCGCTGGCTCCGCTGTCGACTCTGTCGTCACTGCAGTCGCTCTCAGTGGCGCGGAATGAGCTCGACTCCCTGCAGGGGCTGGGAGACCAGCCCGCCCTGACAAGACTCCTGTTGTCTGGGAACAACCTGACCAGCCTCACCAGTCTCCCCGCGCTCCCCTCCCTGGAGGTCCTTGATCTGCGGGGCAATCCCATCCGCGATCTGACAGGACTTGCGGCGGCCCCCTCGCTGCGCGAGCTGCATGTCAGCGGCGCCTTCACCAGCCTGATGCCCATGGCAACGTTGCAGGACCTGGAGGTCCTGACCATCGCGACCACGTCGGTCCTGGATCTGTCTCCGCTGGCCGGGCTGTCGCAGCTGCGCCAACTGACCCTGGTCTGTGCCACCGCTCCTGTCCTGACGCCCTTGGCAGACCTGCCCGCGCTGACCCAGCTCGCCCTGGAAGCCTCGGACACTCCCCAACTGGCAGGACTGCTGGGTCATCCCCACCTGGAAGTCCTGCGCCTCAGTGGGCAGGGGAACTGCAATGCACTTGAAGTCGCGGAACTCCCAGCGCTGCAGGTTTTGCTGCTGGAAGGCGTCACGCTCGAAGCACCGGCGGCCCTGCAGACGATGGAGCACCTGAGTACGGTGATCCTCCGTCAGTGCCAGGTGGCGAATCCTGACTGGGATCGCCAGCAGGGTGCACTGCAGACCCGGGGGATCCTGGTGCTACAGCGAGACCACGTTCCCTTGCCGATGCTGCAGCAGGTGGTCCCGATGCCGCTCCCCGAGCCAGCCCTGAGCCCCCTGGAGTCTCTGCTACGGGAAGAACTGATCTGAAGCGGAGTCGCAAAGTATTGTGACAGTGCACACGAAACGTGCGCCATAAAGCGTTACGCTTTGTGTCATGAAACACACCACCATCGTCGCGCTGGTCCTCCTCGGAGGCTCGCTGAGCCTGACCAGTTGCGACTTCCAAAACGAGGGACCCTTCGCGGCCCCCACCATCACGGCGGTCTCGCCGACTGGCGTGGTCGGGAAAGCGAATGCCACAGTCATCTTTAACGCTACGGCCACCGAAGCGCCCACCTCCTGGGAGTGGAACTTCGATGGTGCGACACATCCCCGCACCTCTGGCGATTCCTCTCCGGGCATGATCCTGGCCAAGCCAGGGAGTTACACCGGTCGGGTGAAAGCCTGCAATGTGATGGGCTGCTCGGATCCGTTCAGCTTCAGTTTCACCATCGCCCCTTCGGATCAGGCACCGGTGGTGCAGTCCGTGCTGCCAGCCGGAGTCGCTGGCGTCACTGGCCAGCGAGTCATCTTCACAGTCACGCTGGATAGGGCCGCTGATGGCATCGGCTGGGACTTCGGTGGAGGCGCGACTCCGAATGTCAGTGCCGGAGACGCCACGGAAGTGACGCTCGGAGCGCCGGGGACCTACACCGGAACGGTCGCAGCCTGTATCATCGGCCTCGCCGCCTGCAGCCTCCCGACATCCTTTACCTATCAGGTCCTCCCTGCCCCTTAAGAGTCGCCTGCAGACTGGCCTCTGGTCCCCCCTTTCGCTACACTGTCCCCGGTCCCGGTCCTTGCCGGGACCGGTCTTGTGGTGTCCGGCGGATCGCCGGAGGCCAGCCTGTGGGACAAGGAGTCAGCACGCGCATGACCCAATGGTTCATCGCCCTCGAAGACGCTCTCGGCCGGATTCCCGAACCCATCGGGACGCTGGTCAATTACATCCTCGTCTTCTTACTCCTCGCGTTTCTCTTTGTCCTTCCGCTGGTCACCTTTACGGTCCTCATCGAGCGCAAAGTCCTGGGCTTCATGCAGCATCGCTATGGCCCAAACCGGGTCGGCCCCCGGGGCTGGCTCCAGACCATTGCCGATGCCATCAAGCTGATCCAGAAAGAAGACATCACCCCGAAGAACGCGGACCCCATCCCGTTCTGGTTCGCCCCCCTGGTCTGCTTCATCCCGGTGTTCGTCAGCTTTGCCGTGGTCGGCATGGGCGGCTACTGGGGCGAGGGCTTCCGCGAAGTCGGCAACGAAGTCCTGCGCGATTTCAAGGTCTGGGCGCCTGCCGACCTGAACACCGGCGTCGTGCTGGTCCTGGCGATGTCGTCCATCACCGCCATCGGCGTCTTCATGGCGGGCTGGGCCTCGAACAACAAGTACTCGATCTTCGGCTCCATGCGCGGCGTGGCCCAGGTGGTGTCGTACGAAGTCCCGATGGTCCTGTCGCTCCTGGCAGTCGTGGTGATGACCGGTTCCCTCTCCCTGAAGGATGTCGCGCTCAAGCAGGGACCCCGCTGGCGTCCGCTGGCCCGGGACTACGCCATTGATGTCGCCTATGTCGGGTATCGCAGCGATGTCACCCAGTCCAGCATCGATGCCCGGCTCGCCGAAGTCCGGGATGGATTTGCCAGCGATGCGGCCAGCAGCCTGGGGGTCGCACCGCCCACGGAATGGACCGAACAGAACGCCCCCCTGTCGCAGGTGATGAAGCGCAACGGCCTGACGATTGTCCGGATCGGCGCGAACCGCGACACGGTCGGGCAGCTCGATCCGGTGGCCCTGGCGCAGCCGGACCGGGAACCGATCGCGCTGGAGCTCCTCGCGGCGGCCGCCCTCCCGGAGGGCTGGGATCCCGACCGGGTCCGGATCAGCTATGAGCAGCGCTCTCCCATCCGCTGGATCATGGTCACCGGCGGTATTCCGTTCCTGATTCCGATGCTCATCGGCTTCGTGGTCTTCTTCATTACGGCCACTGCTGAAACCAACCGTTCACCCTTCGACCTGCCGGAAGCGGAGTCGGAGCTGGTCTCCGGCTTCCACACCGAATACACCGGCATGAAGTTCGCCCTCTTCTTCCTGGGCGAGTATGCGGCCATGATCCTCATGGCGAGCATCGCGACCCTCTGCTTCCTCGGAGCCTGGTGGGTCCCCTGGTTCATGACACCCCTGGCGGAGCAGTGGCCGGTGATCTACTTCTTCAGCTTCTTCCTGAAGATGTACTTCCTCATCTACGTGATGATCTGGTTCCGCGCCACGTTCCCGCGTCTGCGCCCCGACCAGCTCATGGATTACGCCTGGAAGACCCTGCTGCCCCTCTCCATGGTGAATCTCCTCATCGTGGCCTACTTCCAGTTCAGCGACTGGGACTTCACCACCCTGCGGCAGACCAACTACCAGCTCTGGTACAACAACGCCATCGCGGGCCTCGACTGGCCGGTCTGGCGCTGCCTGTTGGCGATGCTGATGCTGCCACTGATCCCGGACATGTTCGGCAACAGCTATCCCCGGGTGGCGAAGTACCTCACCCCGTTCCTCTGGATCTTCAGCATCGCCTTTGTCTTCGATGGGCTGATCCTGAATTACATCTGGCGCGGGAATGTCATTCCCCACGTGATCATCATGGACGCGGCCTGGATCGCCAGCATCTGGTTCTTCGGCAAGGCGCTCCTCACGCTGGCGGATGGACTCGAAGAGCAGAAGTACTTCCGTCTCAGTCATCTGGTGCTGATGGCCATCGTGCCCGTCGCGAGCATCTGCGGTCTCACCGAGCGGGCTCAGCCCGAAATCTCGCAGGTCTTCGCCTGGATTCAGGCGCTCATGTGGTGGTTCGTCACGGTCCCCATCGCCCTGGGGCTGCTGTCGCTGAGCCAGCGACGTTCCCCTGAGAAGCGCACCGCCATCCTCGCCAACGAACTGGTGAGCTACAAGCCGGTGTCGCTGAACCTGGGCGATGTCAAAGCTGAGATCGTGCAGAGCACCGAGCTCACACCCTTCTACAACCGGAGCCGTCCCGCCTCCATGGCGACCCCGGCCTCCGCCAGCGATGTCCCCGACTGGCGGGATGCCCGGTTCCCCGAAGAGAAAGTCCCTGCGCAGCCAGCGCAGATTCCAGGCCAGCAGGGCTGGGGCGATGTCAAGCCCCTCCCCGGCATGAACACGCGATAGCGACTCTCATCAGGAGTTTGCGCTAATCCACGCCTCGGCAAAGTGCGCGAGACCCCGCGTCTGATGTAGCGCGTCCTCGGCATCCTCGCCGGTTGCTGAGCCAACGTACCGCAGGGTCAAGAGCTCACTGAGCATCAGGCAGTCCTCTCTGAACTGGCTCCAGTCAGCATCACAAGTAATCAGGATTTCCAGCAACTGTGGCAGGTCATGGGTGCGAGGCGGCTTGATGCGTCGCGACCGTAGCGCAGACTTCAGATACTTCTCGGCCGCCTGCTGGCAGCAGATGCACACATTTTCCGCCATCGTGTCCAGGCTGGCTGCTGCAAGCAATTCTGCTGCCTGCAAGTCGGCCCGCGCCTTTCGGACTAGATCATGCGGCGTGACGCCCATAGAGCAGCATCCCCTCTTCATCCACTTCCTGGATAAAGTCGTAATAGGTTCGTAAGCGCTGTGAGGCCGCATATGACGGGGTGACTACTATCAGGTCCAGGGGGAAAGAGACCGGAATCGACAATCGGATCTCCTGTGCCTGACGGAGTGGACTGCCAGCGCAATCCATCACCACGAGGACATCCGTATCGGAATCGGGGTGGGCATCGCCACGCGCCCGGGACCCAAACAGCACCACCTGCTCCGGATCAAACTGCCGGACCAGCGCTTCCAGGAATTCCTGAAAGCCCGCGGGGAGCCGGGCCTGGACCTCCAGTGGCAGAGTGATCATCACCCCCGCATTATCGCTGAACCTGACGCCCGGATTCAGGTACACTCTCTCCTAGGACGCCCGGCCCGCCGGACGTCGCTTTGTTGCGCCGTGCTCACCGGCGCGACCCCCTTCGAGGGAGACGCGGCCAGCCATGCCCTTCTCGATCCAGCAACAACCCAAGACCCCCTGGCAACGGTTCCTGGATGCCACGATCTACAACGCCAAAGTCAACCCCCTGAGTGGCATCACCAAGGGGATGGCGACCACATTCCAGATGTCGGTCGATGCCTGGTTTGATGGCAAAGCGACCCTCGAGTACCCCGAGATGAAGAAGGCGATCGCCGACCGCTACCGCGGCGCCCATGAACTCCTCCTGGAGCCGGGCGGCGGCCTCATCTGCATCTCCTGCAATCTCTGCGCTGAGGCCTGCCCCATCGACTGCATCGAGGTCACCTTCCAGATGGATGGCAAGACCCGCGTCCTGGACCAGTACAACGTCGATCTCAGCAAGTGCCTCTTTTGCGACCTCTGTGTCGAGGCCTGCCCCACCTACTGCATCATTATGACCAAGAAGTTCGAGTACTCCGATTACTCCCGCTGGGAAGACTCCGCGCTCTACCTGTCGCGTGAAAAGGGAATCGAGCGCCAGGCAACCCGCGAAGAGTTCCGCGACATGGTCCTGCGGGGCTATCAGCCCAAGTACACCGAACTCACCGACTACTTCAGTGACACCGAAGTCGGGGTCATGGCTCAGCCGGCGACTACCCGCGAACTGGCGGGCACCCACTTTACCGAGCGGGAACTCGCCACCATTCCGTCAGAGGGACTGAGCTTCAAACCCCGCAAGCGCGAGGAATATAAAAAGCCCGAGCCCCCGAAGCCAGCCCATGCCCCCGCCGCCAAAGTCGCCGCCGTAGCCGCGCCTCCAGCGGTCGCGATGGACTATGGCGAGCTCGGAGAAGCGGCGTACAACACCTGGCTCAAAGACGAGCGCAAGGCGTCCCAGCTTTCCCCCGATGAGCGCAAAGCGAAGGGCGCTTTCGCCAAGCTGAAGAAGACCAACGATGAGTCCGGGGCCACGGCCTACGCCGAGTGGCTCGCTTCCGGCGGCGGTGCTGCTGGTAGCGCAGTCGCGGTCGGTCCCGCTCCGCCACAGGTCGCCATGGACTACGGCGATCTCGGGCAGGAGGCCTACGACACATGGGCCAAGGATGACCGCAAGGCGTCGCAGCTCTCCGCCGATGAGCGCAAAGCCAAGGGCGCGTTTGCAAAGCTGAAGAAAGCCAACGATGAGTCTGGTGCGACTGCCTACGCCGAGTGGCTGGCGGCCGGTGGCGGCAGCGGTGGTGCAGCAATGCCCGCTGGCCCCCTGGTGCCGTTCGACTACGGTGACATGGGGCAGGAGCGCTATGAGTTCTGGCTCGCCGATGACCGCAAGGCGTCGCAGCTCTCCGCCGATGAGCGGAAAGAAAAGGGCGTTTTTGCCAAGCTCAAAAAAGCCAACGACGAGCGGGGCGCAAACGCTTCCCCCGACATGGTCGCGGCGGCGGGGGCAGCCCCTGCCGCATCAGCGTCCGCCGGGGCACCGCTGGACTATGGCGACATGGGTCAGGAGCGCTACGAGTTCTGGCTCAACGACAGCCGCAAGGCCTCCGAACTCTCCGCTGATGAGCGGAAAGAAAAGGGCCTCTTCATGAAGCTGAAGCGGAAAAACGACGGCGAAGGTTAGCCGAGCGGTTCTGGCGGACGCGGCGACTCAGTCAGCCATTTCCCAACACGCTGGAAGAACGACACCGGCGGACGGGCACTGTCGCCCGGTCCGGCCAGTGCGTGCGCCAACGACCGGATCGCTTTGGCTGCCGGACTCGTAGGAAAGACCTCGACCAGGGGCTGCTGACGCCGCACGGCCTGCCGGAGCTGCGGATCCAGCGGGATGTAATGAATGTGCGGAATCTCCAGCTGGAGGAATTTCTGCGCCACATCTTTGATGCCGTCCGCTGCTGCTTTTCCCTCCTGCGGACGATCCACCATGTTCATCACCAGTCGCAGCGCTGGTGTCCCGCCCCGCTGATGAATCAGTTTCACCAGCCCATAGACATCCATCATCGCGGTCGGTTCCGGCGTACAGACCAGCAGGACTTCATCGGCAGTACAGGCGAAGCCGAGGACATTGGCATCGATCCCCGCCCCACAATCGATGATCAGCCAGTCGTACTGCTCTTCCAGGTAGCCCAGGCGTTGCAGCAACTGCTGGCGCTGGGTGTCCGGCAGGTCCGCGAGGCCATCGACCCCATTCGCTCCCGCCAGAATCTGCAGACCATTGGGTGTGTGGTAAATGACATCGTTCAGCGGAATCTGGCCATAGAGGGCGTGATAGAGCGTATGCGGCGGGTAGATCCCCAGCAGCACATCCACGTTTGCCAGTCCAAGGTCCGCATCAAAGATCAGGACCCGCTGCCCCTGCTGGGCTAGCGTGGTTCCAAGATTCACCACCAGATTGGTTTTGCCGACCCCTCCCTTCCCGGAGGCGATCGCCAGCACCCGGGCATGACGGAAGGGGCGCGCAGTTGGGGCCGGGCCGGTCTGGGGCCGACGGGCCAACTCCAGCCGTAACTGGTCGAGTTGATCTCCCATGGGTCGGTCGTTACTGCTCCGTCCTCTGCCGGCTGCTGGGTGTCAGGACATTGTACCGATGTTGCGTTTGATTGCCCCGGACTCCCCACAAAAGTGGCTAAGTTGCCGCGTTCCCCTTGCTCCAGACTGGGGCTGTCCCCCGCGCTTTCCCACGACCCTGACCGTTTACCGGACAAGCTGCTCCGCTAGCACACGCACCAGCGACGCTTCGTCGCCCCGCACCAGATCGTCCGGGACATTCTGCCCATTCGCGAGGAAGCGGACCGGCAGCTGCCGCTCCCAGAGGAGTTCGAGGATCGGCCCGATGGCTATGGTCTCATCGAGCTTGGTCACGATCAGCCCATCGAGGCCCAGCGCCCCAAAGCGGTCGAGGATGAGCCGCAGATCCGGGGCTTTGGTGGTCGCGGTCACCACCAGGAGGGTCTCCACGGGATGCTCCACTGACAGGAAGCGCTTGAGTTCGCCGAGACGTAACTCATCCTTCGGCGACCGCCCCGCGGTATCCACCAGCACCACCTGCGCCTGCTCATGCAGCCCCAGCGCTTTGCTGAACTCCAGCGGGTCGAACACGACCTCCAGCGGCAGATTAATGATCTGCGCGAACGTCCGAAGCTGATCAATGGCAGCGATGCGATAGGTGTCGGCGGTGATCAGTGCCACCTGCTGCTCGTCAACCAGATGGAACGAGGCGGCGAGCTTCGCGAGCGTGGTGGTCTTCCCAACGCCGGTCGGTCCGATGAGCATCAATACTTTCGGCGTCGAATGTGTCAGTGGTTCGACAGGCGTCGCGGGACGGCAATGCGCCAGCAACGTCGCGATGGCTGCTTCTTCGATTTCAGCGCCTGTTGCATGCGTGACATCCCCGAGGCGTTGCTCGACATCGGTGGCGAGGACCCGCGCCAGCGATGGTGGCAGTTCCCGTTCGAGCAGTCGCTCATACAGCGTCTGGACCGGCGGCGCAAAGCCGGGAGTGGCAGTGGCAGGCGTTCCGCTGCCCTGGCGAATCGCATCAAATTCGCCCCGCAAGGCCCGGAGCTCCGCCAGCACGACTGCCAGCGCAGCATCAGCGGGCGCGACCGGGACTTCGACAGGTGCAGTCGCGGCTAACTCTTCACTCGCCATCACAGGCGATGGCTCGGGAGACGGCGCGAAACTCTCCGTTGGCTCCGACTCCACAACATCAGGCACATTGCTCTGGACCGGCGCAGCGAAGGGCAACTCCGGGGCGAGCTCCGGATGACTCACCGGCGCGCTGGCCTCCAGGACCGGCGCGACATCCAGCGGATCAGCCGGCGTCACCGCTGCGACCGGAGTCGCGGTCCCGTTCGTGCCATTCATGGATCCGGGGACATGTCCCACATGCCACGGCGAGTCCGTGACCATTTCAGCGACACCGGGCATCGGCGCAGCGGGGGAAGGGAGCGGTGCGGTCCGGGTATGCAGGCTGAAGGGCGACTCGCCTGGGTGGTCTTCCACGCCAGCGGTCACCCGAACCATATTCCGGGCCCCGATGCCGAAAAACCCGCCCTCGGTGAAGTACTCCGTCTTGATGACGACTTCAGGCCCGAGATCGTGCTGGGCATCGGCGATGAGCCGCGACAGTTCTTTGTACCCACCGATGTAGGTCTTAAACCGCATGGAGCTGGGCCACCTCCAGCATGCCGATGGCTTCCATGCGCACATCCGGCGTGACCTCGGCATACGAGATCACCGCCGTCCGGGGGAATTCCTTTTCCACCAGCCGACGCAGGAACGTTCGGCTGCGCGGGTAACACACGAGCACTGGGCGGACTCCCAGTTCCTGCGCCCGTTCCGCACACTGACGGAAGGCGGTGAGCATAGCATCCAGGGTCGCCGGGGCCAACGGACGCCCTCCGGTGCCCATGCTCGCCTGCATCTGCGCCTGGATCGCTTCCTCGACTTCCAGCGAAGTCGTGAAGACCCGCACCACCCCATCGCCATTGTCCAGCGACTGCGTAATCTGACGCGCCAGCGCCAGGCGCACCTGCTCCACCAGGTAGTCGAGATCCTTGCTTAACGGCGCGGCGTCCGCCAGCGCTTCGAGGATCGTTCCCAGGTCGCGAATGCTGACGCCCTCCAGGAGGAGTCGCCGCAACACCCGCTGGATGTCCCCCAGGCCCAGGACCTGCGGCACCAGCTCGTTGACCACCACCGGCTGACGCTCCCGCAACTTGTCGAGCAGCCCCTTCACCGCTTCCCGGTCCAGCAACTCCCCCGCCCGGGACCGGATCGTCTCCGTGAGATGCGTCGTGAGGACACTGGTGGGGTCCACCACGGTGTACCCAGCGAGTTCCGCCTGTCCCCGCTGTCCTTCGGCGATCCAGCGCGCCGGGAGTCCGAAGGCGGGATCTGTGGTGGGGGTCCCGCCGAGATTGGAGTCTGCCTCGCCGGTCTGAATCGCCAGCAAGCGATCCACCTGCAGCTCGTACCGCGTGATGCCGCTCCCCCTCAGACGAATGATATATTCCTGCGGCTTCAGCTGAATGTTGTCGCGTATCCGGATCGCGGGAATCACGATGCCCAGTTCCAGCGCCAGCTGACGTCGCAGATTCCGGATGCGTGACAGCAGGTCCCCTTCCTGCTGGGCATCGACCAGGGGAATCAGCGAATACCCTAACTCCAGCTCCAGGGTATCGACCGCCAGAAGCTCCATGATCGCTTCCGGACTCCCCGGCTCCGGAGCCGCCGCTGCCGACGCGGCTCCCCCTTCTCCCGGGCGTCCTTCCTGGAGCTCTGCCGCCTGCCGCGCTTCCTCAGCCACCCGGACCTGCGCTACCTGCTGACCTAACTGCCGTCCGGCAAAAATCAGCGCTGCCGCCAGTGGCCACATGAAGAGCTTCGGCATCCCCGGGAGCAGCCCGATCATCGCCAGCAGCCCCCCGGAGACCAGGATCGCCGTCGGTTGCCGTCCGAGTTGCTGCATCAGGCTCGCCCCGATGTTCATGTCACCGGCGGCATTCGTGACCAAAAGACCGGTCGCAACTGACATCATCAGGGCCGGCAGCTGACTCACCAGGCCATCGCCGACTGTCAGCTGGGTGTAGGTCTCGAACGCCTGTCCCGCCGACATCCCGTGCCGCACCATCCCCATGATGAAACCCGCAGCGATGTTGATCAGCGTGATGACAATGCCCGCGATCGCCTCGCCCTTGATGAAGCGACTCGCGCCATCCATGGCCCCGTAGTAATCAGCTTCCCGTCCGACATCTTTGCGCCGTTGACGGGCTTCCTTTTCATCGATCAGGCCGTTGGTCAGTTCGGCATCGATCGCCATCTGCTTGCCCGGCATGGCGTCGAGGGTGAAGCGCGCCGCCACCTCGCCGATGCGCTGAGCGCCATTGGCGATCACGATGTAATTCACCACCACCAGGATGGCGAAAATCACGATCCCGACAATGACATCGCCCCCCACGACCCACTGCCCGAAGGTCCGCACCATGTCCGGCGCGTCCTGGGGATTAATGAGAATCGACCGGGTCGTGCTGACATTCAGACTCAGCCTAAAAAGCGTGATCATCAGGATCCAGGTGGGAAAGACACTGAACTCCAGCGGCCGCAGGACATTCATCGCCACCAGGATCGTCATCAGGCTCAGGGAGAGCGACAGCGCGACAAAAAAGTCGATCAGCCCCGCGGGGAGGGGCACGATCAGCATCACCACGCTCAGCACGAGCATGAACGGAATCACCAGGTCCGACGACCGGGCGAGTCGCTGCAGCAGAGTCGGGGCGTTGGCGGTATCCATGCGGGCAGGTCCCGCCCCGATTATCGCTGAGTCGCCACGCTCTCAGGCAGCCTTCCATACAATCCCTGGACATGATTCAGCTGCCGCAGCAATTCAAGGACGATGAAGCCAGCTTGCGATGGCTCGCCGCCGCCGCCGCCAGCGTGCTTGCGGAACAGCCGGCAGTGATTCATCTCGATGCCAGGCAGACAACCTGGATTTCAGCGCACTTGTGTGCAGGGCTGGGAGCACTCAAAAGACTGGCCGGAGCGGGATCGCAAGGACAACTGTCGGGGATGTCATCCCAGGTCGCCCATGCCCTCAGCCAAATCGGCTTTACTGAGAGTTTTACTGAGGACCGGTACCACACGAGCATTCAGTACCGGGTCTGGGACAGCACCGCCGGGCTGACCTCCGATGCTGCAAAGTACCTGCTTGAGGGATTCGTGCGCAATGAGCTACCGACACTGACTCAGGAAGTCCGGGAGCCCCTCCTGGCCAGCCTGTGCGAAGTCTTCTCAAATGTGGACCGCCATGCCCAATCCGCTGCCGGTTGTCTGGCCTCCGGCCAGCACTATCCCAATGTCCGCCTTGTAGGCTTCTCCGTGTGTGATCTGGGAGTGACCATTCCAGGATCCGTTCAGCAAAGCCGGCAAGATCGGCGTGCTTTGACTGCTGTCCAGGCCCTCGACTGGGCGCTACAGCGAGGCTTTAGCTCCCTGCCGGAAATCGGGGGCATTGGATTGCCCGACGTTGCAGCAGTGGTCAGGCAGAATGGAGGGCGCTTGTGCATCCTTTCCGGCTTAGCGCTCTACATGCAAGATGGGGACGCGGGTTCCTGCACTTCCATAGCCGATCGCTTTCCGGGCACCCTGGTCGTGCTCGAACTCAGAACGCTTCCCGCTACTCCCCGTCCGTAATTGTGGCTTCTGATAAAATTACTCTTGCTATGGTCCGACAACTGCGCATCGCTTCGCTCATCAACTCGGCTTACGCAGTCTCGCGTGTCGATGGCGACAAGCTGGCTCAGCAAATCCGTGACGCGCTGCGTCAGGGCGAGATGATCACTCTGGATTTCACGGGCCTGGAAATCGTGACATCTGCCTTCCTGAATGGGGCCATTGGCGCACTCTATGAGGAGTTTACTCCTGAGCTGATCAGCAGCCTGCTACAGCTGGAGAATCTCAGCAGCTTCCAGCAGGGGCTGGTAGAACGTGTTCGCGAGAACGCCATTGAGTACTTCAGGAACCCGGAGGCGGCTGAAGCGGCCTGGCGCGCTGCACAGGAGGAAGCAGCATAGTGCCCCCTGTGGTCCACGACGCCGCCACGTTTATCTCGACCAGCGAACATCGATTCCTCTTCGACACGAACATCTGGCTCCCGATTGTGGCTCCCTCTTTTCGGTCCTCACCCGCAAGAGCCACGACAGATTCTTCGGTCTTCCTTAGCCGCTGCCAAGTCGCTGGCAGCACCTTGTTAGCTGACTTGCTGGTCATGTCAGAGATTGCGAACGTTATCCTGCGCCGCAGCTTCAACAATTCTGGTTGGGCCACACAATCCTTCAAGCGGTGGCGAGCGCATTCCGACTCTGCGGATGCAAGGCAAGATGCCAGCCATGCACTGACGCAAGTCTGCGCACTCACCAGTGCCATGACACTCTCGCTTGGTCGATCGGAACTGGTCGCCTTGTCTGCAGCCACGAGTCTGAATCAGGCAGACTTTAACGACGTCTGCCTGGCGATGATCTGCCGCACCCAGTAGCTCATCCTGGTGAGCGATGACCGGGACATGTGGAGTCTGGATGTTCCCGTTATCCTCACTACCCGACCCTGACTCCACCAGATTTCACCAGTAAATCCGCCCCCAACTCACGCTATACTCTCCCTCTCGCCGACCGTTCCCGGTGACCGGACTCTCATCCGCGCGACTGCGACTAGTCGTGGAGGCTGTATGCGATACCTGCCCTGGCTCCTGACTCTGCCACTCCTCCTGCTCGCCGCCTGCAACACAGGCGGACGGGTTCCGGTAAGTCCGGCTTCGCAGAACCCGGCGCTACTGCCAACCGCAGAGCTCGCAACTGCCAGCCGGATGGCTGATGCTGGCACCGGGACTCTGGGACTCTTCGACGCGGTCCTCGACTTTGAACGGGGCACGGTCGCGCTGACTCCCATTCCACCGGCTCACACCGGGGCCGCCTTTGGCGATCTCTATGTCCCCGACATCTCCCCCTATCTGACCGATTCCCCCTGCACCGACTGCTTCGAAGTCACGGCCCTCAGCAAGGACCCCGATGGCAATCTGCTGGTCGACTTCGGACTCCGCCATCCCTTCCCAAACACCGACAAGCGCCGCGACCTCGATGTCTTCGACACCCGCGCCATCGTCATTACCGAAGGGCACACGGCGTTCCTGCTCTCACCCCGGATTCATGTCAATGGCGATGGCACCGGCGACCGGGTCGTGCAGGGCAATTTCGATCTCCTGATGAACGCCGATGGCTACACCCATCATTTCGATCGCAAAGTCGAGGACACGCGCTACTTCAACCCGCCCCTCGACATCAAGGGCACCGTCAACCCCTACATCAAATTCTTCACGGAAAACGACCCCAGCCCCACTCGCAACGGCTTCCCCATCACGAATCACCGCTTTTCCCAGACTCCTGTCCGGGACATCAAGCGCTTTGCCTTCCGGATGCCCCAGGGGCAGGCGGCTCAATTGCGGGTGATCATCGTCATCGAGGCCAGCTACGGGGTCTCCGCCACCTTTGCCCAGACTCGCGATTTTCCTGGCTCACCCGGCTCCCGCACCAGCCCGGTCTACTTCCTGCCCGCGTTCAATCAGGCCGAGGCGTACCGGGTCCAGGCGCAGGTGAACGGTACTTTTTCATCAGTCGACCCGCCGTCCAAAACCCTGACGGTCGCCATCGAAGTCGAAGACTGGCAGGCGGGACTCACCGGCAGCCCCACCTACGGTAGTCTGAACAAGCCAAGCGAGATTCCGGTGACCAGCGAGGTCGCCCGGGTCACCGGCGAGTTGACCGGCCTGATGAACGGTGTCCAGGAACTGCCGCGCTTAAGCGGTCAGGGGACCCTCAACGATCCCTATCGCTATGAGTGGACCATCCGCAATGAATTCGGCGCCCCTCCCGGGGAGTATCTCGGGCTGGTGAGCGTCAGCGACTCCATCGACGGCACCGGCTTCCGCCTGACTGCCACACCAGGCGAGATCTACTACAGCTTTTGCACCTGGCAGGTAGTCCGTGTGAAAGTGGACGAGTTCACCGGCAACAACACACCGCCCGTGGCCGTCGCCGATGCCACCCCGAATCCGGTCGCCTCCGGCGCAGACATTCAGTTGATCGACATCAACTCCTACGACAACGATCCGGGCGACAGCATCGTGAAGTACGAGTGGGACTTCGATGTCAGCAACGGACGCACCTACGTGGACAGCATCAGCAGCTCCCCCAACGCCGCCATCACCCAGTACATCAATACGCAGTCCACTCCCATTCAAGTTACGGCCTCGCTGCGGGTCACCGATGCCCACGGGGCGACCGATACGGAAGACCTCATCATCCAGGTGCAGCCCCCAGTGGCGGGGAACAATCCCCCAGTGGCGGTCACCAGCGCGACCCCCAATCCGGTCGCTTCGGGCAACCCGGTGAATCTTCGCGATGGCCAGTCCTATGACCCGGATCCTGGCGACTCCGTGGTCCTGTATGAATGGGACTTCGATGTCAGCAACGGCCGCACCTACACCGACAGTGTCTCCGCGACCCCCAATGTCGCCTTCGCCACCTACACCAACAGCACCACCGCACCTATCGAAATCACTGCGTCCCTCCGGGTCACCGACACCAATGGGGCGAGCGATACCGAAGACATCGTCATCACGGTGAATCCGGAGCCGACCGCCGGCAATCGACCACCCGTGGCGGTGGCAGAAGCCATCAAAACGACCGTCGATTCCGGCGAACTCGTGGAGTTCCTGGACTCCAATTCCTATGACCCCGACCCGGCCCCGGACAAAGTCGTGGAGTATGCCTGGGACTACGATCTCGCCAATGGCGCAACATACACTGACTCCGTGAACACCCTGCCCAATCGCGCGAAAACGACCTACACCAACACCGGAACCGCCCCGATTCAGATCACCGCCTCCCTGCGGGTCAAAGACACCCATGGCGCGACTGACATCGAGGACATCGTCATCACGGTGAATCCGGCGCCGCAACAGAACTGCCCGGAACCCCTCCAGGCCCCATCCTCGTTCCGGATGAGCAACTGGCCGACACCCCCTTACAGCACCAATCCCATCACCCTTGCCTGGACCGCGCCACCGGATCCCAACGGCTGTCTGCTCGGCTATGCCGTCTGGCGCTCGACCCGGGTCGGCCCCGACAATACCTGGCGGCTGATGCACGACCTGGATGGCGACAATCAGATCGACGCCAACGAGGTCCTCACCGATACCACCTGGACGGAGAACTCCTGGAGCGCCAGCGGCTTCCCCACCACCAACAAGTACTACATGTATGTGGTGCGGACAGTTTCCCAGGGACCGGGGAGCTCGATCCTGAGCAGCCTCGACTCCAATCGGGTCTTCGTCTACGTCAACGATTTCGAAGGAATGACCCAGCTCACCGGCGGGACCTTCCGTGGCACCCGCTCCGGCTTCTCCTGGGGACTGGTGAATGCCCTGGCCTACCCGGACCTCACCGCCTTCAACTATGGCTTTGAGATCGCCACCAACCTCGGCAACACCGGCTCCCACTGTCTGGATGAGTCTGCCGACATCGCCTCGGGCGGCTACGGTCCCACTAACCACGCCCCGTATGCCGCGGGCAGCAACTTCGATGACTTCATCGATGATGGCTACTGGAACAGTTTCGGTCCGCAACTCTTCACTGATCTGGACTCCAATCCCTTCTCCGGGGTCACTTTCCGGCAGATGCAACTCTGGCATAAGTACCAGATGGAGACCTACTACGACCCCAACCAGGGGGTCGAGGTCGCCGCAGATATGGGCTATGTCTGTGTCACGCCCCACGCGGACTGGGAAGCGAATCGCTTCAACAAGCTGGTCGACCTCCCCATCATCGATGGCAAGGGCTACGACTCCGCCGCGCCGGGTGTCAATCCCTTCCTGGATCAACAGAACTGGCCGGTCTCCAGCCGCAAGCCGGAGCAACAGATTCCCAAAATGCATTTCCTTGCGGGCGACTATCGCGTCCCTGGCTCCGGGGCTCCTGACTGGACCCGCAGCGTCTTCGACCTCACACCCGCACGGAACATGACTCAGCCCGTGCTGCAGTTCGGCTTTGCAGGTGATGAGTGGGCGCAGCACCCCTCCCACATCGGGTGGAGCATCGACGACATCCTGGTCGTCGCCTACTAGCGATCCGGTATCAGATTTCGCCCGGCGGCAGCAACGGTCCGTGCGACCGGGGCGTCGGCGCGCCATACCCCCCAGGGCTCCACCAGTGGGGCGCGAACGCCGCCACAATCGCCAGCAGATGCACACTCGTCCCGAGTCCCTGGGCGATCCAAAAGCGGACATCCAGCGTCGGTGTCAGCAGGATCAGCGCGACCTGACACATCGCAACCGCCACCAGCAGCCATTCCACCAGGCCCCGGTGTCGCTTTCGCGGCACCAGCCGCAGTTCCATCATGGTGCCCATCGCCACGGCCACCAGGGCCGCCGGCTCGCCGCGCATCGCCATCCCGACAAACGAGAGAGCAAAGCAGGCCAGCGCCAGCGTCATGGTCCGGACTCCAAAGATCATGGCCAGCAGGGCGCAGAGCCCCGCCAGCAGCAGGCAGATCTGGATCGTCCAGCCGATAGATTCAAGTCCGGTCGGCATCCTTGGGGCTCCTTTGCGTCGCAGACTGACTCCACCTGGCGCATGAAGGCTGGCGTGTCCAGGTCCTCTACAGCACAGAGTATGCCGCGATAGCAGATCCCTTACGGGGTCAGCCGGTACTCCGCCGGGAAGCTCCCGCCCAGGGCCCGCTGGATGTCGAAAGCCAGGCGCCCATACAGAGGCATGATGGCCGTGGCAGTCGCCAGATCATCCGCCTCCCCCACCACGACATGTGTCGCGTCCGCCGGGAACATCCCCAGCGCGCTGTCGACCTCCAGCCAGCGGTCGTCCACCAGGACCGCGTTCCAGGCGTGATAGAAGAACCCCTGGCCATAAAGCGGCGTGTACACCAGCCCGTACAGCGTCTTCGCCGGCAGCCCCGCTGCCCGCAGCAACGCGACCGTCAGCACCGCGTGTTCGCCGCAGTCGCCCTTCCCCATCTCGAGGACCTGCAGGGCATTGGGGGTCGTCGGAACCATTTCCTTTTTCAGCGTCTCGAAGACATACCGCGTGATGGCGAAGGCCCGACCGGCATCATCATCGGGTGACAGATGCCCGGTGATGTGACGGGCAAGTTCCACGATGCGAGGGTCATCGCTCTGTACATGCAGCGACCTGCCGGTCCAGCGCTCCCGCTCCTCCAGTGTCAGTGACACCTGCGGCCCCTGCCCGACCCCAAGCATGTCGATCACCAGCACCGGACCCTCCAGTGACTGCTGCAGCCGCTGGCGTCCCGTTTCCGGAAAGAGCTGCTCCACCGGGTCGTCGATGACCGGTCGCAGTTCCAGGTGCCTCACCGGCTGCCGGGGGAGGCGTTCTCCCGTGGTCTCCACTCGTGACATCGCCAGCATATCCGGCGTGCCCGTTGGGCTCTGCGCCAGTGTTTCATCTTCCAGTCGCAGCTCAAACAGACCACTGAGCATCGTCGTTTTAAGCACGACCCCATCAACCGTCTCTGTGGCCGTGGAAGTCATCCCCATCGCGGGCAGCCGACTCGTGACTTCATACACCTGGATCTCGACCCCCTCGTGGTAGACCATCCGTGCCGGGCTGTAGGTCATCGTCGACTGGGTCGCCGACTGGGTCGCGGCGCTGAAGATCAGAAAGCTGAACTCGCCGCCGGTCGCCGGGTCGAGCTGCTCCGCGATCTGGAACGCCGCTTCCTGTGCGCTGATGGCTCCCGCTTCCCACGGCCGGCGTTCGCTGGAGGTCACCACCTCACCGCTTAACAGCTCGATTACGACTTCGTTGCCTTCCCGGCGCATTCGGGTGTGCTGGTCCATTCCCGGCAAGCCGGTCTGCATGAAGACCTCAGCGCCCAGGAAGCCACGCGTGTCGGGATCAACATAGTCCCGTTCCTGAATTGTCAGCTGTTGCTTCGCTCCCAGGAGACTGATCTCCAGGGTGGTGTCCATGAACGACTCCACCGCCGGGACACCAGCAAACGTCGTGGCACGCTTGCCCATGACCGCAAAGCCGATCTTGGTCCCCTGCATATACGCGCCGTACCAGTGCTGCTCATCGATGGAGGCGGACGCATGTCCTGGAATCCCAGTGGCGAACAAGCACCCGATCAGGCTCATACAGCCCAAAAATCGCTGCATCCACAGACTGCTCCCTCTGCGCATACCGGGGATCCTCCAGGGGCGTGCAGCCCCGCATAAAAGGAATGATACCCCGGCTTGGGGCCAGGGTATCATAAGATGAAAAGAGGCGATAAAGAGGATGAATGGGGCAGAGGTCCGCTGACCGTTGGCTTCCGCAGCCTGGTATGGAGTTCGAAACAGGCGGTGAACTCCGTACCCAGCCGGCAGGCCCCTTGTCGTCGCTGTACTCTTGACGGCTCTGGGACCACCTGCCCTGTCTGTCTATCCTCCGGTAAGTATACCGCGTATCTGCTGGGACTGCCTACTGCCGGACAGAGTTCAGCTGATCCACGTACTTACTCCCCCGGACCGTCAGTGCCCCGTAGAGCAAGGATCGGACCGTACGCTCGAACCCGGTCAAACTGTTCGGATTACCGTCACCCATGGGCGGTGGGAAATCCGGGAGTGTGGGGTTCTCCTGTAGCCACTCATTGTACGGGCTCCCGCTCCGGGTCTCAATGCTCCCGTAGCCAATTAGCCAATAATCGGGCACTAATTGCGCTTTCGGGTCCTTGCGCCCCAGGGGAATGTAAGCGAAGTCCCCTTCCGGATAGACATCCTCGACCCGAACTCCCGGCGGCAGGCTGGTCAGGCTCCAGTGTGTCGCCTGGAGCGAGTACCGATAGAAGCTGTTGAGCTGCCCAGAGACCGGATCGGCTTCGGGACGACCGATCGTCAGTCCCCTCGGGTTGTACCCACTGACGTTCGGCAGCGCGACCAGCGAGAACGCATTGGTGCTTTTGCGGTACGACCCCAGCATGAACGCCACGTTCACCATGCTGGAACCTGGCCGGTACGGGTTGTTGGGGTACTTGTTCTCGTTGAAGAAGCCCCCCGCCACCAGCGAGTCCACCGGCTTCATCGGGCTGTTCGGACGGGTGATGTTCGAGAGATACAGAGGGTAAGAAGCCGTGAACGCGGCGTTCACGAACGGGCTCTGGGGATTCTTCTTGTCGTACAGGTAGTCGTCCTGCGCGACCGCCGTCGGGTCATCAGCAAATCCAGCGGACCCACCGATCACCCGGGGACCGGCGAAGTACTGGTCCCGCGGGTAGGCGGCGACCGAGCCCCCGGTCGAAGTAATCGGCCAGGGCGACAGGCCAGGGTAGTACCCCCCATTCGCCATCTTGAAGCGCTGCAGCGCGGCATCGATCTCGCCGATGCCCGCCTCCACCCGGGCGAGCTTGCCCCGGTTGTAGACGCTGGAGTAGGTTTTGGCCGCGATCACCGCGATTACCGCCAGCACCGAGAAGACGACGATCATCTCGACCAGTGTAAAGCCGCGCTTTCGGGGGGACAGACAGTACGTCATGCAGGAGACTCCATGCAGACTCAGGCGTGAGGTCGAAGGGGGAACTGCGAGGATGCAACCAGCCGCAGGGTGCGGCACGCAGTGCTGATGGTTATCCCACCCACATCCCCGCCTGTCAAGTAGCGCCCGGCGAACGGGGCGGACTGACGGAACTGAGTATACCCTGTGATTGAAGGTATGCAAGGGGGGCCGGACCGACTTCTTTCAGAAACTCTGTGGCTCCCGACCCCGCCTTTTACACCTGAACGCTATTCGCCGTAGATGTGCACGATCCGGAACGACCGGTCCCGCAGTGTCAGCCGATCGCCGTTGGCCCGGAGACCCGACACCCGGTCGATCCGCAGTTCCAGCTCGTCGCCCACCGACGACACATTAATCGCGCCGCCGGTGCCGGCGTTCACAAAGCTCGCCAGCCCGCCAGGAGAGGTCTTGGTCCAGACGATCTTCGAGTTGTTCGCATCCGGGAAGGAGAATTCGCCATTCGCGATCAGCTCCGCATACCCAAAGCTGAACGACTCGCCCCGGGTCAGGTTGTTGATCACCAGTTCGTACTGGAGTCCCGGCTCAAACGTCGCCGGATTGATGTCGGTGGCGAGGTCCACCTGCACGGTATTGGTGCTGCTAAGTGCCACCAGGGTGAACTCGTTATCCCGACGATCCACGACCGTATTGCCGAGGAAGATCCGGTTGATGAGGCCATCCGACTGGAGCTTCGTCGCGAAAGCCGTCCGGGGGCGCGACAGCGGAATCAGATCAAACTCTTCTTTCGAGAGGCCGATGCCATCCGGGGGCTTGTTGCCGACCTGCGCATAGAACGAAGAGACCCGCATCCGGTACGGCACACCAGGCTGGAGCCCAGCGAGGGAGCCGCTGTAAGGAATCCAGTCGAAGATCCCTAACTCCCGACTGACCAGTTCCAGCCGACCGAAGTTCGTGACATCGAAGCCGGTGAATTGCCGACTGTCTTCCGGCAGCGGGCTCAGGGCCAGCAGGTTGATCGCCAGAGTCTCCCGGACGCGATCCAGGTTGACTTCCTGGTTGACATCGATCCGGACCCGCCCCGCCCCCTCCAGATAGACCAGGTTCTGGCCATTGAAGTCGACGATGTGGCTGCCGATCCGGACCTGCTGAATGTCCGTGTTACTCGGCTCCCCGACCTGGGGGTCCCGGCCGCTGGAACTACAGCCGGCCAGCGCCAGAAGAAGGGTCGCGAGACTGCCAGCGAGGAATGCACGGGACATGCAATGGCTCCTGCACCGCCACCAGGGGCGGAAGTTCCTGTTGAGGGGCGCACACCGGGTACGGCAGGCCGCTCAGGATTATAGTGAGTGCCGCGACTCCATCGCAAGCCGAGGGATCACTGCCGATCGCCTCCCTGCTCCAAAGTCCCGGAAAGTCGCACCAACCAAGGGGGTAGCACGGCGTACGCCAAACTTCTCTCTCTGGACCCCTCGCCACGCTGCCGAAACTCTGGTATATGATGCGAGAGTGCGGGTGGCCTCACTCTGACGGCGTCGCAACCGTCAGCCCAATGATCGTCAGCCGCTGGCCAGGACCCTCAGTGTAGTTGCCGCGAGGCGTCCCCAGGCCCCCCCACCTGCATCGTCCGTTTGTTGCACCGCCGGGCCCGGCAGCCCGTAGCGGAGGCTCATCAAAGGAGAACCAGTCGCATGCGCTGTCGTCATCGCGCGGGATTTACCCTCGTCGAGTTGCTCGTCGTGATCACCATCATCGGGATCCTGGCGGCGCTGGCCCTGCCAAACTTCACCAAAGCCCGCATTAAGGCCAAGGAAACCGAAGTCAAGGCGAACCTCCACAGCATCCAGACCTCCGTCGAGCGCTTCTATGTCGACAACGAGCAGTACCCCCACTACATCGCAGGCGGGACCGCTCCAGGCTGGCAGATGTTCTTCAACCGGCTGAGTGTCTCCGATGCCAACCATGCCCAGCTGGTCGATCCCCTGATCATCAACGGCTACGTCGATGCCTACCCCCGGAATCCCTTCGTGAGCGAAGGCCAGACCATCGTGGTCGCCTCCGGTGGCATCGAGACCGATCCGGGGTCCGGTGACCCCCGCTTCGGCCCCAATGGCCTGAGCATGGGGAACATCATGGATGACACCCGCTTCTACAACGATGTCACGAACCCCAACGAATACGGCCGGATGTTCTCCTGGTCCCGTCGCGGCGCCGCCGCCGACAACCGCGACACCCCGTATCCCGCCGGCGGACTGAAGAATATGGCCAACGGCCAGGAAGTCTTCGTCGCGAACTGGTGGCCCGGCAACTTCTTCTATCGCGCCGTCGGACCGGTCGACTTCTCCACGCCACATCCGAGCCGCAACGTGGAGAATCCCCCGGAGCGCTGGAGCTACTACACCACCCGCTATGAGAGCTACATCCTCGGCGGCTATGGCGACAAGACCACCAATGGTGCCGACGTCGTCCGGATGCGGATCGCTGGCAACGACATCTACTATCGCCAGCCCCCCACCACCGGCTCTACTTATCCGAACGTGGCCCTCACCAACAACCAGGGGACTTTCTCCAGCCTGCCCGAAGTCATGGGTGGTGGCGATGCGGATAACAACCCGTACTTCCCGTATGTGAAGGTCAGCCTCCGCTCGGATAACACCGCTGAGGCGACCGAAGAGTACGCCTATGGCGCCCCCGATGGCGCGCCTGACGGCATCGTGCAGGTCTTCACTCCCGCCGGCGAGACCCAGACCTTCTAGCTGGTCTGGTCCAATGGCGGACCGACAACTTGCGTGCGTTGACCGGGGATCTGTCAGGGTCCCCGGTCTCTTTTTGCGACATCTTCCCCGGCATCCTGCCTGCCTGGCCAGCCGGGGCTGTTATCCTCACCGGGCTCGCTTCCATCCTCGGTCGGCAAAGGACTGGTCCTATGGCTCCCCTGCGCATCCTGGTCACGAATGATGATGGCGTCCACGCCCCCGGCATCATCGCCCTGGCCTGCGCGCTCTCGGCCATCGCGGAGGTGACGGTCGTAGCCCCGGACCGCCCCCGCAGCGCAGCCGGACACGCCATCACGCTTCATAAGCCCTTGCGGATGTCTGAGCCGAAGATTCACGAATTCCTGGAGCGGGGCATTCGAGCCTATGGCACCACCGGGACCCCCGGCGACTGCGTCATTCTCGGGATGTACGAAGTCTTCGGTGGCGACGCCCCCGACCTCGTGGTCTCTGGCATCAATTCAGGACCCAATGTCGGCGATGACGTCACCTACTCCGGAACCATCGCCGCTGCCATGGAAGCCGTCCTGATGGGTCTCCCCGCCTTCGCCTGTTCCATGGGCTGGTTCGCCAATCACTTTTACTACGCCGATGCCGCCCGGGCGATTCGGTCACTGGTCGAACTCTGGCAGGCGGCTCCTCCTGCGGGGCGGCTGCTCTGGAACATCAACCTCCCCAATCTCCCCCTCGAGGACTTCAGCGGCATCAGCTTTACCCGGCTGGGGCATCGCACCTTCAAGGATGTCATCGAAAAGCGGGTCGACCCCAAGGGGCAGGCCTACTACTGGATCGCGGGGGACAAGTACGAAGAGGACCTCGCGGAAGGGACCGACACCTGGGCCCTGAAGCAGAATCGCATCAGCATTACTCCCCTCGATATGGACATGACCCACAGCCTGCAACTGGAGGCCCTCGAGCAGCGGCATCAGACCGCGCAGGGGGTCCTTGATGCCATCACTGACTGGACCTCCCCTGGTCCGGATGCCGGCGAAATCCCCTACACCAGCATGCACCTGCTGGATACCGAGTAAGCCCCATGAGGCGACCCCGTGTCCTCTGCTGCTTCGGGACCCGTCCCTGCGCCATCAAGATGGCCCCGGTAGTCCATGCCCTGCAGGCGGCGGACGACCTGGACTGTCAGGTCGTGGTGACCGCCCAGCATCGCCAAATGCTGGACCAGGTGCTGGAGATCTTCCGCATCACACCCGATGTCGACCTCGACCTCATGACCGCCCGGCAGACCGTCCAGGATGTCACCGCCCGGGTCCTCCTCCAGATGACACCAGTCCTCGCTGAATTGCAGCCGGACCTGGTACTCGTCCACGGCGACACCACCACGGGCATGGCTGCCGCTTTGGCGAGCTTCTATCAGCAGATCCCGGTGGGACATGTCGAGGCGGGGCTCCGGACCCCGGACCTGATGATCCCCTTTCCGGAAGAAATGAATCGTCGGGTCATCGACCGCCTCTCGACCCTCTTTTTCGCCCCCACCCCTACCGCCCAGGAAGCCCTTGCGCGGGAAGGGATCACCAGCGGGGTTTTCGTGACGGGCAACACCGTGGTCGATGCCCTGCTCTATGTCCGGGATCGAATTGATCATCTCCCGCTCCCCCCCTGGCATGAGCAGCTTGGGGGTTACCGGATCCTGCTGGTGACCGCCCATCGACGGGAATCCTGGGATGAAGGACTCGCCAACATTGCCCGGGCCCTGCGGCGGTTGGTGGAAGAGTTCCCCGACACGGCGGTTCTTTTTCCCATCCACAAGAACCCGGTGGTCCGGGAGCAGATGGGGCCGTTGCTCGAGGACCACCCCCGGATCGCCCTGGTCGAGCCCTTGGATTACGAGGCGTTCGTCCAGGCGATGCGCTGGTCGCACCTGGTCCTCACCGATAGTGGCGGCATCCAGGAGGAAGCGCCCTCCCTCAATTTGCCGGTTCTGGTGATGCGGGATGTGACGGAACGAACTGAAGGCATCGCCGCAGGTTGTGTCCGGCTCGTGGGGACCCAGACAGCCGGGATCGTCGGGGCCGCCCGGGAAATCCTCAGCGACCCCGGCATTTATCAGCACATGGCGACCGCCCAGAACCCGTATGGTGACGGTCAGGCGGCGGAAAAAATTCTTACGGCAATCCGGCAATTTTTCGGAAATGCCCTTGCCTGATTGCCGGATGTCGGGTATCTTCCTCCTGCATCCGACGAACGCCCCGGCGCAAAGCCCGGGCCAAGACCGAGAGAGAGCACCGCTGACCCCCTTCCGGAAGAAGAGCTGCAAGCTTCGACCGGACCTGGCAGAGTCGCACGACCAGTTTCACACCAGGGAGTGCATCCGGGCATGGCCGCATCGGCCATGCCCTGTTCGTTTCTGACCCTCTCACACGCCGCCTTGTGATACGGTCATACTCGCTTTCCGGAGGTCTCTGGTCCGCGTGTTCTCCCGGCTGCGCCCCCACATGGGCGCTCCCAGCGCGATAGTCGCCGCTCCCCCCGACACCCGGGGGCTCGACTTGTTGCACTGGCGCGCTACCCGCGCTTTCGAGGCGGGGGCACTCGCCGAAGCGCGACAGCTCTGGGAACGGGCCTGGCGCGATGCCCAGCGATTGTTGGACCCGGCGGATGAACGACGCTTCAGCATTCACCGGATGCTCGCCCGGGTCCATGACCGTCTCGGCAACTACGACCAGGCTGAGGCCCTGCAGCAGACCCTGATCGAGGCCTATCACCAGGTACATGGGCCCGCCCATCGCGATGCCTTCCTGGCGCAGGACGACCTCGCGGTCATTTACTTCCACGCCGAGCGCTACGACGACGCCCGGGACCTGCGCACCGCGCTCCTTGCGTCGATGGAGACCTCCCTGGGGCCGGCGGATTCCGCCACGCTCCATGTGATGAGCAACCTCGAGGGGAATCTCCTCCGGATGGGGGAGGCCGAAGCGGCTCTGGCCCTCACCCGGGAACGGGTAAAGCGCCTCCGGAGTCTGCATCCGGCGGAAAGCGAACCGGTCCTCTGGGCCGACAACGCCCTGGCCTACACCCTCAGTGCCTGTGCCCGCCACGATGAAGCCATCGCGCTGATCCACGAGGTCTATGCGCGGGTCGTGGCGCAGTATGGTGAAACGGCAAAACTCACTCTCGCGTTTGCCGACTCCGTGGCGGACCTCCTGCAAACCCGGGGCACCTCAACGGATCTGGAGGCGGCCGCACAAATCCAGTCGCATGTGCTCGCCTATGCCGACGCCTGCTACTCCCCCCTCGATTCCATCTATCAGGGCTTTGTTTTCACGCAGGCGACCATCCTCGCGCAACAATCCCTCGCGACCCATCGCCCTGCCATCGAAGCGCTTCGTGAACGACTGCTGCAGCAGCTCACCGAAGCCGGTGCAGAGCAGGCGTTGCTGGCCCGGATGCTCCGACGGTTTGCAGGCATCCTGGGGGATCCGGTCGCGCCGATCCCATCACTGCCCGAAGCGCCGGTGTCGCTGGATCTTTCAGGGAGGCCATCTCCCCATGCTCCCAGCTATCCCTACCTGAGCTTTGCCAGCTTTGTCGATTTCCTCCGGTCGATCCGGGTCGCGGCGGATGGCTCCACAGAAGAGGCTGCGGTCCAGGTCGCGCTGGAAGCCCTGCTGGAAGGGGGCGTGCATCCCCCGGCATTGGCGCAGCAGTATCGCTTTGCCCTTGCGAGCCTCGGCCTGATGACCAGCGCGCTCTGGCCGAGCCGCCCCCTGATGACCCTCCTTGAATCGTTGTCGGATTCGGCGTCCCCCTCCGCTTTCGCCGCGGCCTTCCGTCCGGTGGTCCTGGCGGCCTATGCCCCGCTCCTGCTGGACTACGAAACCGGCGCCTTTTTCTATGCCACCAACGAAGGCATCGATCAGGCTCTGCAGGACTTTCAGGTCACCAATTCCGCTGAGACCGCCCGCAAGATGCGAACGTTCTTCATCCGAGCCTGCCAGGCCGCTGGTCTGGCCCTGCCGGAAAAAGTCAGCATCCGCAAGAGTGCAGGACCCCGGCGGGTCGCCTCGCCGCCTCCGGTCGTCAGGACTCGTCCGTTGGCGAAACCTGCCACCATCGCATCAGAGTCTGCCGAATCAGGTGCTGGACTCCTGGCGGGTGCACCGAAGGCGCTCCAGTTTGTCCCGCTGCTGGCGACTTTCGATCTGCCAGGGCTGGTGGCGCTTCCAGCAGGGGCGGCGGTGCGGGTGAGTGTGGCGTCGGATAACAGCGTGATTGAGATACGCCGGACCTCTGAGGGCCTGGAGTTCCTGATTCCCTAAGGAGAAAGTGGCGCGATGACGAATGCCCAGTTGCAACAGTCGATTCTCATCGTTTCCCTGATTCTGGGGGGACTGCTGCTGCTCCTCTGGAGCTGGTTCTACTTCAAATGGCCCCGTCCTGTGGTGCGACGCATCCGAGCGCTGTGGCGGCGCGGCCAGCATGAAGAAGCGGCGACTCTCGCGAAGTCCATGCTCCCGCGGCTGGAAAATCTGCGTCTCTATCGTGACCTCGCTACGGTCCGTCTCTGGATCGCTGCCCGGGCCTGGGAAAATCACGAGCCCCGGAAGCTGGCGGATCAGTCGCGACGAGCCGTTGATGAAGCCCTGGTCGCTGGCAAGCCCTGGCAGCAGTTGCTGAGCGAAATCGCGTATGGCTGGGCGCTCGTTGTAATGGGTCGTCCCGAAGAGGCTCGCAAGCCCCTCGAGGCTGCTGAACTGCGCGCCACTACGCTCAATCTCCAGGAACCCCGGATGTTCATCCGGACCGCCCTGGGCCAGGCGCATCTCGCCATCGGGAATCGACAACTCGCACTCGACTACGCCCGCGCAGCCTGCAGCGATGTCAGCCGGTATCCCAAATCAGCGTTCACGCACCCCCGGCTCTGTTATGAGCTCGGCAGGCTGTGTCACGAACTGGGACTCTGGGATGAAGCGCTGCTGCGCCTCGACGAAGCGCAGGCTCATAGCACCGAGGGGTCGCTGGTCAACACCGAATCGTTGCTGCTCCATGCCCGCATCGATCTGGAGCGGGGGGCGTTCGACCGGGCGGTCCAGGTCCTCGAGCGCAACCTGCAGCGGCTCCCTCCATCCGCCTCAACCCTCCGCGGCTGGCACCATCTCGCCCTCGCCAGGATTCACCATCTGGCACAGCAGCCCCAGGCAGCACGACTGGCCCTGGAGCAGGCCCGAATGGATGCCTCACAGGTGACAGACCCGGAGCTCGCCTGCCAGATCGGACTCGCCCTCACGCGGCAGCTGCGCCAGCAGCAGCAACATGCCCCCGCCCGGGACCTGCTGTTGCGCCTGCAGGTGGAGTTGCTGAGCGAAGAGCCGGGATCACAGTTGGCGCAAACGCTCCTGGCATGGGGTGAATGGTTTCTGGAGCAGGGCGATGACCGGGAGGCCTATGCCCATTTCCGACTGGGCGAGCGACTCCTCTCGGGGCTCGATCAGCCGACACTGGATCCGGACCTCCCCTATCGCCTGGCGCTGCTGCATCACCGGATGGGCCTGCTGACCGAAGGGGTCCGCTATGAACAGGAAGGGGATGCCCTGCGGCGGCGACTTGGCATCCAGCGTCCCCCACCCATGCGTCCTACCGCCGCCGGTCGACGCTGAATTTTTGGCTCCCGATACCCTCCAACCCGAGGCTTTCCGGGTATATTTGTCAGGCTATGCCCCGCCTGCTACATTGCCTCCAGGTCTGTCTGCTGCAGCGACTCGCCCAGTGGTCCGCAGCACAGGGCTGGCATGACCTGGCGATCAACCTCTTCCACTCGTGCCTCGGAGCGATGCAGCAGTTGGGGGATCCCAAGGGCGAGGGGATCATGCATCACAACCTGGGGCTCGCCCACCAGATGAAGGGTGACAGCCGGGGTGCCATGGTCCACTTCCGTCGGGCGCTGGACCTGGAGCGGCTGGCACAGGACGAACGATCCATCGCACAGACGCTCCTTTCGCTGGGCAATTGTCATGTCGAATTGCGGGACTTTGAGCAGGCCCGGGACACCTTTCATCAGGCCTATCTCCATGCCATTCGCTCCGATTTTTTGCTGGCGCAAGCAGCGGCCTGTCAGTACGCCGCTGAGGCATCGGCAGAACTCGGCGACACGGAAGACTCCCTCACCCAGTGGCAGCGACTGGAAAAGCTGGGACTCGACAGCGAGCGTCTGGGCATGGCGGCTTATGCACTCAATCAGCAAGCCCGCATCCACTACGAAGCCCGTCTGTTCACTGAGGCCCGTACCACAGCGCTGTCGGCCCGCGAATTGAGCCCGGCGGATGAGGATGCCTACAACCTGGGGCTGGCCAGCCTGACGCTCGGCG
This sequence comes from bacterium, assembly GCA_022072165.1. NCBI lineage: Bacteria > bacterium. The sequence goes on along the minus strand of JAJVIF010000004.1, from coordinate 168,170 downwards.
AACTGGCATTGCAATCGGGACAGTATTCTGAAGCCCGGGTCCATCTGACGACCGCCCAGACCCTGCTGGAGCGCCACGACGAGTGGCGGGTGGAAGTTGAGCAGAGCCTGGCGCAGTTGCTCCGTGCTCAGAGCCACAATGAAGTCCGTTCGGTGGCGTCGCACCTGACGCTGTAACCAGCCAGTTCGCAATTTCATCTCCCCCCGGAGGTCGAGTCTTTAGACTCGACCCGCCAGCGCTGGCAGTCAGCGTCCGGCGTTGTCTGGACCAGCCGGGTCTCAAGACCCGGCCTCCGGCGGAATTCCGGAGGCCGGAACGTGGTTGCGCTAGCGATGTCGGCTACCCCTCGAAGTACCCTGTCTTCAGTGCCGCGATCAGCTCCTGCCATTCCTGGTCCGAAGCGGAGCGATAGCCTGCCGGACTCTTGTCCCCCGATTGTGCCCGCAGCGCGTTGACCTGCGACTCGCTCACGGGCTGCTGACGCGTATCGGTCAGCACAGTCTGCAACACGAGGTCCGGACCTACCATCACGGTCACTTCGGCGCTCTGCGACAGCAACCGTCCCAGGTTAGGCACCGCCTTCAGCAGCGCGAGATACCGATCCGAGAAGGCCGCGACCTGCACGACCCGGACATTCCCGGCGGGGTCATACCGGCTGTCGACCATCCCGATGCCGGCCTGCAGGAAGGTGAGATTCCCGAGCTGGTTCATGAACTGCACCGGCAGGGCATTGGCGACCGCTGGCGGCTGCCCATCGATCGTCGGCCCCTGCTTGTTGGCCTCAAACGCCGCCCTGTCCTCGTCGGCGATCTCCTCATCCGCCACCGCGTTCCATGCACCACCGCCACTCCCTCCCAGCTGTGCCTGGTCGGCACGACGATTCAGACTCTGGGACTTCTGGACGGCACCGTAGCCACTGACCGGAGCGGGGGCCGCACGCTCCATCAGCGCATCCCGCTGCCCTTCGCTGGTGAAGCGGAGGTCCTCACGGACCAGGTAGCTGGTGTAAGGCGTCACGATGCCGTAGCGCATGGCAAGGCTCCGTACCTGTTCCAGCAATTCAGCGTTCCCCGGCTGCGCCTGCAGCTGCTCCAGCAGCCGTGCGACCCGGAAATTCGCCCACAGCCGGGGCACGAAGCTCGCTTCCCGACTCGGCTGGCTTGGAATCGTCAGCGGAATCGTTTTGCTCTGATTGCCCGCCTTGCCGCTGAGTCGCAGGGTCAGGTTCGCCGGTGGCGTACCGCGATACCGCCCGGCCAGCGTGAGCTGGGTGCCATGAAAGAGATCGACACTCTGATTGGGCATCAGGTCGTAGACCTGGAGGCCGCCCCAGTCGATGGCAACATCGGTCAGCGCCGGATGCTGGATCTTCTGGTAGAACGCCGACACCACGCTCTCGATGCTCTGATTCGGCTCCACATAGTCGCTGGCTCCCCGGTGATTCCGTCCCAGTGAGTTCAGCAGCTGCGTGTTGACGTCATAGCCCACCCCGAACGTGAAGAGCCGGACATGCGCTGGCAGCGATGACTCCATCATCCCCAGGATCGACGCCGGGTCAGTCTGACCCACTGTCGGCAGGCCATCGGTGAAGAAAAGCAGATACTCCGGACGTCCCTCCCGGGAGTTCCCGGCAATGGTTTGAGAGCCCCGCCGCAACGCGTCATAGATGTTGGTCCCGCCATCGGCAGACAGGCTCGCGAGATAGCTGCGGGCTTCCTGCCTGACCGGTGCTGACGCTGGCTTGAATCCCTTCCAGGCTTCGTTCACCAGATCGTCATAGTCGATGAGCGACAGCTTGTCGTCTGGTCCCAGATGGTCCACGACATACTGCAGCGCCTCCCGGGCCTGCTGCCATTTTTCGCCATCCATGGACCCCGAGGTGTCCAGCACCAGCACAACATTTTTGGGGAGCACCTGGCTGATGCCCCGGGTCGAGGGATAGATCGTGAGGGTGAAGTAGCCATCCTCTCCCCGTTCGCCGGGATACGCGATCATCGAGGCCGCGAACTCTTCCGAGGCGCGTCCGATGAGCAACTCGAACGTCCCGGCGCTCGGCGTGATGGTCCCCTCGACATTCCCATGTGCTTTTTGCGCGCCATCCCGACTCAACGACAGACCGTGGGTCGGGCAGGTGATGGCCCCCAGGCCCGTGGTGTCGTTCAGTTCCACGGTGGCGACAAAGGTCGCCGCAGGCGGCGGCATCGGTGCGGGCATCCGGGGCACCGGCGCGATGGCATTTGCAGGACGACCGGAAGTCTCCGGCATCATCTGGAGATTCCGGATCAGATTCACATTCGGTGCGGCGAACTGCAGCGGCAGGGTGTAGTGCCGCAGGCTCCCCCGGGAAGGGAGCTGATGCGTAAAGGAAATCTCAATCGACCGGGTCTGCCCGGCGGTGAACGGGAAGGCCCGCACGCGATACGCCGACTGATTCACATACTCCAGCAGCCCAGGATCGATCGCCTGCCGCACGATGTCGAGGTACCACTGCCGGGCGTGCTCGGCTTCCAGCAACTCCGGCTTCAGCCGCTGATCACCATCCCGCAACGCGAAATCCGACAGAATCGCCCCCGCCGGGACCGGGAACACAAAGTCCCCCTCCAGGGTGCTGGGTGTGTCATTGCGAAAATCGAGAGTGACCCGGGTGGTCGCCATGCCATTGGTGATGCTGATGGCCGCCTGGTACTTCAGCAATGACAAATTGCGCGTGATGATCGGATGGGGCGCGACCCGGTCCGGCGGCTGCCAGGGCCGGTCGGGCGGAGGCATCCCCGGAGGCGCGATGCCGACCGTTTGTGCGCGGCTGGGTCCGCTTTGCAATACCAGCAGTCCCGCCAGACCGGCCCACAGGCCGGCTTGCAGGAGTCGGGAGGGATCAAATATGCGCACTAACGGAGTGAAGGAAGTGGCGAATCGTTCGGGGGGCACAGGAGGCCTCCTTGGGGGGATCCAAAACGCTGACCGGTCGGGTTGGGACGACGAGGACGATGTCTCCGCTGTCGGGGCGTAAGAGCGCATAGCCTGCCTCTGGGTTGAATCGATGCCCACCGCACGGCGAAATTCTGCCCCTGCGTTGATCCGCCTCCGGTTCCAGCGTCTTCCACTTACGCGATATTAGGTCGACCCTGCCTGCCAAACCACTGTTGTTCCCGGGCGTGCCATGTCGCCAGTCTGACCCATGGCGATGTCGACGCCGGGTCACAGAGGTATACCCCCTGGGCCTCCCCTTGTTCAGGACGTCTCAGGCGGGTAAACTCGCCTTAAGACCGAAGTGACAACGGCTGGTCTGAACCTCTCAGCAACCACAGGCATTACACATTCCAGGCGCATCCGACAAAGGATCCCCCCCATGTCGTCACACCTCAGTTATCGGGTCATTTTGCAGCCTTGCGAAGATGGCTATCTCGCTTCGGTCCCGGCCCTCCCCGAAGTTCAGTCCTTCGGTACCACGAAGGAGCAGGCGAAGGCCCGGATTGCCGAGGCCATTCAGCTGGTCGTCGCGCAGTCCGGCGACCTCGTCCCCCCGGACTTTGCTCAGGAGCCGGTGGTGGATGTCGTCGCGATCAAAATGCCCTCCGCAAACTAGCGACTCCCCTGCCTGCTCCCCCTTCGGAAAGCTGATCGCCGCCCTGTCCTGACTGGACAGGGCGGTTCGCTTTTTGGGCATCTCCCCGCCATTGCCACCTCACAGCAGGTCCGGTGCTTTAATGACCGGCGTATGACTGTCGACTACCCCCAGCGCATCGCTCCCTATGGCCCCGCCTTCACCTACCGCGATGGCACCCTCTGGGTGGAAGAAGTCCCCCTGGTGGAGCTGGCCAGGCGCTTTGGGACTCCTCTCTTTGTCTATTCACAGCAGGCGCTGATGCAGCGCGCTGCGACCTACCTGCAGGCCTTTGGGGACCTGCGGGTGAAGCATCATGTCGCACTGAAGGCGAATGACAATCTGACCCTCCTCCATCTCCTGCGAACTCAGGGCTTTGGGGCGGATGCCGCTTCCCTCGGGGAACTGCATCGCGCCGATGCCGCTGGCTTCGAGGGGACCGAACTGGTGCTGAATGGCAACGGGAAGGGCGAAGCAGATCTCATCCGGGCGCACCGGATGGAAGTCGGGCAGATCGTCATCGATGCCCTGTTCGAACTCCCGGCCCTGGTCGAGACTGCCGCCATCACCGGCCGCGACATGGTCCCGGTCGCTCTCCGGCTCAATCCCGCCATCGATGCCGAAACACATCCCTACCTGGCGACCGGACTCGCCTCCAGCAAATTCGGCATCCCCCCCGCCGACCTGCCGGCCGTGCTCGACTTTCTGCGACAGCATCCTCAGTTGCTGCTCACCGGGCTCCATTGCCACATCGGCAGTCAGATCGCGGACCCCGCTCCCCTGCTGCAGGCCCTCGACTGGATGCTGGAACAGGGCGCAATCCTTCGCGCCGATGGCTGGCCCCTGACTGATCTCTCCCTTGGCGGCGGCTTCGCCATCCCCTATCTGGCAGGCGACCGCTTCCCGTTGGGGGAATACACTGCCGGACTGGCGAGCCGTCTGCAGGGCACCGACTGGCGTCTGCGACAGGAACCAGGGCGCTACCTCTTTGCCGAATCCGCGATGCTCGTGATGTCCGTGCGGGGAGTCAAGACAACTCCGGCGAAATCGTTCCTGGTGGTGGATGCCGGCATGAGCGACAACCTGCGTCCTGCCCTCTATCACGCCCGACATCCGGTGGTGCCGGTGGTGGATACCAACGAAAGCGCGTTGGTCGATCTCGTGGGGCCACTCTGCGAGTCCGGCGACTTTCTGGCGCTGGATGTCGAGCTCCCGCTCCTTGAGCGGGATGCCCTCCTCGCCCAGGCCTGCGTAGGGGCTTACAGCTACGCCATGCAGATGCAGTACAACGGGCGACTCCGTCCGGCAGAAGTCCTCGTGGATGGCGCGAGTTTCTCGCTGATCCGCGACCGCGAGCAACCCGATGATCTGGGGCGGCGCGATCTCTATTTTCCGCACGAGCTCCCCGCATGACCCAGAATGGCGTACCGGATGCTGAGTGGTCGGGCATGTCACCGGAGCCGGAAACGCCCCCCCTTGCCGTACGCGAACTCCTGGTCCTCAAGTTTGGGGGCAAGACGCTCGGTGACCCCGTTCGTATCCAGCAGCTGGCGCAGCATGTTCTGCAGCTGCAGGCAACCCACGATTTGCTGATTGTGGTGTCCGCGATGGGGAATCAGACATCGGAACTGATCGACATCGCCACTGCCGCCAGCGGCGAGCATCCCGACCCCCAGGACCTGATCACGGTCGCGGCACAGGGAGAAATCACCAGCGCGTATGTCTTCAAAGCGGCCCTGACCGCCCTCGGCGGACGCGCCGCTGCGATTGTCCCCGGCGACCCCCGCTGGCCATTGCTCGTACGGGAACTGGGGGGGCAGAGTCTGGCGGCCAGCAAAGTCAATCAGCAGGTGTCGGTCGAGCTGGAAGAGGACCTGAGCCGGGACCGGGCGCGCGATGGACTCCAGCGGCTCATCGCCGAAGGGGTCATCCCCGTCGTGACCGGATTCCTCGCCGAGACCACCGGTGGACGACTCACCACGCTGGGGCGCGGAGGCTCTGATGTCACGGCATTCATGCTCGCGAAGCTCTGCGCTGCCAATCAGGTGATCATCGTCACCGACACACCGGGCATTCTGCAGGCGGACCCCCGGGTCGTGGCGCAGCCGACCACCATCCGGCATCTCACGATTGAGGAAATCGACTCCATGGCGAAGGCGGGAGCGCAGGTCCTGCATCCCAAGAGCCTCGAGTACAAAACCGACCGCTTTAAAGCCCGGGTCGTGCACTACGACGAACCCGACTACGCCACCGGCGGCACCGAGATTTCAGGGTTCTATCGCGCCCTCCTCCGGAGCACCCCCCAGCGACTCACCATGCTTACGCTGGTGGGGCATCGCCTCTTCGAAGCGAATGAACTGTTAGGGCAGCTCGGACGTCTCGTGCGGGTGGCGGAACTCCCCCTCTATGGCATCTCGCTCACGGAAGGCTTCCTGGCGGTCTACCTGCCAGAAGACCGCGCCGTGGAGGTCTATCGCCAGCTCTCGACGACCCTCGCCGACTGGCCCGCGATCAAGCCCCTCGTGATTCGTGAAGGAATCGCCCGCCTCAACATCGCGAGCCCCAAATTCATCGATGCCCCCGGTGTCCTGGAGCAAATCATGCGACCCCTCGCGACAGAAGGGATCAATGTGCTGGAAGTGATCACGTCACAGGCCGACATCACCCTGTTTGTCGACTGGGGCGATCGGCAGAAAACCTGGACCATCCTCAAGAAGCTCGCCACCGATCTCAACATGGACGAGATGGTGGGACAGGGCGCATAGCTCCCGCTCTTTAGTTGCGAACCACCGGGACCTGCAGGACATTTTCCGGCTTCAGCGTGGAGGGCTCCACCCGCCAGACTGGCGTCTGACTCGCGTCTTTCAGCAGCCGCAGGGTCAGCACCATCCGGATCGGCTGACCCGCCTGGACTCCCTGGACATTCACAATCGCCACAAGATCGCCAGCGGTCGCCGGAATCACGGTCCGGACCTCATGCTGCTGCAGCACATAAGGGCGGAAGTTGTCCTGAATCGCCACCGCAAATGTCGATTGCCGGACCTGGTCATTTTCGGCCAGAAAGGGAGTCAGAGCCTTGGCGTCGCCTGTCGCCAGTGCCGCGATCAGGTCGTTGATGACTGGCGTGACTTCCTGTTGCAGGACCTGGTCATCCAGGGGGGCTTCGGCGGTGATCCCGCCCGCTCCCAGCACCTCGCGGGTCAGGTCGAGGACCGGCGGAGCCGTAGCGATCTGCTTTTCCCCGATGAGGGGTTCGCCCGTGTCCCAGGTGAGGGCATACAGAAAGTGGTCGTTGGAGACAGCGATGATGCGACCTGCATCGAGAATCGGGGCGGTCCGGAACTCGCCATACGCCTCGTAGTCCCAGAGGGTGGTGCCATCCTCCCGCTGCAGGCAGTACAGGTGATGATTCAGCGACCCCAGGTACATCCGGTCCCCGGCCACCAGCGGCGTGGCATGGAGTCGATCCACCGGCTCCAGTGTCCGCTCCCACAAAGTTGCGCCGGTGTCACCCTGCAGCGCCAGCACCCGGGAGTTTGTGGTGACGACGTACACCCCGACACCATCCCAGCCGGCACCACCGGTTCCCCGGGGGGCCAGCGCTGGAGTCGCCCAGACCTCTCCCCCAGCGTCCTGCGACCAGACGCGTGCCGGGGCACCACTGGCCGGCACATCCCAGGCCTGGACCTCCCCCTTGTCGGTGCCGAAGAAGAGCCGTGGCGCGCCATCGATGAGCGTGACCGCCACGCCATCGTGCAGACCAGAGTCCGCCTGAAATTCCGCGAGGGCGTCGCCGGTCGCGGTGTTCAGAACCGCGAGTTTGCCGCGGGAGTTCGAGACGACCGCTCGCTGGGGCCAGTCCGGATGCACACCCGCCTGCCCATAGACCTCGCCGCCCAATTTGTACTGCCACTGGATGGAGCCATCGATCGACGCGAGCCCATAGACGGTCCCGCGTAAGGTCCCCACGACTGCGGTTTGACCGATGAGGGCTACCGGTGCCTGGACATAGCCATCGACCGGTACCGCCCAGTGCTCTGCGCTGCTGTGCATGTCCAGCGCATAGACCTTGCGGTCGTACGTCCCCAAAATCAGGTGTTTGTGGCTGGGGTCAAAAACCGGAGTCCCGCGGACCCCTTTCGGGAGCTTGGCCCAGGGACGCTTTTCGCGACGCTTCCCCTGCACGATGTCATAGGAGTAGAGCGATCCATCGATGGCAGCCACCAGGAAGTACCCCTGGTCGTTCCCCAGGGGGACTTTGACCGGGCTGGCGCTGGTGAAATGGACTGGGGAGAAGACTTCCCCAAAGTAGGTCTGCCCCTTGGGGATCTGGTCTTTGAAGCGGGGACCGGTGACCACATGGGCGCAGGCGGTCACACTGAGGGCCCCCAGTGCGAGACTGAGGAGGAGCAGAGCGCGCATGAGGACCGAGTGTAGCAGTCTCCCCGCAGCTCGCCGGAAAATCGCCCGGTTGAGGCTGCACTTCAATGGATTGGCTTCAGTGGCATTAACTCTGACGCGTCAACCCTGCCGATATTAGTCACAAAGCGCGTCACCCTCCGCTGCCAGTGCGATCTGCACGCTTTGGCGGCCGACACAGGTAAAGGGGGCGACGCCAGCCAGCCCGGGCCCTTGGGCAGAGTCCGGTGAGGCGTTTGGACGGTGACTCCGCAGAGAGTCGCCGGGACTGCTGACGGAACGGAGGAGGCTCAGCCATGCTCTTTCACTTGCTGCGCGTTGTCCCCCGGCTCCAGCCCCGACGCGGCCAGGGCCTGACGGAATACGCCCTCATCATTGGTCTCGTCGCTATCGCTGTGGTCGCGGCACTTTCGACCTTCGGTAACCAGCTGGTTGCCTACTACATCACGGAAATTAGCGACGTCCTGGACTCGGTCTAGAAGGCGACTGAGGGGCATCTTCGGGCAGAACGCCCCCCTCGCTTTCAACCGCCCACGCTGAAACACCACACCCCCCGGGATCAGGCCTCCCGGGGGTCTGCTTGTGCTCCCGGCACCGGCCCTGGGTGGTACGCTTTTCGGCATGGCTGAGGGGTCCCTGCCAGCAGATCGCCAGTTACCGGAGCCCGCTCCGGTCCTGCCGACTTCCCCACTCCTCCTGCGACTGGACGAGGCCGCGCTGGCATCCTCCGAACCCGTAGCGGTTAACCCGGAGCCGACGATCGCGCCGTTGCCCCTGACCTGGCGCGTCGGGATCGGCGTCGGCCTCCTCGTGGCGGTCCTGTGCGGGGCCTGGCTGGGGCTGCGTCCCTGGTATGAACGGCAACAGTTGAAGCAGACCCTCGATGCCCAAATCCTGGCGGGCGAACTCACCGCCGCGCAAACCACCCTCGATACCTTCGCCGCTACCTCGCCGGACCATCCCGATCTCGGACGCTACCAGGGGCTGGTCAGCCTCGGGCAGGCCCGTTTCAGTGAAGCGGAAGCGTTACTGGCAGCCCATGTGGCCCGTCAGCCGGAAGACACGCTGGCCCGCCAGGGCCTGCTCTACCTCTATGGCCTCGACATCCTGCTGCAGCGGGTCGATGGCTTTGATGTCGATCTGCGCAAAGCGATGATCCGCGACTGGACCCGCCTTTTCGGGTTCACGGTTGCCGGGCTCGATCCTCGCGCTGCCGGACTTGATCTCGCCGAGGCCAGCCCCGAACTGGCGGCCATGCACCTGAATCGGCTCCGCGATCTCGGCGACACTGACGCTGCCCTCCTCGACAGCGCCGACAGCGCTCTGGCATTGCTGCAGGGTGAGTCCAACGAAGCACGTCAGCAGGCCTATGACCGGATGGCGACCATCGATGGCATCAACCTGCCAAGTTTCCAGGCGTTCCTGGTCCTGGCGGAGGAAACGATCGATCCGCCCATCCCGACCCCCCCGCTGGCAGTCCCACCCACTGGCGCGATCCCCCAGGCCCCCGTCCCGGGCAGCATCATTCCCCTCGATGGTGAGACTCCTGCCGGTCCTGCGTTCCCCAGTCCGGCGATTGGGATCCCCGGTCGGGGTGGCGGTGCGCTGGCTCCTTCGCCAGGACTCTCCCCCGATGGTCGTCCCAATGAGACGCCTTCGATTCTCGAGGGGGCGACAGGACGCGGTCCCGGCCCCCGGGTCCGGCCCAACGCCATCGACTCCTACTTCAAAGTGCTTCCCAACGGGACTGAAGAGAAAGTCTGGTATGTCCGGATGGTGAACGCGGACATGGCTGGCAACCAGCGGATTCATGTCGGCGAAGAAGTCGTCATGCCGGTCAGCGGCTATGTCGTGAAGGTCCGAAGCATCGATCCCGAAGCCATGCGGGTCGTGTTTGAGGAAAAGGACCGGGCGGTCTATGTCTACACGAAGGCCCGGGGGAGTCGGTGGTCCTGGAACATCTCGGATCCCGAGAACGACTTCGGTGGCCTCCGCAAGGAGCGCTACGGCACCGAGCAGCGCTGACCTGCGGCGAAGGCGGGACAGCGCGGTACGATCCCCCCGGATTGATGACCCGACTGCGCACCATACTGGCAGGGCCGACCGGGGTCGCGATCCTTTGCGCCCTCATGCTGTTCATGCTCTACCTGCGAACCACCGCACCGGACATCACCTGGACCCATTCCAATGAAGACTCCGGTGACCTCATCGCGGCGGCCTGGGTGCGGGGGATCCCCCACCCCACCGGCTATCCCTGGTATCTCCTGACCTGCAAAGCCGTGATGGACCTGGTCCCCCTCGGGACCATCGCCTGGCGTGCACATCTCTACACCATCATCAACGGTGTCCTGGCCTGCGTCCTCGCCGGACTCGCCATGCGTCAGCTGGCACCCGCCTTTCTTCCCGGGCTCCCCGCAGAGCGGACCCGTCCATGGCTGCAAGCCACCGCCACGCTCCTCGCCGGCGTGTCGTTCCCGGTCTGGAGTCAGAGCATCATCGCTGAGGTCTACGCCGCCAGTCTCGCGTTTGTCGCCGCGATGCTGCTGGTGGTGAGTCTGTGGCTGAGCCAGCCGGAGGATCCCGCGCGGGATCGCTATCTCCCCCGCTTCGCACTCCTCCAGGGGTTCGCCCTGACCAATCATCTGACCAGCATCTATGCCGGGATCGCGGGGCTGGTGGTATTGCTCTGGAGTCGCCACTGGCCCCGGCCCGACACCTGGCGGCGGATTCCGGTCGCCCTGCTCGCACCCCTCTCCCTCTATGGCGTGCTGATGCTCTTTTCGGCCCAACAGCCACCGCTCGACTGGACCGACACTCAGCACCCGGCAAATCTGATCACCCACGCGACCGGGCGTCAGTTCCGCTTCATGCTCCTCGGCTCTCATGCGGTCCAGGTGATCAATCGCCTCATCATCGAAATGGACTTCACCACCGATGCGGGCCCCTGGATGGCGATCCTGGCACTGGGGGGGATGGTCTGGGGACTCACCGGGGCACGTCCTGCTGGACGAGCCTTCACCCTGGGGCTGCTGACCATCTGGGGCTTCAACATCTGGCATATCTGTAACTACGCTGTCGAGGATTTCGAAGCCTTCCTGCTGCCAGCGGCCCTGATGCTGCAACTGCTGGCGACCATCGGCATTGCCGGACTGGCGACCCTCGCCCGGGCGACCGGACCCGCCCAACTGATGCCATCACTCTGGGCCTGGACCATCGTGACAGTACTCGTCAATGGTGCCGGGAATTTCGAACGCACAGCAATTCCAGTCCCGACGGATCCTGTGCTGATGCGGGAGGATGCCCGTCAGCAACTCCCCCCCGGAGCGCTGCTGGTGGAGCGCTTCTATGGACGCGGCTTTGCGTGGTGGTACTTTCGGGAGACCGATCCCTACTGGCGTGACCATGACATCGACATCGTGTATGTGGAGTCGCTGCGCGCCCCCTGGGGTCGCGAGCTTTTGAAGCGGACCAATCCCAGTGTCGTGCTGGAGTCGCCTCTGACCCCTGATGAGAGCAAAGTCATCGAGCATCTCATCGCCGAGAACATCGATCGCCGTCCTGTCTTTACCGGCTTCATTCCCTGGCAGGATCCGGAACGCTTTGGCTGGCGTCCTGCCGGGATGCTGTACCGGGTCTATCGTCAGCCGCAGCCGGGGGTGCTTCCAGAGGGACCACCGGTACGGGAGGCACTAGTGCCCGGGACCATAGTCCCGCCTGAATGATCGCTGGCGGTGGCACGGCGCGATGCCGCTGAAAGGCGGCGTAATCCCGATAGAGCTGAATCCGTACTTCATCCGCCGGCGACCAGGGGACCGATGCGCCATGCCGCATCTGCGAGCCTTCATCGATCCACGCTTCCAGCGCTGCCGCCGCCGCCAGATCGTGCGACCAGACAGCGTCATGCAGTGCCACCAGCAGGCCCTCCCGCAGGACTGCGATCGGAATCGCCGGGTCGCCCAGCGCGGCAGCCGTACTTCCGTGCAGCGCCTGCTGGACTCCGTCGGAGAGCAGGAAGCGGGTGTGGCCCTCCATCGCAGCGGCGTACTCACCAGCGAAAGAGAGTCGCCGCGCCTGCAAATACGATGGAATCCAGCTGGTGAAAGGGATCCCGGCCTCGGCCCGCGCGAAGTGGAACAGCGCGTACTCCGCCCGGCCGGTGAGTCCTGCGATGAGGGGCGATCGCGCTCCCTCTGGCAGCCCCAGCAACGCCTGCTTGATGCTGCCGTCACGATCCTGCCAGCTGAAGACCGCCAGACTCAGCGCTTCTTCAAGCGCTGCCGCCGCGGCGTCCCAGTCACTCTGCCGCAGCGCGATGTCGGCCCGTACACCTAACAGGCGTGATCGAAGTCCCTGATTCAACTGTGGACTGCTGAGCATCTCCTCATACAGCGCGAGTGCCGCGTCGTAACGCTCCGCCTGCACAAGGACATCCAGCTTCCCGAAGCGATGGTAGAGGTTTCCCGGCTGGTACTGCCAGAGGAGGTCGTACTGCGCGAGGGCCAGGTCCCACAGCCGGAAAGCTGAGGCCTGTTGTGCTTTGACCTGGGCCGAAGCCACTACCCGGGCGCAGACCTGGTTCGTAAACGCTGGTTGCTCATATGTGAACTGCACGGTCTCCCGGTCGCGATCGCTAAACGGAACCTGCGCTGCAAGCCAGGTTCGCCACTCCTGTTCCAGTTCCTGCAAGGACTTGCCGTAATGCTGTTTCCATTGCCGGATGTGCCCCGGCATGAAGGGGTTGTAGTGACGAAACAGCTCCCGGAATTTGGCCATGCCATAGGTGTCGATCAGGTAGCGCATGAAGGAGCCGCTGGTGGCGTAGTTCAGCGGAACCCGTCCGGTGAAGAAGCCTTCATTACTCAGGACGACCGGCAGCGACCCCGCGAGCCGGAGTTCCTGCCCGCCACGCGCCCACTGATGAAAGGTCAGATCGGGACCCGCATCCCAGGCGATGGCCTCTGAAGTCCCCTCCGCAATCCCCGCGAGGAGATTGACGTAGGTCGGCGGCGGACCAAACTCCCGACCCATGATGTGCGTCAGTTCATGGCGCAGGGCTGAGATGTCCGTGCCGGTCGCGAACACATGCGTGGCGTTTATCCAGGGCTTGGCGAACACACTCCCCCGAGCACCAGTGAGACGTTCCTTCTCCGCAGCGCTGGGATAGAGCCAGACATCGATGATGAGCGGCTCCGTCAGTTCAAAGGCACGGGCGATGGCGTCGTAGTGAAACTCGCAAAGGAGTTCCACATCATCGAGTTGCGCCGGACTCGCGACATCCTTGTCGTAGTGGATGCGGAAGTGGGGGGTGGTCCGGAGCCCAGCCAGTTCATGACGCAACCACGACATCGGTGTCGCCAGTCCCAACGGTCCCCGATACCACCAGGTGAAGGCGAGTCCCGCTACGATCAGCAGTGCCTGGACCTGCCGCGCGCCCCGCCAGCCATGCAGGGCATCGTGACGCCAGGTCGCGAGGCCGGAGAAGCGACGCTCGCTGCCGTGCCAGGCCAGCAGATAGAGGAGCCACCCCAGCAGCCCCCAGTGGAGGGCGATAGCTCGACTCACCCAGTAAGGAAGGTCCTGGTTCACGACCGGGCTGTAGTTGGGCAGGATGATCGCACCGGCAATCGGATGCAGGAACGCTACCCGGGGTCCGAGAATCCAGTGCCCCAGGACCAGCACGATGCTGCCGATGACCCAGCTGGTGGTGAACCATCCGACGCCCCGTCCGTGCCGGCACCAGGCGGCCATGCCGGCGGTCATGCCGAAAACGAGGAAGGTCGTGACGCCCGTGATGCCGGCGTACCACGCCAGCCCCCCGACCAGGTCGCAGTTCCGGACAAAGGGACTCGCCGGGATCAGCTGCCGGATACCGGCAGCGAGCACCAGGACCGCGCCGGGAATCGAGGCAAGGAGGATCGCGGCCAGGAGCCATCCTGCGCCCCGCCCCTCCGCCTGCGAGGCCCAGGACGCCCCCCCCGCTTCATCTGCTTCCACTTGCGCCCGCAGATCGGTGAGTCGATGGGCGAGTCCCCAGGGGAGGATGAGCGCGATCGCGACTGCCACAATCGCACTCGTTTCGTAACCCAGGACTCCCAGCAGGGGAGATCGCGACAGGCTCAGACCGATCCCCAGCAGCAGCAGCAGCACACCCGCTACCACGCCGTACGGAAACCGCAAGCGTCCCAACAGCACCGGGGCGGTGAGGAAGTCCCCAAATCCATCGCGGGGGGGATGTGCGGGCAAGGACGTCATGAGTCACCGTAGGATGCAGGCATCTGACCCGACTCTCAAGCATCCAGCCGGAGATTGCCCTGCCCCGTATACTTGTCGGCTGATCCCCGGCAGTACAACCAGACTGGTGGATCGGGAAGGGACCAGGCACCCATATGCCTTGCCAATGGCTGCCGGACTTTGTCGCGGTCGACATCGAGACTACCGGCCTCGCGGCACAGCACGATGAATTGCTGGAAATCGCCGGTGTTCGGTTTGTGGGAGGTGAGGCGGTGGATCATTTTTCCACCACCCTGCAAATCGACCACGCCCTGGCCCGACGTACCGCGCGACTCACCGGGCTCACCGACTCCGCCCTCGCCGCCGGACTCCCCGCCGCCGAAGCTATACGGCGTCTTGATGCGTTCGCCGGAGATCTTCCGCTGGTCGCGCATAACGTGTCACTGGATCGGGAGTTCCTCATCCGGTTCTCGAAGGGGCTCGATGGGGTCGACCTCACCGACAATCCCTGGTGGGACTCGCTGGAGCTCGCCGCCCTGGTCTTTCCGGAGCTGGAGTCCCTGGCGCTGGAGCATGTCGCTACCGCCCTGCATCTGGAATTCGGCACGCTCCATCGCGCCGATGCCGATGCGCTGCTGGCGGGTCGGGTCTTCTCGGCCCTCTTCGAGTTCATCGCGACCTACTGGCCCGCTTCGCTGATTGAGACGATCCGGTCCACAGACCTGGCAGCACATCATTTCGGACAGCTGCTGCAGCGGCTGCCGTTGCCGGAGCGACCGGCAGCCGCACCATTAGCCCCCCTGCCGATTACCCCTGCCGCAGCGCCATTCCGGGGCGACATCCCCACCGGCGACCCCCAGCGTCCGCTGCATCTCCTGCGGGTCGATCAGGTCGCCGATGCCCTGCATCACCCGACGCTGGCAGGACATCGCCTTCTCTATCCGCCCCATCTCTATCCCGGTCAGTTTCACGGTCCGGACAAGGAACTCCGCCACCAGGCGGAGCAACAGGACATCCCCTGCGACAGTGGGGAGCATTGCCTGCTCGACCCGGAGAAGCTGGAACTGCTGCTGGCCGGCGGCATGGCAGTTCCTGCACCACTACTGCCCTTCGAACGTGCCCTGGCGCGAGCCTGGGCGACCACCAGCACCAGTCACGACTTCTCGCGACTCTCCTGGTGGGTCCTGAACAATTTCCCAAATCTCGCCGCGACACTCCCCCGCCTGTCCGTTGAGCGGAGTGATGTCCTGGCGCATCCGCCGGTCGCACCACCGGCAGATGGGGTCGCGCTCCTCCCCTGGGAGACCGCGCTCACCCGTCGGGTTCCCTGGAGCGCCACACTCTCGGACACCGACCTCGCCGCTCCCTGGAGCGTGCTGGTGCCGGTCTACTACCCACTTCACGCGCTGCGGGCCGCCATTCGGATCTGGCAGGTCACCGCCCTCAAAGAGGAGTGCCACTGGCTCAGCGGACTACTACGGCATATGCAGGGCCCCTTGCGCGACTGGTGGAGTGCTGGTGGTTTCGCGCTCCTGGATGCAACCCAGCAGCTGGAAGCCGCTCTTGCCACTGCCGGGTCCGATCAGCAGGATCCTGCCTCGGTCGCCCGTGGCGATGAGCACTACTGGCCATTGCCCGCCCCCGGATCCGCCCAGCCACAGGCCGTTGCGGTCCGGGACGCGATCGCCACCATCGCGACCCTCCTGGGGACCCATCTGCCATCGTTCCGCACCATCCTGGCGGATGCCGACCTCCCAGCCGAAACGCAACGAGTCCTGGCCATTTTCTGCCGACGACTCGAATCCCTCCGTGTGAAAGCCGACTGGATGGTCGCGCCAGATACCAGCGCCTCCCTGATCGTGGTCCGGCAGCAGTGGCATCGCGATCACCTCTGGTGGGGACTTGCCGCCGCCCCGCAATTGCCCCGGGATGTCGCGGGTCTCATCCCCGGCAATCAGCCCCTGCCACTGGTCTCCGCGTTCATGGAGCCCGCTGACTGGCAGGCAGTGGAAAGACTCTGGCAAGCCCCGGCCCGACCGGTGACCTATACCGATCAGGCGACCGCCATCCCCCGGGGAAACACCCTCCATACGCCCCTCCCGCCACCCCACATGAGTGGCGTCCCGGCGAAGAAAACCTGGCAGAACTGGCAGATGACGATCCTGCGACGCCTGATGACACAGGAGTCCGGACGCTGGCTCCTGGTGGCCCGCAACCCCCAGGAAGTGGTGAGCCTCCATCATCGGCTGCGCGAACCCATGCTCCAGGCAGGCTGGCAGCCCCTCTTCCAGCGTCACGATGGCACCAAGGGCTTCCTGATGCGGGAGTTCGGCAGCTTCGACAAGGTCGTGATGGTGGCGACCGGCGAAATTCTCCAGGAACTCAATCGCTTCCCGGAGCCCCCCGACACCATCGTGATCCTGCATGTCCCGACCCGTCCGCCAAACGAGCTGGTGTGTGTCGCGCTGCAGCAGCAGTTGGGCCTGAGCGCTGACGCTTTCCGGGAGCAGGTGATGACCCCCCTGGGCGTCCTGGATCTCAAGCGGGCGTTGTGGCAGTGGTCCACCTTCCGGGCGGGCCAGGCGGCGGTCTATCTGCTCGACTTTCGGCAGCTGGAACTCCCATCGCTCAAGGCGATGCTGCGGGCAAACTTCCCCAATCAGGAGCTTCTCGACACCCGCCCCGCCGTGCAGTACTAAGGGGGCGGACATGGAGGCTTGTTGCTTGAACGACAGCGTGGTATGAATGGTATTAAGTTCGGCGTGGTCAGAAGCGAGAAGGACGGTGGGCAGTTATGGCCCCTGAGAGCACCAGCGGGAACGTGAGTTCGACATCGGGAACGTTTGAAGTGACGTCGACAACGAGCGACGTGGAGGACGTGGTGGGTAGCGGTGGAGATGATCCGTCGCGCTCCGGTCAAAGCGGGGGGGGGCAGCCGGGTATCTGACGGACGGGTTGAACGCCGGGGCAGCACTCAGTTAGCGTTGGCTGGCTGGCCGACCGTTGCTGATGATGTTTGATCGGGCTACTGCAAATGATTCCGACACGGGCGATTATCTGAATGTCGCTGCTGATGCCTTTCCGCTTCAGCAGCGCAATGCCGTGACCAGCTTCAAGCACATTGACAAGTTTGTGAACATCTGTCTCACCGATCTTGCCATCACACCTTTTATCGCTGGGTTCTTTATTTTCGACGAGCCAGACATCCCTCGCCGCCTGCCCCAGGAGGCCCCGGAAATCGTAGGTCTTCTGGCCGGGAAAGTCGTTATGAGCGAAGAGTGTGCTTTTCGGGTGGTCAGCACCAATCGCCCGACCGAATGGTCCTGGCAGTTCTTCATTAATGGTGTCGAAGTCACAGACGCGGGAGGCACGGTAGCTTTCGGAGCCACATTTGAGCCGAAGGTTCGCTTTCCTTTTGCTGGCAGAGCCATCGTGAAAGTTC
This sequence comes from bacterium, assembly GCA_022072165.1. Classification (NCBI taxonomy): domain Bacteria; species bacterium. The sequence continues at coordinate 150,474 of JAJVIF010000004.1, read as the reverse complement.
GCGCAGGGAACTGGTGGGGCGCAGGGCGGGAATACCAGTTTCACTTCGATGCCCTGGAGACCGCCGGACCCGTCGCCCCGGTCATCACGGGCCACTATTCTCGAACCACTGAAGGTGTCGTCCGCGGGATCGCCCTGGAAAAGTCCGATGATGATCCGCAATCTGATGTGACACTGGAGTGGACGCCTGCTGGTTCAGTGTTTGGGGCTGTGGGGCAGGATGGTTTTCTCGGCTATTGTGCCGTCCACGCATCAGAGGAAGTCATCAGTACCTTTAGTGTGCCGCACGAAGAGCTAGCGTTTCACGAATCTGACTGGACGATCGATGACAGAGCATTCATGTCAGATCGCAGTTCTAATGAAACGGCTAAGCTCAGTTTTCCTCCCTATACCGGCGACCTGAACAATGCTTCAGGCCATACTACAGTGGAACGCTGCTCCGTAAAGGTTGGTTCCGGAGCTGACATCGTGACGCAGAACTTACGCCTGGTGATCCAACGGCAGCGGATAAATCCCTATCCGAGCTGGATTCGACCCGGCGAGGAAACGCCCGGGAGTTGGTCAAGTTGAGTGCACAATCACCGGCTGAGCCTGAAGGGCGGGTTGAATTGCCGCTGCTGGCACTCCTCGTTGAGCGGCGGACTGCTTTAACAAAACCCACCCGGCCAGCCGGGAAACAAGTGCTGTTCATGGCGAATCCGAGTTGGCGAACTCGCCGGATCGGTCTGAACTTCTCGGAAGTAGCTGCTCTGAATCCCGATGGGGAGGGTTGGCAAATGTATCACTACGGGGCAGCGGTCGCTAGCCTGCAGAACATCGTCTTGCCGCAACCACAAGGGACCGTGGCATCCGGCGACACGCCTTACCGGTTTACCATGTCGGAAAACACCACTGGCCTCATCCTGCCCCTCCTGGCAAATGAAGTCCGCATCTACGAGCGTGAGGTGCTGGCATGAATTGGAAGCTCACAGTCCTGGGATTCGCGCTTGTTCTCTGTGGCCTGTCCGCCTGCAGCGGAAGTGGTCAGACCACTCCTCCGCCAGACGTACCGATGATCACGGAAGTCAAGCCAACCGGCGTGGTAGGAAGTGCAGGAGGTTGGGTGCGATTCCGAGCCAAGGCGACAAACAATCCAACCACCTGGGTTTGGGACTTTTCGCAAATTGGCGCTAGCTCCGAAACCTCGAATACTCCCAGAGTGCTTCTCGGCGCTGCCGGAACAGGGCAAGTAACGGTCCGCGCGGAAAACACTCTGGGGACATCCGGGAGTATGAATTTGGATGTTGAGATCGCCACTGCCCCGGTGACTCCTATTTGGGAACAAATGGAGATCGGCGTGACAGGCTCGATGCTTGAACCCGCACTGCTGGTTACTTCGACAGCAATCATCGTGTACTACACGCCACGGGATGAGTCCAACGCAGCTACATTTTTTGTGCGAGCTCGTGATGCTTCGGAATCCACAGGCTGGATAAGTTACAGCGATTCGCTGTCGGGAAGAAGCTTTCCATCTCTCGGTAAACTTCGAACAGCAGAACTGCGTGAACATATGGGGCGCGTTTATCTGCGCGGCCATGCACGATTTGACAGGGAGTTTCTTGCTTGCTCAGCCAGTCCGTTGCCTGGTTCATTAGATGACTGGAGTTCCAGCGAGACTCTCACTCCTGCCGATGTGACTGGCTCTGGCGACGGGATATGTCCGGCTGTCCTCACTTTCGCCGGAGATAAGCCCGTGTTGATGGGCACCTCGATCCTGCGCGAGAATCAGATCACCCTGGCCTCCTTCTACACCAACTACGTCGCCATTGCGAATACCCCCTTGCCGGACTCCAACGACGATTGGGATGTCCTCCGCCTGCCCGATCTCATCGATGGCTTCGGGACCGGATCGGCAAAGCGCGTCACGTTTGGAACCATCGCCGCCTGGGACGACGATGCTTTTGCCGCCCACGCGGTCTCGCTTCCGGATGGTGGATTCACGTACATCCAGACCGATGGTTCCGCCCTGCTCGATTGTTACTACGGGGCGAGCGAAGCCGCAGTCCGCGCGAATGCCTGGCGTCTGCAGCCGATCGGCACGGGCCCATCTCAAACCGGAGTGCCTGCTGGACTCGTGACGCATCAGGACCGTCTTATCCTGGCCTACTCCCCCGGAGGGCCGGACGAAGTGCCAGACCCCTCCCGAGGCCTCGGCTTAGCCATGACTGGCGATCCCACCGGTGTCAATGCGCCCTGGACATTCCAGCAAGTCCCGCAGTTGGCTCCCTTTCCCCACCACGCGCTGCTGCGACCGCTGGTCCGCTCCGTACTCGATGTCTGGGGCGATCGGCTCATTCTGCTCGTGCAGGACTAGGGGCGTATCGGGCTCGCTCGGGCTTTGGAACCCGGCATGCCGGGACCAGCAGGATGACCGACCCAGCGACTCGCAGATGAAACGCAACTGGGCGGCGATTTCCAGGCTCGCGATGGGCTCTATGCTTCCATCGCGACGCAGGGCCTGGACTGCTTCGTCCTCTATGCGCGCGACGCCGACTTCGCGTCCGCCGCTCCCGATAGCCCCCTCTGGCTCGCCACCGCCGACGGGTCCTGGTAGCCTGCACCGGGTATCCTCTGCGCATCCCGTGAGGCACGAGAGGACCACCCCCACATGCGCATTCTTGGTGTCATCGGCAGCCTGCGCGACAAGTCGCATACCGCCCATCTGGTGCACTACGTCCTCGCTGCGGCGCAGGCGGCCGGCGCGGAGACGCGCCTCCTTGACCTGCGCGTCACCCCCCTCCCCCTCTATGCGGATCACGAGGACTACTCGGGCCATGACGCTATCCGGGCGGTCCGCGCGGACATCCTGTGGGCGGAGGGCTTTGTCGTGGGGAGTCCGGAGTATCACGGCTCCATGACCGGCGCAACCAAAAACTGGTTCGATCACTACTACCACGAGTTCGCCGGGAAGTGCTTCGCCCTGGTGGGTGCCACCGGAGGCGGACCCGGCACCTCCTGCTTTACCCATATGCGCGCCACGGTGCAGTTTTGCCACGGCTGGACCCTGCCGTATCACGTCGGCGTGGAAGCGGCGAAGTTCCGCCCCGATGGTCCGCCAGAGGACCCGAAGATCCTGGAGCGGCTCACGCGGCTGGGGCGGGATGTCGCGGTCTACAGCCAGCTGTTGAGCCACCAGTTCGAGACCGACCTCGATGCGTCCCCTGCGCCGGGCTTCGCCAGCTTCCATCAGCGTCGCCGACGTCAGAGTTAACGGACCTCGGGGTGCGCTTGCTCTCGCATCCTCAACTGAACAGATCAGCCCCGGTGCTGGCCGGGGCTGATGCGAAAGCAGGCAGGTTGTCCTGCAGTCCGGGCCCTGGGGTTAGTAGGGTCCGCGACTGATGTGGACCCGTCCGGGTCCGGTGGGATAGGTGGTCTGACGCGGCGCGCCATAGACCACTTCCTTAAAGTTCTGCCCCACGAAGGCATCGCCGATCGCCACCGCGAATCCTGACTCGCCGCGATGGCTCTGATTCGGTGGGGTCACGATAGTGGCGGTCGTGGTGAAGGTGGACCCGAGCCCACGGAAGAGTTCGACAAAACCAGTCTCGAGCACGGTCGAGCTCTCGTCACGGAAGGGAGATCCAACCGCGAGGTCCAGTACCCCATCGCCGGTGACATCCCCCAGGGCGATCGAGCTGCCGAAGAAGGCCCGGAACTTTGGTGCGGAACTCCGCAGTTGTTGGATTGGGGCCGGGAAGATATTGGAGAAGTTCGCGTTCCCCGGGTAAATGAAGACCCGTCCACTCTTCACCTGGTCATTCCCGGTGTAGTACCCGGGTGATCCGACCAGCAGTTCCCAGTAGCCATCGTTGTTGAGGTCCGCCGCTTTCAGCACCTGGCCAAAGGCGCCATCGCCGACAATAGCCGGCGCGGTGGCCAGGTAGCGTTGAATGACGTTGTTGTTGGTAGCGTCGCCACCGAAGTAGTACGGCGCGGTGATCCCGACTTCGCCCATCTTGTTTTCCCAGTAGGCGATTACGCCTGCGCCAGTGACACCTGAGACCTTGGTCCCCGGTGCGCCACCGACAATATCCAGGTCGCCATCGCCATCGAAGTCGCCGGCCACGATGCCGGTCCCCAGATAGTCCGCAGTCAGGGCGGGGAACTTCTGCAGCACCGCCACTTTGGTGAGAGTGACTCCATCGGAATGGAAGAGATAGCACTCGCCCGCCTGCCAGTGGCCTCCCGGACGGGCGGCGGCGTAGGCTCCGACAGCGAGATCGTCGAACCCGTCACCATCGACATCGATGAAGTCCACGATGTTGCCGAAGCTCTCTGATCCGGACTCCGGCGTCGGATTGATGACGGGGATCACCTGAATTGGACGCCCGGCGGTTGCGGCGGTCCGGAAGTAGAACGGTGCGGCAGCAGCGCCCTGATTCACGATGACTTCCGCATAGCCCTGGAACGAGAGCGCCTGGTACTGCCCCACCGCGATGTCGCCATACCCATCGTTGTTGACATCGCCGATGGCGACGGTCACGCCATAGGCCCCCTGGCCGCCACCATGCGCGGCCGTGATGATGGTGGTGGGTGTGCTGGAATAAGGCGGATCACCACCCGTGTTGAGATAGACATAGACCCGCCCCGGCTGCTCTTCGGTCGGGACATTGTGAAAGCCAGTCGCGGCGACCACGAGATCATCCAGACCATCGTTGTTGAGATCCCCCATCGCCAGGGTTTTTCCAAAGTAACGGGGGCTGCCGCCGGTCGGGTTCGTGAGAATCGCGCCCGGTCCACGAACGACAAAGTCCTGATACGGTGCGTCGTTCGAGTACAGCTCAGGGGTGCTCGCCTCCCGCACTCGCACAGAGACGGAGTACTTGTCAGCCGCCACACACTGATAGCTGACCGTCACCGGAGGCGCTGGGCTGGAGGCGTGCCAGGCATCGCCAAACACTCCGTCGTTGTCGAAATCCCACTCATAGATCAGCGGCACCGACGTGTCGAAGCTGCAGGACGCATCAAAGGTCACAATCGCCCCCGGCGTCAGATAGTCCGTCGGTGTGACGATACTGAAGCAGGCGACTGGTGGAATGTTCTGCGCACCAACCGTCACCGGAATCCGGATGAACGGGCTGACACCCGCCGCGTTCAGGGTATCGGTCCCCCCCCGGCCATCACTCACGCGCAGATTGACACTGAAGCTGCCTGCCGCAAGAAACGTCGCAGTCGGGGCATCCGGCGCACCGGTGTAGGCGTCTTTGACCGGATGGTTAAACTGTCCATCGCCATCAAAGTCCCATTCGTAGGTCAGGGCATCGCCGTTGTCATCCGTGGACTGCGATTCAAAGCTCACAGTCTGTCCCTGCAGGATGCTGGTGCTCGAGGTCGCGACAGCAGCCGCCACGGGAGCAACGTTGCCCTCCACCACTTCCAGAGGGAAGACCTGCCAGGTCCGGAAGGCCGGCAGCGTCCGGAACTCCAGCGTAGAGGCATCCACCCCGAAAACACTCTTGCTGTCGCCCAGGGTCGACAGGTCGACATCCGGGGTCCGGCTGTCGGTGACTTCCACCAGGCCGTAATACGTTCCGACAGGTAGTTCCGATGTAGCGTTGTTCAGCGAAAACTCAAACACCTGCGGTGAGCCATACATCGGAGCATCTTCCGGCAGGATGGGCGGTACCGGCAGGCTCAGGGTGCCGCCGATAAAGCCCGGCGCAACGACCCGGACCGACTGAATGTCGCTGGCCGCTGCCAGCCCTACCCGGAACGTACTGCGGGGGAAGTCGGACACCACGTCACCGCTGTGTCCATGCTGCCAGTCATAGACCTCGATTTGATAGGTTGCAGAGTTTGCGAACTGAGGCGATCCCGGAGAGGGACCCGCTTCCAGCTGGCCGGCGGTCCGGTTCACCAGGACCCGCCAGGCTTCCTGCGGCGCATTCGCCGGCAGGAAGTACTCGGGGGTCAGCCGCTGGCTTTTGCTTCGGGCAGCCGGGGAGTAGTTCACCACCAGCAGGAAGTCCAGCGAAGCGCCGCCGCCGTTGGGGATTTTGAATTCGAAGGTTCCCCGCGAGAGCCCCCCCTGTCGAAAGACATTGAAACCGAGGGGCTCTTCCAGTCGGTTCCTGGTTTCGCCGGTGGGAACATGATTCCAGCCCAGACCGCCGGCATCCGTAATGTGGAAGTTGCCGTTGGTCAGCTGACGGGAGTCTTCAGTCCCAAAGACCACATAGGGGAAGGCAGTGGCATTCAGTGACGCGCCGGTTGGTGGCGGCACCTGGTCGGTGTAGCCATCGGCATTCACCAACAGCCCCGGATTGACGGTGACCGGATTGCCGCTGACCGTGAAGCCTTCATTGCCATCGAGGAAGAAAATCGCCCGCAGGTGATTGGCATGGAGGTCCGCCCGGTTCGTGGGGGAGACCACACCGCTCAAGTCCGGAGCCGGGAAGGGATGTTCGACTTCGAGGTCTACCACGAAGTTGCCCGCGGGGGATCGGGTGACACTCTGCAGCCGGATGTTCCGCTGCGGAACCAGCTGATCAATGTCAGCGGTCAGCAACTGCCCAAAAGCATTCGCGCTGTGAGGAAAGAGGAGCTCGCCGCTGAGATCCTCGTTCAGGCGGAGCTGGACATGCTGCATCGGCAGAATGTAGGTGTCATCCCCCTGTGCCACCACCGGAGCGCGGTCATATTGGCCGCCAACGCCCAGGAGGTAGTCGCCGGAGGGACCGGAGCTAAGCGAGAGGGGGCTGCGCTGACCATTGCAGCCCAGAAGACCCAGGACGACCAGCATCGTCCAGGGCACCAGCCGGGTGGGTGCCATCGTGTGCCTGCTTTCGTGACAGTACTACGGACAGAGTGTGGCGAAGCAACAAGCGCAGGACTTCTAACCTACCACGCTCGTGCTCCCGGAACCATCCCTCACCGGGCTCCTCTTACACAGATGTCACCCTGTCCGGTGTGCATGCGGCCTGGAGCCACTATCGGCCACCATTTCGCTGACATACCATCCAGATTGAGTCAGAGTTTATGACTCTCAAAGGACCCCAGGTCCGCCCCGGTACAATCCCTCTCATGCTGACACCCAACGATCTCGCCCTGATGCAGCAGGCCGTCGCGGAAGCCCATCAGGGACTGGCCGAAGGGGAAGTCCCGATCGGGTCAGTGGCGGTCCGGGATGGCGTAATCATCGCCAGGGGACATAACCTTCGCCACGCCCTCAACGATCTCACCTGCCATGCGGAAATGGCCTGTTTACGCGCCCTGGGACTCCCGGAGGCCACCAATCTCAATCTCCAGGACATTACCCTCTACTCCACACTGGAGCCCTGCGCCATGTGCAGCGGCGCGATCCTTCACTACCGCATCGGACGGGTGGTTTTTGGTGAGTACGACCTCATTCTTGGGGCCTGCGGCACCGCCCTCGACATCCTGACCAATCCCGCGATCCTCGCCCCCCGGCCGAATGACCCCGACACGGTCCAGCGACTCCCCGAAGTGATCGGCGGCGTTATGCGGAAAGAGTGCCGCGCACCGCTGCTGGCCTACTTCGCCCAGGACCTCGGGTATCCCTCCCTGCGCTGGCGGGACATCGCGCTGCCGGAGCTGCCCGATGACTGACAAACTCGCCGACACCTCTGTGCTTCAATGCGCTCATGAACGCCATTGACCGTCTCACCCGGGCACGGGCCATCCTGACCGCCGAGGCTGAGGGCCTCCAGCAGGTCGCGGCCCAACTCGATGAGACCTTCGCCACCCTGGTGGATGACTGTCTGCAGTGTCGCGGCCGGATCATCCTGATGGGGATGGGGAAAAGCGGACTGGTAGGACGCAAAATCACCGCGACGCTCCAGTCCCTCGCCACTCCCGCATACTTTCTGTCGCCCGCTGAAGGGTTCCACGGCGACCTTGGGCTGGTCCAGGATGGCGACCTGGTCCTGCTGATCTCCAATTCCGGGACCACCGAAGAACTGCTGCAGTTATTGCCGAGCCTGCGCCGACGTCAGGTGCGGCTGGTCGCCCTCACGGGACGTCCGGACTCCACGCTCGCCCGGGCCTGCGACCTGGTCTGCAACATCGGTGTCCCCGCCGAAGCGGACCCCCACAATCTGGTCCCCTCCACATCGACCACGGCGCTGATGGCCTTCGGCGATGCCCTGGCGATCGTGCTGTTCGAAGAGCGGGGGCTCTCAGCGGCTGATTTCGCGCAGTTTCATCCGGGAGGCACGCTGGGGAAACGCCTGCTACTCCGGGTGGAAGATGTGATGCACGATGGCGCGACCGCCGCGATGCTCCCGGTCGCGAGCACCTTTGGGCAGGCCATCGATGCGCTCACCCGGACCCATCTCGGGGCGATCATGATCCAGCATCCGGATGGCCGTCTCGCGGGGTTCCTGACTGATGGCGATGTCCGTCGCACCCTGGACCGGAGTCGCGACCGGACCATCGAAGCGACCTTCGCCCTGCCGGTCAGTGACGTGATGACCCCGAATCCGAAGCGGGCGTATCCGAATGAACTGGCGAGTGTCGTACTCGAACGAATGCGGGAGCGTCAGCATCAGCAAGCGCCGGTGGTCGATGACGACGACCGGGTGCTGGGGCTGATCCGGCTGCTGGATCTCCTCCAGGCCGGGCTATAGGTCAGCCCCTTTTCGCTTATCTCAGACCGTCCGCGATGGCTGCATCGACCTGCGCCTTGAAATCGCGCATCCGGCCTTCCTGACCCGGCAAGCCGATCGCGTGGAAAAGATCCGCCGCCTGCCCCAGCGCTTCTGAGGCTTCCGGCAGCCGCCGCTCCTGCCCCAGGACCTGGGCGTAATACTGCCAGGTAAACGCCTCCCCGTACTTGAAGCCCGATCTCTGATACGCCTCCACACTCGCCTTGAGTGTGACGAGAGCCGCCTCGGCCCCCTCCTGCTGTTGAATCAGACGCCCCAGCGATTTCAGCGTGTGCGCCTCACCCAGGGCATCTTCTCCCTGCCGACAGAGCGTCAGCGCCTGATCAAACAGCGCCCGGGCGGTGGCCGCATCGCCCCGATGAAACGCCACATCCCCCTGTCCCGCCAGCGTCTGCCCCTGCAGGCCCGGCTCGCCGAGAGCAGCATAGATCGCGCCTGCGGCTTCATACAGCCCCCAGGCGAGGTCCTGCTGACCCTGGGGCATCTTGAGCCGCCCATAGGCCAGCTGCGTGTCAGCCAGAAGTCGCTGATCCCCCGCCGCAGTCGCGGCACCCAGGACCTGCTCGTACAGGCTCGCTGCTTCATAGGGATTGCTCTGGTAGCGCCAAAAGTCCCCCAGGAGCTTCTGCACGCGGGCCTGGGTCAGCGGATCGGCGCTGGCGGCGAGATCCTGCGCGTTGTCGAGCAGGGCTTTTGCGCCTGAGAAATCGCCGGCGCGGAGGGTGGATTCGATGCGGGTCAGGAGGTCGGTGAGCGGCGAGGTGTCCGTAGTCATAGCTCCAGTCTAGCAGGATGGGATAATCCCCGGCGCTGTGACTCCAACGTCTGACACCACCGCCAGCACGACTATCGACCTGTGTGTCGTAGGCCTCGGCTATATCGGCCTGCCAACCGCAGCGCTGGCGGCCAGCACTGGGTTGCGAGTCGTGGGAGTCGACATCGATGCCGCCATCGTGGAATCGGTGAACGCCGGGATTCCCCATTTCCCGGAACCCGCGCTGTCAGCCCTCGTTGGAACAGCGGTCGCCTCGGGACAGCTCACGGCGCAAACGACACCGGTACCCGCACGGACGTTTCTGATCGCGGTCCCGACACCGTTTCTTGAAAACAAAGCCCCTGATTTGCGGATGGTGGAAGCGGCCGGTGCGGCCATTGCGCCCCACCTGACTTCAGGATGTCTGGTGATCCTCGAATCGACCTCGCCGCCCCGCACCACGACCCAGATCCTGGCACCGATCCTCGCCCAGGGGAGCGGACTCACCCCCGGGGTCGACTTCCATCTGGCCTATTGCCCGGAACGGGTTCTGCCAGGGCGACTGCTGGAAGAATTGCGCGCCAATGACCGGATTCTGGGCGGCACGACTCCTGAAGCGAGCGCTGCCGCGGCAGGGTTCTATGGGCGCTTCGTGTCGGGTCAGCTGCTGATTTCCGATGCCACCACCGCGGAGACCGTGAAGCTGGTCGAGAACGCCTATCGCGATGTCAATATCGCCTTCGCCAACGAAGTGAGCCTCATCGCGGCCCATCTGGGAGTGGACCCATTTCAGGTCATTGCCCTCGCCAACCACCACCCCCGGGTCCGCATTCTGGAGCCAGGCATCGGAGTTGGCGGGCATTGCATCGGAGTCGATCCCTGGTTTCTGGTGGACGCCGCTCCGACCGATGCCAATCTCATCCGGACAGCGCGCCGTGTCAATGAGTACAAAACCGAGTGGGTCACCACGCAGATTCTGGCGATGGCCGACCGCGTGAGCCCCTCGACCACACTCGGCTTCCTGGGGCTGACCTATAAGCCAGATGTCGCCGACCTGCGGGAGTCCCCCGCGCTGCATATCGCGCAACGTTGCACCGATGAACGTCCGGGAACAGTCCTGGTGCACGATCCGCTCGCGGTGGTGCCGACCTCCCTCGTGGGAGCATCGCTGGAAGAAGTGCTGCAGCAGGACCTGGTCGTGATTCTTGTGAAGCATCAGGTCTATCGCGATCTGCCTGTCAGCGCCTGGACACGCCCGATCCTGGACCTCGTGGGTCTCCTGCGGGACCCCGGTGTCTGACACTCCACCTGTTATCAACTCGCCGCGACCAATGACCCCGCTCGAATGGGGACAGTTGCTCCTGCTCGGCCTCATCTGGGGCTCGTCGTTTTACTTTGGCGAACTGACCCTCCGGGAATGGCCCCTGCAGTGGTTCATCTTCGCCAGAACCTGCATCGCGGCCGCGATGCTCTGGGTCATCATGCGCTTGCAGGGGCATCGGCTCCCCGCTATTGGAATAGTCTGGCGCGACTGGGTCATCATGGGCCTGATCAACATCATCCTCCCCTTCTCCCTCATTTTCTGGGGGCAGGCGTTTGTCGGCGCTGGTTTGGCCTCATTGCTCAACAGCACGACTCCCCTGTTCAGTGCGGCCCTCGGGCACTGGTATACCCGGCAGGAGCCTCTCACCCCACTGCGGGTCCTTGGACTCCTCCTGGGCATTGGAGGAGTCGGCGCTATTGCCGGGCCGGAAGCGATGGAGGGGAATCTCGATGCCGTCATCGGCGCGCTGGCAGTGGTCATCGGTGCGGGGCTCTATGCGGTCGCGGGGTTGTGGGGACGTCGCTTCGTGCACCTGCCATCGACTGTCACAGCCACCGGTTCGCTCATCTGCACCGCCGCGACCCTCCTCCCGGTGATCCTCATCGTCTCGCCCCCCTGGAACTTGCCGATGCCCTCGGCGACCCTGCTCTGGGCGGTCCTGGCGCTTGGTGTCATGTGTACTGGGATCGCGTATCTCCTTTACTTCTCACTCCTCCAGAGTGCCGGCCCCACTAATACCCTGTTGGTGACGTTGCTGATCCCCTTATCAGCGCTGATGCTGGCGACCCTCTTGCTTGGGGAACGCTTCACGCCTGTGCAGGGGCTCGGGATGGTCCTGACCTTGGGTGGCCTCGGGGTCATTGCCTGGGATACCCGTCGCGCCAGCCGATCCCGGACGCCCTAAAAAGAAATTTTGGATTTTCTGCACAAACTGCGCGGAATCCGTCGCAGGGGCGGCATCACTCCCCCCGACAACGCCCCACCAGGGGCAACGTATCTGTCCTGCCGAGGAGTCCCGCCATGCTGTCAGCTATCCGTTCCGCCGGCATTGTCGGTGTCGATGCCCATCCGGTGTCCGTCGAAATCGATGTCGCCCAGGGGTTACCCCGTTTTGACATTGTCGGGCTGCCAGATGCCGCCGTGAAGGAGTCCCGGGAGCGGGTGCGTGCGGCCATCAAGAACAGCGGCTTTGGATTTCCCATGAAGCCGATCACGGTCAATCTCGCCCCGGCGGATGTTCGCAAGGTCGGCCCGGCCTACGACCTCCCGATTGCGCTGGGCATTCTCGCGGCGAGCCATCAGATCCGCCCGGAACGTCTGGAGGGGCTCTCGGTGATGGGCGAGCTGGCCCTGGATGGGCAGGTCCGGCGAGTCACCGGCGTGTTGCCCGCCGCGATCCAGTGCAAGCGGGATCAGGCAAAGGGCTTCATCTGTCCCCGGGGAAACGGCGCGGAGGCCGCTCTGGTGCAGGAGCTGCCGATTCACCCGGTGGGGACCCTGGCGGAAGTCGTGGAAGCGCTCGCCGATGAACAGGCGGCGTTGCCGGTCCAGCCCCCGGCTCCCGGCAATTTCGAGCAGCAGTTACAGGAGCTGGCGGATCTCGATCTGTCCGAAGTCAAAGGCCAGGAGCAGGCGAAACGGGCGCTGGAGATCGCCGCCGCCGGCGGTCACAACATCCTGCTGGTCGGCCCTCCGGGATCAGGCAAAAGTATGCTCGCGAAGCGCCTTCCGGGCATCCTCCCCCCCCTGGGATTCGAGGAAGCCCTGGAGATCACCAAGATCTACAGCATCATGGGACTCCTCCCGGAATCAACCGGCGTGATTCAGCATCGCCCCTTCCGGTCGCCACACCACACAATTTCCGGAGCGGGGCTCATCGGTGGCGGCTCCTTCCCGACCCCCGGCGAGGTCTCCCTCTCGCATCTGGGAGTGCTTTTTCTCGATGAGCTGCCGGAGTTCCGACGGGATGTCCTGGAAGTGCTGCGTCAGCCGATGGAGGATGGCAAGGTCACGATCTCCCGGGCCTCCACGACCGTCACTTTCCCGGCACAGTTTTCCCTGGTCGCAGCGATGAATCCCTGTCCCTGCGGGTTCTACGGCGATGGCCTGCGGACCTGTTCCTGCTCGCCGCAGCAGGTCGCTTCTTACCTCAAGCGCATTTCAGGTCCACTCATGGACCGCATCGACCTCCATGTCATCGTGCCGCGTGTCCCCTACGAGCATCTGCGACTGAAGCATGAGGGGGAATCGAGCGCGCAGGTCCGGGAGCGGGTGCTGGCCTCCCGGGAGCGCCAGTTGCGGCGGTACCAGGGGACGCCGTACTCCAGCAACGCGATCGCCCCAGCCCGTCTGATTGAGCAGGACCGGCCCCTCCCCCCGGAGGCACAGTCGCTCCTGAAACGGGCCGTGGACTCGCTGGGGCTGTCGGCGCGTGCCTACACCCGGGTACTGAAGATCGCCAGGACCATTGCGGACCTGGATGGACGGGAAGCCTGTTCCACCGCTGATATCGCGGAAGCCATCCAGTACCGCTCCCTGGACCGGGCCGGCGTGGCAGTCTAACGCGCGTCCTTGGGGATCCGGTCGCCGGCCTGACGCCCCACCATCCAGCCGGGGTACTCCGGGGGCAGTGCACTGGCTTCATCAAGGCGCGTGACCTGGTCCGCCGTGAGCTCGACATCCGTCGACTGCAGATTCGCCGTCAGCTGCTCCGGGGTCCGGGCCCCAATAATCACGCTGGTGACATACGGGCGGGTCAGAAGCCAGGCCAGCGCGACTTCCGCGACACTCCGCTCCTGTTCAGTCGCGACTTCCCGCATCACCTGCAGGACCCCGCGCGCCCGATCCAGATCCACCGGCGGGAAATCAAAGCTGGCACGTCGCGCCCCTTCCGGGCCGGGAGAGTCGAGATCAAACTTGCCGGAGAGGAGCCCCCCCGCCAGGGGACTCCAGGGCAGGAGCGCCAGGTGCTGATCCTGCACCTGCGGCACGACTTCCCGCTCGATGTCCCTACCCGCGATGGAGTAGTACATCTGCGCGCTGATAAATCGCGCCTGCTGTCGGCTGCCGGCGTAGGCCAGCGCTTTCATCGCGTACCAGGCGGGCAGGTTGCAGTATCCGATGTAGCGCACTTTCCCGCTGGTGACCAGGGCATCCAGCGCATCCATGGTCTCTTCGATGGGAGTCAGGGGATCGACCCCATGAATCTGGTAGAGGTCGATGTAGTCCATCTGCAGCCGGCGCAGACTGGCATCGACCGCCTCAAAAATATGCTTGCGGCTCAGACCCACCTGATTCGGACCCGCCCCCATCCGACCCCGGCACTTGGTCGCGATCACCAGCGTCTCACGGTCGGTCCCCAGGTTCTGCAGGGCCTGCCCAAAGATCGTCTCCGACTCGCCTTCTGAATAGATATTGGCAGTGTCGAAGAAGTTGATGCCGCCTTCCAGGGCCTGCCTGACCAACGCTTCGGATGCCGCCTGATCCAGCGCACCGACCACTTTCCAGTTGCCCCGTCCCCCGAATGTCATCGTCCCAAGACAGAGTTCGGAAACGTAGAGTCCCGTGTTAGCCAACAGACGGTAGTGCATGGAAAGCTCCGGCAAGCGAGAGGTGGTCGACTCCTCTCAGGATAGGATGTCGCCCGCACAATCGACACCGGTCAGCCCCGATTTCCCGGTATCGCGGGGGAAACAATCGCGCTGCTGGCGCGACCGGCGTGCCGTTACAGCTGCGCGATGCGGGCAGCCAGCCACTCGGGAAAATGACGCGAGTACTGGCTCAGCGGTGAAGGATGCGGCAGGGGGAGCAGGCGGATGACTTTGCCGCCGATTTTGATCTGCCCCTCCGCCTCATGCCAGGCGGGGAGCGGGAGGGCGACGAAGCGATCGACGGTCGCAGCGCCATAGGGACGGCACCATTCCAGCGCACCAAGCCCCAGCGGCATCAGCACATCTCCCTGCCAGAGGTCCGCTAAGAATCGCTCCACCAGCGGACGACACTTTTCCCTGGTGGTCTCACTAAATGGGGCGTTGCCGAGCGGCTTGTACGGCACCGTGTTGGTGATGCAGTAATGCGCCAGACCCGCCGTAAACCAGGGCTTGTCCTCGAGGGTCGAGGGGGCCAGCACTTGCTGCAGGGTGCGACGCACTTTCTGGCCCGCTGCGCCGATGAGCGGCTGCTGATAGCGGACCTCGTCTTTCCCCAGGTCCCGCCCCAGGATGCAGAGCGAGGCCGCCAGATTCCCGGCCATGACCACCGCCTCCGTTGGTGACTGCTGCCAGCGGGCGTAGACCTCAAGATCACGGGGTGGCTGAAAAGGGTCCGTCAGGGCCAGAGCACGATAGTCCGCCAGCAACGACTGAAACGAATCGCTCACTCCGACTGGCGCAATTGGGTGATCTGCACCGACAACGACCAGGTGGTCGGCTCCGTATGGTCCGAGTCATCCGCCATCGCATAGAGCTGGGTCGCCAGGTCCATCAGTCGATCCCGATGCTCCAGTTCTTCCAGATAGCGCTGCGGGATCCCGGTGGTGCCGTTAAACGCCCCGGACAGGGCACCAGTCATTGCTGCGATGGAGTCGGTGTCGCCCCCCGCATTGACAGCGGTCGTAATGCTCATCTCGAAATTGTGGGGGCTCTGCAGGAAGCAGTAAATTGCCGCCGGGATCGACTCCAGCACGAACTTGCCGGTGCCGATCCGCTGCAGCACCTCGAACCGGTCCATGATTTCCGCCTGCAGGTCGAGGCAGTACTCCGGATGGGCATAGCCTGCCACCGGCGACCCGAAGACCTGATCTTCCAGCGGGGTCTGACAGAGAAACTCCCGGATGGGTCGTAGGGCTTCTGCCAGACGGGGCGAGAAATGGCGGGCATGGATCTCAAGGTAATCGAGGAACGATGATGGTGAGAACTCGCCAGGATCGGTCCGGAGCAGCGCCCGGATCGCCAGGGCGATGAGCTTCGCGCCGCTGATAGCCAGGGGATCGACATTCGTCGGGAGCGCGGAATCTTCCACATCCCGCAGCAGCGCAGCCTCATCGCTGTGCAGGTGGTAGAGCGCCAGCGGCGCGACCCGGACGGCCGGGACATTCGAGGCTGAGGGCTGACCGGTCTCGGTCCAGGGGATCCCCCGGTAGAGCGCCCGGGTGGTGAGGGTGACTGTTTTGCTCGCCCCACGGGCGGCCTCGATCCCCTGGTCGTGCTTCCGCATCCATTCGCCAAGACAGAAAGCGAAATGCTCCGGTTCGAACTGCCTCTCCTGCGTGATGCTTTCGGCGAGGGCCAAGGTCATCTGGGTGTCATCGCTGACGGTCCCCCGCCCCAAAATCGTGTACTGATAATCCCGCACAAAACCGAGCGCCGTTCGGATCGTCTCCCGGGGCCAGCCTTCCACCGGCGCCCCCAGGGCATCCCCGATGGCCAGCCCAAACAACGTCCCGATGCTCCGTTCGAGCGTCGTGGGAGCAGTCCCTGGTTGACAGACAGCCATGAGAGTGGCGAGCCTCACTACTTCCTGGGCAACACCGGGCCAACGACGGCCGGGCTGGTGACAGCGGCGACTGGCATCTCTCTCTCCACCTGTCATCCCTCAGTGGAAGGCCCAGGGACCGGAACCGGTGGCCAGAGGTCGCGACTTACTATTGTACCCGCCAGACTCGTCCATAATGCCCCTTCAGCATGGCTCCTTTGCACTTCTCGGTCCGCTCATTGACGCCCGTGGAAGGCCCCCAGTGGGTCGCCCTGACCCAGTCCCTGACGGGTGGGACCGCCGAAGCCGCCCTGAATCGGCTGGTGCCGGCCCTCCATGCCCCGGATTTCGACCCCGCCGAGTTCCTGGTCGCTGAAGGATCCCGGGGGCAATGGCTGGGAGTCCTCCGGGCACGCTTTCGCCCCGGACGGCGCGCGGAGGTCCTCGCCCCCCTCATCCCCGACCCCGCTCACATCGATGAAATCGGGCGGAGTCTGCTGGCCCGCTTTTTGGCGGAGTGCTGGTCGCGGCAGATTAAGCAGATCGAAGGGGTCCTGCTACTGGACCCTGTGCAGGGCGACCCGGATCGGCTGGATCAGCTTTTCGTGGCGATGGGCTTTCAGGACCTCGATGAGCAGTCCATGCTCAAAGCTGATCTGGCAGGCTGGACTCCTCCCACAAAGCAGCTCCCCCTCGCCTGGCGGAGCCTGCATGATGTCGGCAATCTCCAGTTCGGACAGATGCTGGAAACCATTGGAGCGATGCCTGAAGGGACTGCCACCGCCACCCTGCTCGCGATGCGGCAGGTTGCCGGGGCGCAACTGGAACCTCAGCGCTGGCGGATCGGCTACCACAACGGGCGGCCCATCGGAGCGGTGTTGCCGCAAAGCTGGCCCGCCGATCCCCGGACTGGCGCGTTACTGGCACTGCATGTCGAGCCCGCGGCGCAGGGACAGGGCTACGGGCGAGCGCTCTTCACCGAGGGCTTGCGTCAGCTGAAAGATGCCTGGGTGTCGACTTATGTGGGTGGTGTCGATTTACGGAGTTTGCCCTGTCAACACCTCTTCGCTGCGCTGCCATATCAGGTGCTGGAGGTCCAGCGTCGTTACACCGGTCCCCCGCTTGAATGAGTCGGGGGATTGTACGGCCGAATCTGCGGCAGTCCTGTCGCAGTCACTTTGATGAAGTGACCGGCAGGACATTTGTCCACCACACTGCGGATGTCAGGCCAATACTCCAGCAGCCAGGCAGCCTTTTGCGACCGACCCAGCTTTGTGTACTTCGCTGGCAGGAAGATCACGCAACCCATATCTAGGAAGCCGGCCAGGCTGGCCCTGTGCGTCTGCTTCCCTCGCATACCTCGGTCTGCGGTCAGGAAGACTTCAAACTTTTCCTGCTTTGAGTAGGCCAACAGTGCTTCATCGGACATTCCCTGTTGCAGCAGCCTAATCATCATTTCCGCCACATCACCCAGGGTGTTCAGGGCATTCTGAACCTCCACAGGATGATGCTCGTCCAGCAGGATTTTCATGCAGCGGAGCGGTGCAGCAATGATTCCTCATACTCAACGGCCGCACGGACATCAGCAGGGGACACCCGATAGGACTTCGCGATGTCGTTCAGATACTCCACACCCTCGGCTTTAACAGCCAGGTCCAGCACCCGGGTGGAAACGCCGCAGGCCGCCACGATTGGTCGCCCCATCTGGCGCATCGGATCCAGCACCACCAAACCACGCTTAGTGCCGGTAGCCATCGGCCAGAACCGAATTGCTTTCCCATCCGCATCAAACTCCAGCCGAGTTTCGACATGCCTGATGACATCCAGAAGTGCCGGGATCACCAGCTGTCCCTTCCGGCCGGAAGCATCCTCATTCAACTCACCCTGAACGCCCTGATACTTAAAAAAGATCGCCTGCACATCGGCGAAACAGGCACGCAGGGAGAAGGGGTGCGGCGAGTTGTAGCGCTCGGTCAGAGTCTGTGCTGCCTTTCTGATGACAGCACGTTTGATCCCGACCTCCTGGAATTCCGAAATCAGGTATAGCTCGATTAAATCTGCAAAAGTGAGCAGACGAACATCTTCAAACACCCAACGGTCCTGCAGTACACCGGATTTGGTGCGGTCTAACGACTTCAGCCAGCCCTCGACCCAACGCTTCGGACGTCCGAGGATGCGCCCGGCTTCACGCAACGTGTATGCGCCCTGTCCGATCAGCGTTTCCACGTCGACGTCCTCCTCGTGAACCAGTTTACTCCCGACGGAGCAGTGGCAGCAGGTCCTCGACGGTCAGTCCCAGACCCTGAGCCAGCCGACGCAGCTCCTTCTCATCGATACACTCCTCTTCCCGCTCGACCGCTTCCCCCAGGTCCATCAGTTGCTGGTCACCCAACTGCTTGCCGAACGCATGTCCCCAGAAGTCCGCGAGGCTCAGACCCCGCGCCATCCGGAGTTCATACAACCCATCCCCGGAGGCGTAGTACTCCTCGCCTCCCCCTTCCAGCGGCGGTGCATCCATCGGGACTCCTCCCTCGACTGCTGGCATCTGCGGTGGCGTGTCCGGCACAGTCGCTTCGGTCCCAAGACCACCCCAGCCAGCGAAGCTGGTCTGCTGCGATGGCGACACGGATGGTGCTGGCGGCTCCGCCACCGGGGTCGGATGGGCGGACTCCAGATGCGCGGCGGGCTCGAACAGCCCTTTGAGCGCGGCTTCCGCCTTCGCCCGGATGTCGGCAAACTTGTCCTCCCCCGGACCAATGGTGAGAGTCGCAGGATCGGGTAACAGATCCTCGGCGGCGGCTGGCTCTGCTACAGATTCTGCAACTAACGCTGGTGGTGGCTCCGGTGCAGGCTCCGTCATCACGACAGGCGCTGGTGATGGGGCCGGTGGGGCAGCGATGAGTGGTGCAGGTGGTGCAGCAGTCGCTGGCGGAGGCGCAGACGTCGACGATGATGACGCAGAAACTTCCCCCGCATCCTCCCGACGCTGCTGCTCCAGGATTTCCGCCCGGGTCAGCTGCGACTCATCGAGGCGCATCGCTTCCGTCGGAGGCTTGGCCACAAAGACTTCCGGGACTCGCAGGATTTTCGTACCCGATTCGGTCTGACGGCGATACCCAGTCCGACCGACCCGGCTGACCACGTTCGGCGGATACGCATCCGTAGGGTCGGTCCCGACCGCTGCGAAGAGCTTCGGATCAAACACCTCACCCAGAGCCGGAATCTCCTCGACCCCCTGACCTCGCAGGAAGCTGCGCAGCTGGTTGTAGATCATCCGGACTCCTTCGAGCCACTTCTGCATCTTCGGGTCTTCACTCTGACCCGCCTGCTCGAAGAGGCGCTCGAAGGAGTCGAGGACCGGGAGAATCCGCTCGATTTGACTCTCCTCGACCTTCTCCCTGTAACTCCCCTTCACCGCTTCGAGCTGCTCGCTGAGGGGATTGACCTTCCGCTGGATGCCGACCAGCTGCTCGCTCAGCTTCGCCAGATGGGGGGTCAACTGTTCGAGGCTCGCCCCACCACCAGTCACGACCGGGGGTGGCGGGGGCTTCACCAGGCTCGCTTCGCGGAAGCGGGACTCCAGAGCCCCCATCGCTTCCTCGACCTTCATCTGCCCTTCCTGCTGACTCTTGATGTTGAGCTGGAGGCGTCCGGAGAGCCGGGAGAGGTCGCGCTGTAGCCGCCCAAGCGCTTCAAACAGGGCGAGTTTATCTGGCCCCTCATCGGCGGGCAGCAACCCTAAGGGGGGTGGCACCAACTCCGGTGGCAGGGGATAGGGCTGGTCATCGAAGGTCACTTCGAAGGGCATCTGCTGATTGTACCGGCCTTCGCTCCCCTCTTTAGCTGATACTGCCCGATGCGGGAAACTGCTCTTCAGACCCACCGCCGTTTGCCGATTGATACTACCAGCGATGCAGCGCTGGCGGCATTGCTGCAGCAACTCGTTCAGTATGGACGCATTTTTTAGAAAAGCTCATTGACTGCAATGAGGAAGCAGGGTAGATTTTGTCGCGTCCGATCACCCAAATCCCAGCCTGGAGGAAACCCGTGTTAAGGTTTTTCCTTTCTGCTGTACTAGGCTGGAGCGTGCTTTTGCTCCCATCAGTTACTTTTGCAGACTGCTGCGAGATGGAGATCTCTCTTGGGGGCACCGGCTTTGAGGTTTGCTGGTGCTGGAACGGGTCGGGCTTCTCACCTTGTACACACTTTTACAATATTCAGAAAGCTGCATTCCTGAGCTGCCCTCCCGCAAATTGTGCTTGCCTAAACTGCATCCCATGCACAGGTCAACACTGGCGAGAGTACAAGACCTACACTTCTTATACCTGCGCAGGAAGCTGCACTTGCTTCCCACCCGGCTATCCGTCGTACCCGATTGGAGAGCCTTTCGTCTGTGGTGAGGAGGAGTCCGCAGAGTGCTGTTAGCCTGCGCCCACCAGCCCATGCTAGCAGTCTTTCTTAGCCGATCGCACTGAGGAAAAGTCCCACAAAAGTGAGAACTCACAAGGAGAATCCCATGACTACCCGTACGTTGTGCTGGCTGGTGCCGTTGCCGCTATTGTTCATCGCGGCGTGTATCACCGCGCCCCCCAAGGAGACCGCAACTGCGGTCAACGATCAGCCCCGGAGTCAGCAGGTGGAGGGAGTCGAGGCCTGGCTCGCGACCCGCACGACTCGTCTGCAGCAACGGGACTCTGCGACCTGGTTCTCTCTGTTGCCCCTGACCTTTCATGGCATCTCGCAGGGAGCCATCCGGGCCTCGCAGGTCCAGGGGAGCTGGCCCGCGACTCCGGAGGGCCTGGCCCCCTTTGTCTTCGCCTGGACTTTGGCCGACCCCGCAACGGGCATCCTCGCTGCCGCGACCACCGACCCGCTCACCGGCACCGTGACCCCGGAAGCCTGGCGCTCGCAGGCCGCGCAGTGGACTTTGACCCTCGTGGCAAATCAGCCCCCTGCCGGACACCTCCCGGTCTATGGCGAAACCGATGGACTCCTCCATCTGGAGCCCGTCCGTATGGGTCAGTCCGCGCCGCCTGCGCCGCTCGTCAATCCGAAGATCGCAGCGCTGGAGAGTCTGACACCTGACAGCCTCGACACGATGCTGGCCGCCGAGCGCGAGAGCAGCCGGCCTGCAGTCCGGCAGCAGATCCTGGAGGGGTACCGCCAGACCGCCCGTCCCCTGCAGGATGCCCGGGTCGCAGAAGCGCTGAGCCAGTGGCTCCACGCCGCCAGCGCGACCCTGGCTAACACCGGACAGATGCCAGCAAGCATGGAAGAGATCGGCTGGGGAACCGCGCTGGGTCCGGTCAATCTGGACCCCATCGACAGCGCGGCGTTCACCGATGGCACCGCCAGCGGGTTCGCCCTCTTTAGTGAACCTGCCGGGACACATCTGCGCTTCCTGCTCCGTTACCCCAGCGGCCTCGAGGAAGCTGGCATCGTGCAGGTCACGGTGTCGGGACCGGGAGAGTTCGTCACCCAGGGACTCCGGGCCGATGCCGTGGAGGGTCTCGCCTGGCAGCCCCTGGCGGCCTTCACTCTGACCCCCGCCGCCGATGCCATCCTCCCAGGGCTCTGAGGCTCGTCGGCACGACCGACCGACTTTGATGTAAGCCTGCCTTCGCCGCCCGGCCCCCCGGGCGGCTCGCGTATCCTTCCCCCCGGCACTTCGCCTTTCTCACCCTCCCCGGACCCACCAGCCCGGGAGGTATGCCTGGAGGCCCCATGCGCGCCCTCGTGCTGCTGCTCACCGGAGTCCTGATGTCCCTCACCGTTGCCACCCCTGCCCCCGCTGCCGAACCGGTCCGCACTCCCGGGGGGATGCTCATGGCGACCCTTCCCAATGGGATGCAATTGCTCATTGTCGAGAACCACGCGGCGCCAGTGGCGGTCGTGAATACCTGGTTTCGGGTCGGGGCCCGCAACGAGCAACCAGCCGATGCCGGCATCTCCCATTTCCTCGAGCACATGCTCTTTGATGGATCAGTCGGGATGCCCCTGGATGACTTCAACCGCATCCTGTTTCAGAACGCCATCGACAACAACGCCTCCACGGATCAGGACAACACCAACTACTTCCATGTCGGACCCGCCGACAAGCTCCGGGAAATCGCGCATATGACCGCCCTCCTCGTGAGCCAGCCCGTGCTCCTGGACAGCGAGTTCGGACGGGAGCGCGAAGTCGTGAAGGAAGAGCTCCGGCAGGGACTCGACAACCCCGGCTGGTTCCTGGGCGATCTGGTGCTCCCGGCAGCCATGGCCCACGCTGGCTATCGGCATCCGGTCATCGGCGATGCCCCGACCCTCGATGCCCAGACCAATGAGCAGATGCGGGAGTACTACCGTCGCTTTTATGGTCCCAACAACGCATTCACCATTGCCGTCGGTGACTTTAACGCGGAGGATGCGCTGCAGATCCTCACCGAAGAGTTCAGTGCCTGGCAGCCGACTGAAATCGCCCCGGACCCCGGCACGACTCCCTACTCCCAGACTGCGCCGCAGTCGCTGGTGGGAGTCCGGGACTACGCCACCAATCACATCGCTGCTGTCTGGCCCACAACCGCCGCCCGTGCCGATGAAACCTATGCTCTGCAGGTGCTGGCCGCGATTCTCGGACAGGGGGATGCAAGTCGGCTGGTGCGACGTCTGCGCGACGAGCTCGGGCTCGTCTCCGACATCTCTACCAGCACACAAGAACTGATCACGCAGTCCGCCTTTTGGCTCAGCGCGGAGATGGCGGACCCCGCGCAGACCCTCGCTGCTACCGAGGAAATCTTCAGGGTCATTCGGCAGCTCAAGGAGCAGGGCCCCACCGCGAGCGAGCTTGACCGCGCGCGCCGACAGCTGATGCTCCAGCATTTGTTCCTGGGGGAGGATGTCCAGAGTCAGGCCTACACCCTCGGCTATTACATCAACGCCACCGGGTCTCCCCTCTTCTTCGAAGACTATGCCGCTCGCCTGGCGGGGGTCAACGCTGCGGATGTCCAGTGGGCGGCGCAGCATTTCCTCCCCGCCGCGCACATCACCCTCGGCCTCGCCACCGCCGAGACTGGTGCGGCTCCCCTGACCCCGAACTGGTCATTGCTGGACCCCTCAGCCGCTCCCCTGGAGCGACCTGGCGACATCGGCCGGCTGGGGACATCCACACAGCCGATCTATCCCGCCAGTCAGGCCGCCGGAGCGGGGGCGGCACCCACCACGCTGACGCTCCGGAACGGGATGCGGGTGCTGGTGAAGCCGGTCCTTGGGACCGGGACGGTGGGGCTCACTCTCGCCGCGCCGCAGGGACTCGATCTGGAGTCCTGGGAGACCAACGGACTCGGCGCGCTGCTGGAGCGGACCCTGACCAAGGGGACGACCACCCGTTCTGCCGATGACATCCTGGGACTCATCGACCACCTCGGCGGACGCTTCGAAGTGAGTGTCAGCTACGACACCACCTCGCTGAGCGGACTCTATGCCGCCGATGACCTCGCCACAGCATTGCCGTTGATCGCCGATCTCATCAGTCAGGCCACCTTCCCCGAAGAGGAAGTGGCAGTCGCCCGCGACATCCTTCTCGCGGAGATCACCGCCCGGGCCGATGAGTCGTACAACACCACACATGATCAGCTGACGCTGGCGATGTGGGGCCAGGACGTGGCGTACGGCCGTCCGCCGTTGGGACGCCCTGCGGCGGTCAGTGCTCTGACCCGGGAGCATCTGCTGGATCACGCGGTGCACATCTTTGATCCCTCTACGTTAGTCCTGACCCTGACAGGTGACATCGATCCCGCCACTGTGCAGCCTGAGCTGGAAACCATTTTTGGAGGGTTACCGGTGCGGAAACGTCAGACCGGCACCGTGCTCTCTCCCGCTATCCCCCGGAGCGCCACGGGCCTGCAGCGGATTGTCCAGCAGACCGCCAAGGCCCAAACGATGAGTGTGCTGGGACTCCCCGGCGTCGCCCTGCATGACCCGGACCTCCCGGCGATCCAGGCGGTCAACATGGTGCTGGGAGGCAGCTGGCTCTCCCGGCTGTTTGACCGGCTGCGGGGCAAGGAAGGGCTGGCCTATGGCACCTATTCCCGGGTGGAGGCGTATCGTGATGGCGGCATCCTGTCGGCCCGGATTGGGACACGGCCTGAAATGTGGGAGCAGGCCATCACCGGCCTGCAGCGGGAGTTTCGGCTCATCGCCACCGAGGGCATCACAGCCGAAGAGCTCGCAACCGCTGTCACCTACAGCAGGGGGCAAACCCTGATGTCGCTGGCTGGGATGCAGGCGCAATCACAGGCGATGGCGCTCAATGTCGCCCGGGATCTCCCCTGGGACTTCGACTGGCAGCTCCTCCAGCGGATGGCCGGGGTCACGGTGGAGGAGGCGAACCGGGTCGCGACGACGTACTTCCAGCCCGCCAATGCCTGGCTGGCCGTGACCGGCGACCTCTTCACCCCCGCCGTCTCGCTGGAGTAACCGCGTGTCGGCTCATCGCCAATAATTTTCCGGCATCGCCTTGACAGAGAGAGAGAGAGAGAGAGTAACCTTGTGCATTAGTATGCAGTCCCCAGCATTCTTGGGGGATGACGATGCAGATCAGACGTCTCATGGTGATCGTCCTGGCGCTCCTGTGCGGCAGCTTGTGGACGACTCCGGAAGCAGGTTATGTCAGTCAGGCTCATGCCTATGGCCATTGCTGCCTGACTTGTACTGAAGACGATGAACCGTGCAATGACCAAGAAGTATACTCCTGCGACTGTGCCGCCAACGGGCTGACCTACTGGATTGGTATCTCTTCCCAAAGCTCCAAGAAATGTAACGAGTCCTTTGGATCAGCGTGCCGCTGCGGTGATTGCGCTGAAGCTGCACCAGGCTTCACTGACTGCATCAGGGATGGACAAGGCTGGTGTCTGGAACTCTGTTATGGGAACGTTGTTGCATTAATAGAGCCGGCAGAAAAAGGCCAACCTCCATGCCCAGGTCAGATTTTTGTGGACTGTCCGATTCCACAAAGTCCCAATGAGCCCTTCTGCCCGCATGAAGCGCGAATGCGGTGTGAAACAGACTTGCCACCTTGCCCTTACAAGAAAGCGAGCTGAAACCTATGACTCAGCGCACAAATACCCGTCAGAACGTGCTCACGGTCGCTCTCATGACTGCCTTGGCCTGCCAGTACCTGATGGGGTGCAGCGGGGTCAACTCAGCCGAAAAATCGGTACAGGTCAGCGATAGTGGAAAACTAACTGATTTGGCTCAAGTGCCTGCGAATTCTACTGCGACCAAACGTCAGGAAAAACCTGTCGATTACTTCGACTTCTGGAAGGTCGCCAGATCTTATGGTCCACTCGGGATCACCAAAGTCCAGGCACGTCTGACTTTTGCGGAAGTCAATTCGGCCCTGGTGAACTACTACTTTGGCCCAATTGCGGTGCCATCAGCGGCCCGGTTGACTGCACCAAACAACTGGAACGAATTGGCGTCTGAGGTTCTTTACTGGCCCTGTCTTGAAAGTGGAGAGCCCTGGCCGGTAGTTCAGACACATGGGGATGTGCCCCTGTTGAGCATCGCGGTCTACCCGGTTGAGGATCACTTCGGGGTGGCCCTTCACGGCGGCTGGGAGGGCTATGAGCCTATGCGTCCGCTGGCCGGCGAGTATAAGCCGGGCTTCGAGCACGAACCAGATGCTGAGGACCTCTGCGCACGAAGGGCCGGAAGTCTGGCAAGCATCATCACTCATTACCATTGGTACTACAAACAAATGCCTGAATCGCCGTCGCAGGCATTCGACGCGCTCCATCTCAAAATGCAGCAGGAGCCCTGGGAAGCCCTGCTGGCTCTCTATCCCTCGATCATGGCGTACAAACGTCCAGATAACACCGCAGTGGCACTCCATCTCACAGGTCCAGGTATACCTGACTTGTGGCACGACCTCCAGATTCATCCCAAAAAGAAGTTGCTGAACTACCGTCCTGCCATTCCTTATGGAAAGTCAGGCCTGTCGGCCCACATCGCCCAGCAATTGCAGGAGATGGTCCTCTGGGAAGATCTCTCCGCCCATCAGTGGGATTATGTCGAGGTCCCACGTCTGGAGTCTGCACCAGAAAGGAATGAAAACCGATGAAACACAAGTCCCTTCACTTTTCAGTGCTGCTGCTACTGCTGGCCGCGACACAGCTAGCCCCCGCGAAGACTTCCCAGGCGCAAAACGTGCCAGATGGGTGCTGCGTCCCGATCGCGATCTCGCTTTACACCACGCTCGACTTTGAACTCTCGGAGTTCATCTGCTGTTGTGACACCTTTCCGATTCCGAGCTGCTCAGAACCCATCGCTATCTCTGGGGGCGCTGCGGAATACGGTGGTTACTCTGCTATGTATGCCTGCGTGAATCAGGAAACCTGTGAAGACTTTAAGCGCCTTTACGAGGAGATAGAGAACGAGCATCCTGGGCACCCTGGGAACTTCCCACCCATCCCGTGTGGGGAACTAGGGGTTGATGCACGCTTTACGTGGAGAGAGGAGGCCAGTCCGCCCATCTGGACTGGTGACGATCAGATTTGTGACGCCTGCTGCCCCCGCCAGGAACACCTGCATTGCTGGCCTGAACCCACCGAGGAGGATAAAGATGCTCACAGACTCTTCCTGTGCAGCTGCTGTGAATAGGCAGAAGCAGCCGTATGGCTCAGGCAACTTGCCAGTCCACGTGGGCTCCGGTTGGGTGCTCCTGCTGATGCTGAGTGTCATCTTGGGCTGCGGTTGCGCCTCCGCAAGCCAGCAAGCAGCACGAGAGCAGGAGGCGTTCATAGCCCAGCGGCTCAATCAGTCTGAGGAGCAACGTCTCTTCAACTCGTTGCAGGCGTTTGCGATAGCCATCGGCACGGCGACCCGTAACCAGGATGACGTGATTCATGCCTGGCTCGGGGGCGGTCAGCCCGAGCTGGAAAGTCCGCTACCGCTGGTACCCTTCGATGCCCAGGGGGAGTTGATGCCCATCCGCCTGGACGTCATGCCACCCCACGGCTGGCGCTGCTACAAGTCCACCAATGGACTCTGGTATGTCGAGGCCCCGTTTGAAGGCAAAACGAAGGGTACCTGGTTTCACAATGTGGGTCCCCGCCCCAAGGATGAACTGGAGCTGCCACACATTTTGCGCTTCAGTATCCACGACCCACTGGGTCTCCAGCTGCTGCACGGGATCGCCCGGGGACTGCTTTTCGCCCCCGCGTCCGAAGTCCCTGGCGGGCAGTGGCTGGAAAAACAACTCGGGCTCCGGATTCCCCCCCAGACACTGGAGATCATTGAGCAGGAAGTCGGACCGGTGGAAGTCTGGCATTCGCAGGCCGGCCAATGGCGCTTTCACTATGAGGTGAACAATACCCGGTGGGTCATGTTCGCCACCTCAGAAAACTACATCATCGAGTACGCCACCCCTCCATCATCGGAGAAGGGCGAAGCGCCCAAGCGGCAGGCACAATTGACCAGAGGGGAACCTTCGGCCGGAAAGAAGTTTCGGAACCAGCGGTTTGCAATGATCGTCCATGAGTCCCTGCTGGATTCGCAAAACTCGCTGGTCTGGCAGTACAAGACCGACCAGCCTGGTGTCTGGCGCAAGCTCCCTGCAGGACTCCTCGACCTGTAAGTCGAGTCCAGCACCTGCCTGGGCTTGCGTCTCAACCCTGTATCCTCCCGCTGGTGAGTTCCCCGACCTGCCAGGAATGCGGCGCGCTGATCCCCGAGGGGGCCGCCTGGTGTCCTGCCTGCAGCACCGGGACCCTGCTCCCCTGCCCAGTCTGTGGCGAAGGCGTCCGGGAATCCGATGAACTGTGTGCCGCCTGCGAAACGGTCTTTCGTCAGTGCTCCGGCCTCGACTGCCCTGCCTGCCAGACTCCGCTCCTGAAGGGGGCCTGCTTCTGTGTCGGCTGTGGCCAGAAGGTGGACGGGAGTTCGCCCACTGCAGGGACGCCCCTCCCCCGTTGCCCCTCGTGCGGGGAAGAGCAGCCCTCGCGACGTCGCTACTGTGTGTTCTGCGGGGTCCGGATCGTCGGCTATTGAGGCCGCCTCGCGGCTGCGCTGCCTTCACACATCAGCCTGCCCCACCTGACCCGCCGGGCGGCTATCCTCAGGCGATGATCTCCCGTTACCGACGCGGTGTCGTCTGGTACCGCCTCGACTTGCGGACCGCTGACCACCCCGCCCTCACCGCTGCCTCCCGCGACTGTGACCTGGTGTTGCCGGTCTTTCTGATGCACGAGCACCGGATGCGACACCCGCTGACCGCGCCACTGAGGGCGGGCTTTCTCCTGGAGTCCATCGCGGCGCTGCAGCGCAATCTGGAACGTCTCGATGGGGGCCTCTGCTTTCGCCTGATCCCCACCGATGACATGCTGATGTCAGACCCGCTGGCGCAGTACCAGGACGCGGTCTGCACATTCTTGAGGGAAGTCCAGGCCGATGCGCTCTATCTGACGCCCCAGGTGGAACCGGGCTTTGTGCGTCAGGACAGCGCCATCCGCGACTGGTGTACGCGCCACGGTGTCGCCGTCCACGCCATCGAGTCCACCACGACTCTGCCACTGGCGTCACTCGCGCAACAGTCCGGGGAACCCTACCGGGTCTACACCCCCTTCTGGCGGAACCTCTGGGGTCGCTGGCAGGCGGATCCCCCCGCCATCCTGCCGCCTCCACGATTGCCTGCCGGATCCGCCGACTGGATCGCCTCGGTTCCCGCCGATCCGCTCCCGACCCTGCACTCCCTCGGACGGAACCCCGGTGATGCCGCGACCAATCTCACCGGCGGCGAAGGCGCGGCGCGGCGGCAGCTGACCGCGTTCCTGGAGGGTCCGGTGGCGGACTACGCTGACGGTCGCGACTTCCTCGGCCGCGATGTGACATCACGTCTCGGCGCGGCCCTCCAGAGCGGCTGCCTCTCCTCGCGGGAGGTCATCGCGCAGTCAGCAGCACGGATGTGGCAACCCGGGAGTCCCGCAGCGAGTCTGGAGAAGTTCATCAAGGAAGTAGCCTGGCGCGACTTCGCCCACGCGATCCTCTGGCACTTTCCCGAGACTGTCCGGGATGCGTTTCAGGAGCGCTACCGCACCCTCACCTGGCGCGATGACCCCATCGCCTTCACGGCCTGGAGCGAGGGGCAGACGGGCTATCCGGTCATCGATGCCGCCATGCGGGAGCTTGGGGCCACTGGCACCATGCACAATCGCGCCCGGATGCTCACCGCGAGTTTCCTCACCAAGGACCTGGGCCTCCACTGGCGACTCGGAGCGGACTGGTTCCTCGCGCATCTCATCGATGGGAGTCTCGCCAACAACACCCTGGGCTGGCAATGGACTGCGGGCATCGGTACCGATGCAGCGCCATACTTCCGGATCTTTAATCCCGTCACGCAGGCGCAGAAGTTTGATCCGCATGGGGTGTACCTGCGACGCTGGCTGCCGGAACTGGCCCATT
Source organism: bacterium (assembly GCA_022072165.1). Lineage (NCBI taxonomy): Bacteria > bacterium. The sequence continues at coordinate 120,819 of JAJVIF010000004.1, read as the reverse complement.
TGCCCGACGCGGTGATCCACGATCCGCTGCGGCACCCCGCCGGACTCTCTTACCCCGCCCCCATCATCGACCGGGCCGCCCAGCGCCAGCTCATCCTCGCCCGTTATCAGCAGAGCCGCTAACGACCATCACCGCCAGACATCCGTATCATCAGCGCTATGGCGCCGCTGTCAGTCGGCTTTGCCCGGGGACCGGGCAATCTCATCGAAGTGCAGGTGGTCTATGGCGGACGTCGTGGCCCCTGGCTCCTCGATTCCGCCGCTGGCTGGCATGTCCTGCATCGGGGGATGCACCCCATCGAGCAGGGGGAAGCGGTGGAGTCCCTTTGCGTGGACATCGAGGGGGAAGGAGTCGAGGCGGACACCCTCGAGGGCGAACTGCTGCAACTGGGACGCTTCCGGCAGCAGCCCGACCAGGTGCTGGCAGTCGACCTCCCCTATCGCGCTACCACCGGCCAGCCAATCCAGGGCCTCCTGGGCTATCCCCTCTTCGCCGAGATCGCCCTCACGATCGACTGGGATCAGCAGACCCTGATTCTCGATGGCCCTCCCCCCTTTGAGGTCACGCACGAGCTCCCCTTGCGCCTGGAAGACCGACAGGCTCTGATTCCGCTCCAGTTGGCAGGTGAAGCGCTGGAGGTCCGACTGGAGACGGCGTACGCCGGAGGACTCCTCATCGAAGCGGAGAGCTTTGACATCGAGCGCTTCGCCAGTCCGGAGGAGTCTGGTGGGCCGGTCCGCTTTGAGACCACCGGCCTGCGCTGCCGACAACAGGCGCTCCCCTCCTGGCCAGCGGTGCATGTCCCACAGACTGGTGCGGTCCTGATGGGGCGTCTGGGGCTCGGCATCCTGAGCCGCTACACCTGTCACATCGACTATCCCGGCGAGCGTCTCCTGCTCGCACCCCGCAAGCAGGCGACCCCGGTCGCTGCGAAACGGTGACATTTGCGGCGTGGAGGATGCACTATCCTCAGCCGCCGGTTTTGTCCGGCCCCTACGAGAGAGAGACCCTACGCACGAGGCTTATCCATGCTCACCTTCGGACTTAACTACGACGTGAAACCCGGCCACGAGACGGATTTCGAGAACTACACCAAAGACGTTATCACCGCCATGCAGGGGATGGAGGGACACCAGGAAACCCGGCTCTATGTCGATGTCAATCAGCAGGGTTCCTACATGATCTACAGCAACTGGGAGACCCGGGAACAATTCATGGCGTTCATCCAGTCCGATGCCTTCCGGGCCGCGCAGCGCTGGGGCATGGAGATCCTGGCGGGTCCCCCCCGGCACTCGGTCTATCAGCGCGAAAACATGATGGGCGGTGGCCCTCCTGCTGCCGCGGCACCGTAGGCCGCCTTCTCCTCACTCCGGACTCTGACCAACCAGCAGGAGCCGCATGAGCCGTACCTCGATCCCGCCACCAGCCGCTCCCTTTTCTGCCCAGGGCACCGTCCCCGGCCCCCCGGCGACGACACGTCCCCGCTCCTGCTGCGGAGGATGCGCCTTCGCCGCGCTGGCGCTGACAGTCGGGCCGATTCTCGCCCTCTGGTGGTGGTGGCGCATCCCCGTCCCGCAGCCCAAACCACTCCCCGCTACCTGGGCGGTCGGCGGCCCGCAACTCGACGCCACCTGGTCGATTCCCACATCGCGGGAAATCGGCCACGAGCAACTCACGATTTCCCCCTGGATCCTGACCCCCGATGGGCCCTACTTCCTCGGTCAGGAGAAGCATCAGGTCCGCATTGAGCGCTGGACTGACGGCACCAAGAACGCTGAGCACATCCCTGACAAGTTCTGGGCTTATCACGGCACCGGGCAAAAGGGACGGCTCTGGTTTATCGGGACGGATCAGGGCACCACGCCAGCCCTCCTGGCCCTGAATCCTGACACCCTCGTCGAAGAACACCGGGTACTGCTGGACCCCGCCCTCCTCACCAGAGAAGTGATGCATGGGGTCGAGTTATTGCCCACCACCGGATCCCGTCTGGGACTCCTGGTGGAGCCGAAGACCGAAGCTGCCATCCAGCAGCGGAAGGAAGGACTCGCCCCGGCCGAGTTCGCCTGGGTCGACCCCCAGACCGGCACCGGAACCTCCCGGGTGCCACTCCCGGTGACCGTCGAACTCTCCGACTACGCCATGTATCAGCGCAATCCTCTGCCTCCGGTGATTTCCACCTGGCTGGCACACAGCGATCGCGCCGGCGTACTCCGCATCCGCCCGACCATGCGCGGAGAGAGCGCGCTGGGGACGTTGCAGGTACCAGGAGGTGTCGCGCTGACCGACCCCACCGCCCGCATCGATCTGAAAGCCGCCAGGGAGCGGACCACGCAAGCCCAGGGCCCCACGCACTTTCATCGGCACTGGACCGAGCCCCTGCGTCAGCCTCCCATCGTCGTGAGCCTCGAGTCCACCGGCTATCCGGCACATCGCTATGCCCATACCGCGCGGCCCATACCGAATGAGCTGCTGTCGTATGCCCAGGGCTGGCTGGAAGAGCGCAAAGGGGGCACCGAGCTGGCGATGTGGAAGATCGTGGAAGGTGCCCAGGTCCACAGTATCCAGATCGAACGGGTCGACACCGGGTCCACGAGCACAATCACGGACCGGTCACTCATCGATGCGGTCCAGAACGAGCTGCCCATCACCGCCACCCCGCCGTATCGCCTGGTCGGCTGGAGCGATACGGAACTCCTGGTGCTGCATGTCGTCATCTTTCCCCCGGCCAGCGTCAATCAGGGCAAACCCATCCTGCGACTCGGACTCTTCGACTCCAGCAACGGGAGCCTCACCTGGCATGGCTGGGTCCCCTTCCCGGAGGAGCTCCAGGAGCGGATCATCGAACTAATCCGCTGGCGGGTCGCGGTCTTTGAAGACACTCTCGTGGTGACAGTCCATCAGGCACGCAACCCCGAGAATTTCCCAAAGCGGATGTACTACCCCCATGTCATGCTCGGGGCGAAAGTGACGCTTCCCTCGGCGCTCCGGTCGCCCTGGTATGGCGAGCTGGAGTGCACCTACTAACCGCCCGCTACACCATCGACACAGGCGTCCTGTAGTCACACCGCATCGCGCCGCCTGAAACAAAGCGCTCCCGGAGGTCCGGGAGCGCTGTTGCGTAACGGCCGATGCCAGACGCTAATGGGTCATCGAGTCGAAGATCGCGGTGAGGCTCTGCTCCACCTGTGTGGCCTTCGATTTCACATGATCCAGGCGCTGTTGCTGGGTCGGCTTGTTGGGGTTCTTGTAAATGCACCCCATGTACCACTCGTCACGATCCTGCACCATGCGATACGCCTCCAGCTTGTTGGTGGGGTCGTACCCTTCGGGCAGATCCCGGAGCTTGGTGGCGAACTCATGCTGATAGTTCAGGCCCCGGAAAGTCGTGCAGGGGCTGATGACATGAACCACCGCGAAGCCGGGGAACTGGATCGCTTCCTTCATGAGGTCGGTGAGCTGCTTCGGCTTGCCGGAGTAGCCCCGTCCATACCAGGCGGTGTCATAGCTGATAAGGAGCTCGCCCGGATTCAACGCTCCTTCGGTTTCGCCATAGGGATCCGTCTTGGAGAGCCAGCCACCATGGGTGGTGGGGGAATACTGCCCCTTGGTGAGCCCATAGACTTCGTTGTCCATGATGACGTAAGTGATGTCCGGATTACGGCGCGCGGCGTGGGCCAGGTGATTCCCTCCAATCGAGAAGGCATCGCCATCGCCCCCCAGTGCAATGACATGGAGGTCGGGATTGCCGACCTTCACGCCGGTCGCGACCGTGAGAGCGCGACCATGCACCGTATGCAGGCCGTAGCTGGAGACGAAGCCGGGGAATCGACCGGAGCAGCCGATGCCGGAGACGGTGGCCACCTGATGCGGCTCGATGTTGAGGTCCGCCATGGCCTTATAGAGGCTGGAAAGGACACCGAAGTCCCCACAGCCGGGGCACCAGATCGGCTTCATGCTGGTCTTGTAGTCGTTCGGCTTCTTGGCCACGACTTCTGGCGTCATCACGTCTGTCATGCTTGCACCGCTTCCATGATGGCGTCGGCAATCTCCGACGGGGTAAAAGGCAGCCCTTCGTACTTATGCACTGGCTTGAGCTTGCTGGCCAGCTCGGGGAACTCGTTCCGCAGGATGGTCAGATACTGCCCCTGGAAGTTGTTCTCCGGGACCAGGACCTGATCGTACTTCTGGAGGAATGGCTCCAGTTCCGGGCGGACCACCGGGAAGAGCGTGCGCGGGCAGAGGAACTCCACCACCACGCCCTTCGCCGCCACCAGGTCGACCGCTTCCTGAATGATCCCGTAGTTGGATCCCCAGGCGAGGATCCCCAGCTTCGCTGCCGGGTCGCCATAGGGCTCGATGCTGTTCAGATCGCCGGCGGCAATAGCGGTCTGCAGCTTGCGGAACCGCTTCTGGGTCATTTCCCGGTGCACCCACGGGTCGTGCTTGATGTTGCCCCCCTCATCGTGCTCCACACCGGTAGAGAAGTTCATCCCACCGGGGGTGCCGGGGACCGCGAAGGGCGAGACGCCGGATTCGGTGATCTCGTACCGGGCGAAGTGCTCCAGCTGCTCGGTGGTGGGCACCAGCCGGGGCTCCAGTTCGATGAGGGAGAGGTCGGGACGATCCACGGACTCGTTGCGGGCCGCCAGCGACTGGTCAGTCAGCACCAGCACCGGCACCTGGTACTTCTCGGCGAGATTGAAGGCTTCCACCATCACCCAGAAGCAGTCCGTGACCGTGCGGGGCGCGAGCACGATGCGCGGGGAATCCCCATGCCCCGCGAAGGCTGCCATGTAGAGGTCGCCCTGCTCGGTCTTGGTGGGCATCCCAGTAGAGGGTCCCGCCCGCATGGCATCGACGATCACGATGGGGAGCTCCAGCATGGAGGCGAGCCCCAGCATCTCGATCATGAGGCTGACACCTGGTCCGGAGGTCGCGGTGAACGCCCGCTGACCAGCGTAGGAGGCCCCGACCACCACCCCCAGCGCGGCAATTTCGTCCTCCACCTGCATCACGGAGCCGCCGAACTGCGGCATGAACTTCGCCAGCTCTTCCATAATGTCCGTGGCGGGCGTGATGGGGTAGCCGGCGTAGGTGCGGCAACCCGCGGCGAGGGCACCGAGCGCAATCATGCGATTCCCGGTGGCGATCATCTTCTGCTCGCCGGCGATTGGCTCAATCCGGAACGGCGTCGTGGCGTTGCTCTCCGCCTCGAGCTTCCGGAAAAATTCATAGCCGACCCGGAGCGCGGCAAGGTTGACCGCGACGATGGGCGCTTCCTGCCCCTCCTGCCAGGTCCCTTTCGCCTGGGCCTCGGCAATCTGCTTTTTCGCTTTGCTGGCGAAACGCTTGCGGAGGAGGTCCTCGAAGATCGACAGATCCATGTGGAGCATGGCGGCGATGGCACCGGCACCCACGGTCGTCTTCGTGATGACATCCCCCACCTCGCGGGCAAGGGCGGTCATCGGGACCCCATAAGTCGCAGTGAAGCGGTCCGAGACCCCCTTCACCTCATCGGCATTGAACAGGACATAGCTGTCGGAGGGCATCTGCGCGGCGTACTTGTCGTACCCCTCCTGGGTGAAAACCGCGAAGCAGTCCGCGACATCGCCCTGGGTACGGATCGGCTGCGCGTTGGTCCGCAGCTGGTACATCACCGTCCCACCCTTGATTTCTGCCGGGAAGGTCTGGAACGTGAAAATCTTCAGGTTGCAACGGACAAATGCGTCGCCCAGCATCCGGCCGGTGGACACGACGCCTTCGCCCCCTTCCCCGGCGAGGCGAATCACCAGGTCATTTAGCTTGATGCCGGCACTCTGCGCTGACGCGGACTCGATGGTAGTGGCCACGATGCTCCGGAACCTGACTTTCGGGGGTGGTCCAAGGGTCAGGACACCCCAGTTTGGCCCGGCGAACCAGTGCCGGGACACAAGCACACACTCTACCCTAGTTTCAGCGGAATTCTGCGTTTCAGTACCCAAAACTGTCCGGCAGTCGGGCAGTGCGGAACTCCAGAGAAAATTTTGAGATTTTCATCGCAGGCAGTCGTGTGTGTGTGTGTGTGTGTAAGATTGCATTCACTCTAACCCTTTACAGAGGGAACAACATGGAACAGCATACCAAGCTGCGGCCCCGTGACAGCTGGCCTGTAGTGAGCGTACTCGTCCTCGCATTGCTGTGGGCCGGATGCAGTTCACAGCCAGGGGGAGCAGCGAACGGGGTTGTTGGCAGCATCGGTACCGTCCTGCAAAATCCCATGAACTGGATTCGCACCAATAGTGGTGGTCAGGTCCCCTCCGGCGTAGCAACAGCAGTCAACGACCTCTGTAGGGAAGCGGCTCGACAGGTCGCGCTGAGAGGAGGTATCTGTTAATGAAGGCCACGACATCCCTCTGGTTCCTCCTGTGCCTGGCTGGCCTGAGTCTCTTCGGCTGTCAGGCTGGGAAACCCAATCAGACCAGCCCCACGCCCGACCGCCTGGCAGGAACGGGTCCTATCGAACTCATCATGACATCCACTCCAGGCGCCTGGGAGTTTCTCCCTCACGGCTTCACCCTCTTCGAGGGATCAGTGCAGTCTCAGGCGGGGCTCTCGCCTGGCGACCCGAATGCCCTGAAGCTGCATGTGCTGAACATCTCGACACAGCAGTCCGTAGAGTTGAACCTGGATCACCTGTTACAGGCCGCACCGAATTCTTACTTCGACCATCAGACTGGCGCCTTTCGCCTCGATTTCACGGCGGACAAGCGGTTAGGCGAGGGCAACCTTATGCTGGAGCTCGTCGCCACCGATGCAGCGGACCACACCGCCAAGTGGAAGAAGCCAGTGGTGGCGGGTCCCCAGTTCGACAACTGGTCCTTCGCTGGAGAAGCCACGAAGCGACAGCGTTATGGTGTCCAAATCCTGCCACTGATCACGGTTTATGGCGACTTTCTGCGAATCGCCGTGGAGTCTGGTCGGCTGGATAAGTCCGTGTTTCCGTATGCTGACTACGATCTGGCCCTGCAGCAGAAACTTGAAGAGACCTACATCGATCTCCTGATCGCCCGGCCCCATACCGGAAACTGGATTCAGATCGGCCAGGTTCTAAAAAGCTGGATCCAGGAATTCAATGCGGAAGGGGGCCCTCACTCTCAGGCAGAGCAGGTGTATCGCCAGGGAGTCGCAGACGGTTTGGCCGGAACCACTGTCGCCTTTGGGCTCAGAGAATACGGCAGATTGTCCACCATGCTTGGCAATGCCGCGATTCCGTCGACCACCGCCCCGGATCTCTTCCTGTGGTCCGACGCCTTCTATCTCAACACCTTTGGGACAGCCACGATCGAAGAGCACAAGTCATCGCTGATCTATCACGCGAAAATTCGGACCAACACCGGGACCATCGCACCCGTCGGTTGTTGTTATGCCGACGGACATCCGTTCGTAGAGCCCGAGCCAGACACCTGGGAGTCGAACGCTCCAGTCTTTGAGATGATCGTGGAGCTGAAAGACACAGACGACGACGGATTCTATGACGATCTGACCTACGATGGCACGCTGATCCATGATGGCTCGTCACAGCCAGTCGACTTTGAGGGTGTCGTCGCCATGCCAGGAGTAGGCTTGCCGCATCACAATCACCTCATCACCCCTCTTGGAGCCATCGAGTACTCCGACTTCTGGAACTACTAAGCCGCCATCACAAGGTGCTTCCAACTATGACCCCACCAGCAACGGCGGGGTCCCTTTCTGCCTGTTTTCAAAGAAGCGATCTCCGGGTCGGCTATCATCCCCTTACCATACCGATGACCCTCTTTCAGCCCCACTATCACTGCGACGCGCTTGAAGCGGTGCCCCTGGACCACCTCTGGCAGCAGGGACTCCGGGGGCTCCTCCTCGACCTCGACAACACCCTCGCGCATCACGATCAATACGACCTCACCCCCGCCGCCCGGCAGTGGCTGCAGGACGCGAAAGATTGCGGCTTCCGGATCGCCCTCTATTCCAATGCCCAGCAAAACCGGATCCGTCGCATGGCCACGCTGCTGGAGCTCCCCGAGACCCCCAGGGCCTACAAGCCGCTGAACATCGGCCTGCGGGGGAATCTCCGGACACTCGGGCTCCCCGCGACACAGGTCGCCCTATGTGGCGATCAGCTCTTCACCGACCTGCTGGCCGCCAAGTGGGGGGGGATGACCGCCATCCTGATCGAGCCGCTCTCCCGTCGCGAATGGGCGCACACCCGGGGCTTCCGGCGACTGGAGTACGCCCTGGGGCGGCGGGAAGTCGGGGCCATGCCGACGCTGGCCAGCGATCCTGCGCCCGCTGAACCTGCCGATCCGAAGAAAACAGCGACCCGCTAGAAGCGGCCGGTTGCCGCCTTGAGCTTCGTGGTCCAGGCATCGATCCCGCCGACCGCCGTGAAGGTCTGGACCCCCACCCCTGGATCGGCATCGACACTGTTCTGGAACGTCCCCCCACTCCGGACATCCCCCGCGTTATCCGAGGCGACATCGATGAGCGACTGATTGCCTGTCCCGGTGTAAATGGCATCCCACAACCAGGTGCCATCGGAGGCAAGGCGGGCGACGAAGGCATCCTCGCCACTGGTGGAGTGAGTCCGTGGACCGCCGCCAAAGTCGACATCGTTGCCAAAGACGCCGCAGATCGTGACCTGATCCGTGGGACTCACGGCGAGTCCCTGAATGCGATCCTGGGTGACTGCACTGGTCCGGATGGTGTAATCCCACTGGTAGACACCGCTGTTGCTGACTTTGACGAGATAGCCATCAAAGCCGCCGGCGTTGGTGATCACCGGACCTCCCAGGGAGAGCGACCCACCAAAGGGGCCACAAACATAGGCCGCCCCCGTACTGTCGACCGCCAGGTCATCCACCAGATCATTGGTGCTGCTCCCCCACCAGTGCGTCCAGAGGAGGGTCCCGGTGCTGGTGTACTTGAGCACATAGCCATCCGCGCCACCGGCAGAACAGATAACCCCCGCGCCGAGATCAATCGAACGCGCTTCGCCGGCGAGATAGACCTCGTTGCTGCTGTTGACCGCCACGCGCTGGGCGAAATCGATGCTCGAGCCCATGATGCGGCGGTCCCAGACATGGGTCCCGCCGCTGGTTAGCTTCAGGAGCCAGCCATCCGCGAGTCCGGCCCCCGCCACGGGTCCTCCGCCGAGGTCGAGGGTCCCGACCGCTGAGCCGCTGACCACCACCTCACCGGCGGCATCCACCGCGATGCCCCGTCCGGAATCTGCCCCGGCGGTCCCATAAGCCCGGGCCCAGACGAAGGCGTTGGTGGGGGTGTACTTTGCGATGTAGATGTCGGTACTGCCGACCGCCGCCAGGGGCGTCCCGTTACCGAAGTCGCAACTGTTGTTGAAGAGCCCGGTCACCACGACATCACCGGTGACCGGATCAGTGGCGATGCGATTCACCTGGTCGCCGGCGGTCCCGCCGAAAGTCCGGACCCACACCGGCGCACCCTCGGCATCCAGCTTGAGCAGCCAGGCGTCGCTGCTCCCGGAGGGAGAGACTGAGCCGAACCCAAAGTCAACAGCTCCCAGGAATGCCCCGCCGACATAGCAGTCCCCCGTGGGAGTCGCATGGACCGCATAGAGCAGGTCATTCCCGGTCCCCCCATGCTGCACGGCCCAGCCTGGAGTTGCGGAGGGGGCCATCATGACCTGGAACGCCTGATAGGTGACATTCGCCGGTTGGCCGCTGGTGAGGGGCAGCAGGGACGCGGGGTCGAGCGCCGTAATGAGATTAGTGGGCTCCGGATCGGACACCCGCACCAGTCCGGTGAAGTTGCCGCTTACCTGCCCCGATCCCGCCGCTTTGGTGACTGCCTTCTCGAAATACAGGGCATCACCCGGACGGCCACTGTCCGCCGTGCTGTCGCCACCATACGCTGAGTCATCGTCGGTGAGCGTGCTGGCATCCCACAGGTCCTCGACCGCGGCACTCCCCAGCACGCCGGGGATCGAGATAGCCAGACTCGGGATCCCGCTTTCGCCCGGGGCGACCGTCGTAAAGGCCGGATCGTCGCTCAGGTCCGGGAAGGTCGTATCGGTCGCCCGGGCATCCCAGTCCACCACCCGGAAGCGCAGGGTGCTCGCGCTGATGGTATTGGGGATGAACCCGCCCGACTCGGGCAGCGCTTCGATGGCCGCAACATCCAGGGCACCATGCGGCATCCGGTAGGCGAAGCGACTCGCGTCTGGACTCGCGGGGGGGAGGCGATTCGCCTTCTTCTCAGCGGGAGTCAGTCCGCCCCGGGGGTCGTTGTACTTCGCGATCAGCGCGACTTTGAGTGACACCGGACCCGCTGCCTGCAGTGCCGCGAGGGGGACCCGGACTTCCCGCTCGCTCGCCTGCCCCTGATGCAGAACACCGTAGCCGGTCCAGCCATCGTTGCCCGCACCGAGCTCCGCCCGGGTCCAGCCATCACTGCCGAAGTTGCCGGTGACATCGCCGCCATTGGAGATGCCGACCCGGCTGCCGTTGCCGCTTTCATCCACAAAGGCCTGATACGGAAAAGTATTCGCGGTCATGCCCGGGTCCACGATCACCGCGGCAGGTCGGACATAGGCATCGGGGTTCGCGACCAGCGCGGTGTTGGCGATGACGTCGGTGAAGTACGTGTTACCGGTCGCGGGGGCATCCAGCAGGAACGCCAGCATCCCGGCGATCCCCAGGTCCGCCCGGTTCGTGGAGCCATTCGGTGTCCCAGCCGGGTCCTGGGGGGCTGGGAAGGGATGGGTCAGACGCCAGGTCAGGACCAGGTCCCCTCCATTGACCGTCACCTGCCGGATCTGAAACGACCCGGGCTGCAGGAACGCATCGATCGAAAGGAGGTACAGATCGTCATTCGCCTGGAGCGACCGGGGCGACAGCAGGATCGTGGCCGCGCTCAGCGACTCCGCATCGATGGTGAGGTCATAGAGCCCCCAGAGTCCCGACACTCCAGCGGCCACCGTACTGGCGACGTTACCAGGTAGCGGAACGTCAGCAGGCACCGCAAGTGAGTCGGCGGTCGAGGTACATCCCGCAAGCAGCAGAAGCGGACTGAGTCCGAGGAGAGCAGCGAAGCGCATGTTAGGGTCCCTGGGAGCGTGCACCATCCGTGGGGGATCGTGGCAGCTCCGCGATGTCCAGAAGATGAGCGAGGGGGCCTGAGCGACCCGTCCCTTCACGCCAGCTCCCGCTGGAGTGCCGGGCGATACCTTCATTGTACCGGGACCCTGATGAAATCAGGCCAGGTCGCACCTATGGCGAATGTCAGGATGGTATACTGACCCATACCCCAGCCGGGTCACGCTAGGCGGCGTGAACTCGCAGGGGACTGTCAGACTCCGAAGTTACGACCAGGGTCACCAAAAGCGCGTTGCCGCGCCGCGTCTGATGCTACCTGTCAGCCGCGGGACTGCTGCCTATGCGCTCGTATTACGTGCGCTCGACGTACGACTCGAGGGAGGTGCCATGAATTCATATATCGCGTACGGGCTGGTAGGCCTGATCTGGCTGATCGGTGCCGCCCTGACATATTCCCGGGCCGAAGGGGAGGGACGCAACGGCAGCCTCTGGGGGCTGTTCGCACTGGTCGCCGGCCCCATCGCCTGGATCGCCTGCGCTGTGACCGCCGACCGGGAGCCGCAATACAGCGGGCCGGTCATCGACACGGCGGAGACCGTCGGGGCTTCGGCCCTGCACATGGGCTTCACGCGGGAGGCGACACGACCTGAGACAGATCTCGCGTCCAAAGCTTCGGCGGACCTGCGGGATCCCTATATCGAACGCCTCATCGACCGGGGCAAGCTCAAAGAAGCGAAGGAAGCCCTCTACGGGCTCCTGCAGACGGCGAAAGACGCGCATGATCTGCCGATGATCGCGACCTACGAGGGCTATGCCCAGCGGATCCGGCATCAGGAACTCGCGTCGGTGGAGCGGAATGCTCCCATGCCGGTCGCGGGTCCACCATCAGACTTCGTCGACAACACCGACATGCTCCACCACGCTGCCAAGGCCGACGTGGTCGGCAATGAGGAGCATCAGACGCTGCTGTAGCAGGGTCGCTGACATCTGCAACGCTGTATGCAACGGACGCACGGCTCCCATCCGGGGGCCGTCTTGTTTTGGCCAGCAATCAACACATGAAGCCAGAGCGGCGCAGCACGCCGCGCCACTACCGCCGGTGCAGATCAGTGCGTTGACGGGGGCCTATGTGGGGGGAGTTGCTGATCAGTCGTGCCGACCGGGCAATTCACGAACAGAACGTAGCGGCGTGGCGTGCTGCGCCGCTCCGCTCTTCAACCAACATCTTCATATCCGCGACGGGGCGTCGCGGCCCCCACCGACGCGGGCGTCGGGGCACCGGGCGACCGGGGGTCGCCCCTCCGAGTCGAGTGCAATGCGAATTTTCTCCGGTATGGACTGCGGCGCGAGCGGCGCAGAAGCCCCCGGTTGCTGCGCTCCCACCGAGAAAGTCCCCGGCGGCTGCGCCGCCCCCCCCCCGCAAGCGGGGGGGGAGGGAGGAAATCGATTGGTCTGGTGGGTTGACCTCATGGTCGACCGGGGTGTCGATCTCTAGGTCGATGGGTCGGTGGACTTCAGTCCCTAACGCTTCGACACATAGGGCTGTGCGGGCCAAGAATCACGTCCCGGGTCTAAAGACCCGGGCTCCGGAAGAGGGTCCGTGTGTGGGGCACTTCATCGCGTCACACAAAAAAACGACGGGACCCGCTGGAGTCCCGTCGCTTCAAAGCTTGATCCGGCGCGCCTGCTAGCTCATCGACTTCGCAGCCTCGACCACATCCTCGATCCCGCCCCGCATGTAGAAGGCGTTCTCGGGCAGATGGTCGTGCTTGCCGGAGAGAATCTCGTCGAAAGAGTCCAGCGTCTCGGGGAGGGTGACGTACTTCCCCTTGAAGCCGGTGAACTGCTCGGCGACATTGAACGGCTGCGAGAGGAAGCGCTGGATGCGGCGGGCGCGCCCCACCACCACTTTGTCCTCTTCGGAGAGCTCGTCCATGCCGAGGATGGCGATGATGTCCTGCAGGCTCTTGTAGCGCTGCAGAATCCCCTGGACCTGCCGGGCGATGCCGTAGTGGCGCTCGCCGATGACCAGCGGGTCGAGGATGCGGCTGGAGGAGTCCAGTGGATCCACGGCCGGGTAGATGCCAAGCTCGGCGATCTGGCGGCTGAGCACGGTGGTGGCATCCAGGTGCGCGAAGGTGGTGGCCACGGCGGGGTCAGTGAGGTCGTCGGCGGGGACATAGATCGCCTGAATCGAGGTGATCGACCCGCGGACCGTGGAGGTGATCCGCTCCTGGAGCGCGCCTACCTCTGTGGCGAGGGTCGGCTGGTACCCCACAGCGGAGGGCATACGACCCAGCAGCGCGGAGACCTCGGACCCGGCCTGGACGAAGCGGAAAATGTTGTCGATGAAGAGGAGGATGTCCGCCCCTTCAGAGTCGCGGAAGTACTCCGCCATGGTGAGGCCCGTGAGTCCCACCCGGAGGCGGGCGCCCGGCGGCTCGTTCATCTGCCCGAAGACCAGCGTGGTCTTGCTGATCACCCCGGACTCGGTCATTTCCAGGAAGAGGTCGTTCCCCTCGCGGGTCCGCTCACCCACGCCCGCAAAGACCGAGCGTCCACCATGCTGCTGCGCGATGTTGTTGATGAGCTCCTGGATAAGGACGGTCTTCCCCACACCCGCGCCGCCGAAGAGGCCGATCTTGCCCCCCTTCGCATAGGGGGTCAGGAGGTCGACCACTTTCAGGCCTGTCTCGAACTGCTCGATGGTCGAGGACTGGTCGGTGAGGGGTGGCGGGTCGCGGTGAATCGGCATCCGGTGGATGTCCGTCGGCACCGGGCCAGCCCCATCGATGGGCTCGCCCAGGACATTGAAAATGCGTCCGAGGGTCAGATCGCCGACCGGCACGGTGATGGGCGCGCCGGTGTCCATGGCGGGCATTCCGCGGACGAGTCCGTCGGTGGGACCCATGGAGACACACCGGACCGCGTCGTTGCCCAGGTGCTGGGCCACCTCGACCGTGAGGCGGATCCCCCGGGCCTCGTCCTGAATCGTCAGGGCGTTCAGGAGCGCCGGGAGCTGATCCGAAGCGAACTGGCAGTCGACCGTCGGGCCGATAACCTGGGTGACTTTCCCGACACCGGGCATGGGCGGACCTCCGTCCGTGGACAAGCGATGCGACCTGGTCAGTCGCGCACAAAGGGAACGCCCGGTGGGGCGTTCGCTAACGGGCCATTCTAGGGCAGGGTGGTGGGAAAATCGAGGGGCTGGCCCCCCCAGCGTCACTTCTTCTCGTTGCCCCCTGGTTGAGGAAAAGTGCAATGAACGCCTTGTGCATTGCACTTTTCAGTTGATTTCTGCAATAATGGGGCGGTGGCAGATACTCCCGTTTCTCCTGGATCAGCAGCAGGCAGCTGGCGACAGCTGGAAAACTACCGGGCGTTTGTCCCGGCAATGCTCCCCCCCACCCTGTCGGCCTCCTGGAGTCTGACCCGGCTGGAAGCAACAGCGCAGGGCGAATTGCGGGAACTCAATGGGTTGCTGCAAAACCTGTCCAACCCGATGTTGCTCACCCATGCGTTCGCCAGAAGAGAAGCGGTGCAGTCGAGTCGGATAGAAGGAACGACAACTGATTACCGTGGACTCCTGGAATTCGAAGCGACCGGCGGAGTTGGTGCTGCTAACCCCGATGCCGAGGAGGTACTCAATTATGTCACTGCGCTGCATCGGGGGATGGAGTTGCTGCAGGAGCTTCCGCTTTGTCTGAGGATCGTCCGGGAAATGCACCGGATGCTGCTGGCGGATGTCCGGGGCAACTCCGCCTCGCCGGGTGAACTCCGACGCCTTCCGGTCTGGATCGGGGGACGCACTCCAGCGGAAGCCCGGTATGTTCCTCCTCCTGCTGATGAACTCCCTGCATTGCTCAGCAACTGGGAGCAATTCCTGCATGCACCGAGCGAGTTTCCGCTGCTGACACGAATCGCCATCGCCCATTACCAGTTCGAGGCGATCCACCCGTTCCTGGATGGAAATGGCCGGACAGGCCGACTCCTGATGCTGCTGCACCTGGTACAGGACCAGGTCCTCAGCTTCCCGGCGCTTGACCTGAGCGATTACATCAAGCGGAATCGTCAGACCTATTACGACCTGCTCACGGGAGTGTCGATGAGCGGAGACTGGCAGGCGTGGCTTGAGTTTTTGCTCACCGGCTTTGCGGAGCAGGCGAGCCGGGCGCGCTTCCTGGCGCAGGAGCTACTGGCACTGCGTAAGGGTTACCAGGTCCTGCTGCAAACCCAGACCCGGGCCGGGCTGGCGTACGAGATTGTCGATCAGCTCTTCGAATCGCCCTGGATCAGCATCCCGTCGATGGCAAAGATCACCGGCAAGAGTTACAACGCGGTCAAAGAGCACACTCTCCGCCTGGTGGAGCTTGGAATCCTTACGGAATCACCCACCCACACCCGGGAGCGGGTCTACTTTGCCAACGGCATCATCCAGGTCCTTGAACCGGCGCCTTCTTAACCGCCCCAGCCGCGCTTGCCATTCGCGACCTCTTCGACCGTCCCCTTGTCGATCCCCTCAAATCGTGCGGTTGATCCGTCCGGCAGCCGTCGCTGCAGGATCCCCGTGACGCTGTCCAGGTCCAGCGACGCCGCCCCGCCCTGCCAGGTGATGACCCAGCGCGGGGCATCGCTGTTCCGCTCCATGTAGTTCAGCAGCGCCAGCGCTTGCTCCTGATCACTCTCCATCGGGGTCCCCTCCGGGACCTCGACCGTGGCCAGCGGCGTATCGACCGGCTGCTGCGCTGGCACCTGACCGGCGGGTGTGTTGGTTGGATTGGGGTCGCCCGGCTGCTGGACCTGCGACGGATCGGTCTGGGCCGCACCACCCGCTGGGGGCTCGGCCTTCGGCTCTTCCTTAGGTGTAGAGCCATCACAGGCGGCCACCAGCAGCAGCGAGGTGAGACAGAGTGCGATGAGGGCGCGGAGGCCGGAAGTGCGAGTTGTCATGCGCGAAAGTGTACGCCCGTCGCTACCGTCCTGCAGGCATCGGACTGGTCGCGGCATCCTCCAGAACGCCGGTCGCATACCCCGCCTCGATGCCAGCTAACAGCTCGCCAGCAGCCCCATCGCCAGCACTGCCCGCAGCAATCGCCAGAGCGCTTAGGTACTGCACCAGCGCCAGCGTCGGCGGGACCCACCGACGCTGCTGCTGATGCTCCAGAATAGTGGCGGGATCGAGCATGTGATTCGCGGTGGTCCGCAGTTGCCCGAGGCGTTCCAGCCGTGCGAGGAACCCGGCGTAGCCCCAGACGAGCCCACGGTGCGGGAATGCACCTTCGCCTGGTCGTGCCAGAAGCGTCAGCACCTCAGGCACCAGGGTATGTCGCTGCTCCCAGGGCGACTCGCGCAAATCCCCCGACTCCCACTTCTGCACCAGCTGTTCGGCACGCCCGACCAGCGCCTCGATCCAGCCGGCCTGTGCCATCCATGGCTGATGCGGATCCAGCTCCGCCGGGTGATGGTGGTCACTGGCGCTGAGGGGCAGGGGCTGTCGCTGCGCTGCCAGTTCCGCCGGCTCTCCCTGGGACCGGCGAAAAGCGGCGCGCACCAGATGTCCGAGGGCAGTCCAGTCGACCTCCTGCTGCGCCAGGAGCAGACGCTCTTCCGGACTCAGCCACTGGTCGCGATTCCCATGGGCATCCCGCTTCATCACCAGCGACTGCTGATTTAGTACCCGCTGGGCGAACCGCACGGCCTCAGCGGGCGACCCGGTCGGAAACGCCTCGACCACAAAGCGCAGGAGAAGTTCGAGCCGCGGTGCATCGGCCTGATCCAGCGCCTGCAATGCAGCGTCCTCAGCAATGGCGTGGCGCAGGGCGTCGGTCAGGCTCATGACGCACCAGTGTACCGGGTGGACCGGACGGGCTAGAATGCCGCCCATGGCACATACCGCGCTATTCCGACGCCTCACCCAGCTTCTGAAATTGGCAGCAAAGGCTCCAGCCACAAGCCAGGCCACCGCCGACGACCACGGACCCATCCTCCCGCGTCGTCAGATCCTGCAGACCGGCCTCGCGCTGGGCGCTGGCGCGTTCTTCGGTGCCGGATGTGCCACGAGCGAAGGGACTGGGGCTACCTACACCAATATCGAACAGTCCGTGATTGTGATCGGGGCCGGCATCGCTGGTCTCCACTGCGCCTATCGCCTGCGGCAGGCGGGTGTCATCGCCCAGGTCTACGAAGCGAGCGAGCGGATCGGCGGACGGATGTGGTCCGACCGCTCCACGTTCGCCGGGCTGGTCTGCGAACGGGGGGGTGAGTTCATCGACTCGGGCCACGAGACTATGCTCGATCTGGCGCAGGAACTCGGCATCGCCCTCACGGACTTCGACACGGATCCCGAGGATCTCACCCCCTTCACGGCGTACTTCAACAACGCCATTCAGACACCGGATGAACTCCTGCTGGCGTTCGCACCACTGGCAGCCAGTATCGAGGACGCATACGCCGAGGCGGAGACCGATGCGGGCTTCGCCCGTCTCGACGCCCTGTCCCTCAGCGAGTGGCTCGATGAAGTCGGCGCATCCGGACCCATCCGCAAGCTGCTGGAAGTGGCGTATGTCATCGAGTACGGGCTCGATGCCAATGACACCAACTGCCTGAATCTCATTTACCTCGTCGGCACGGACACCACAGAGCTCAGCCTCTTCGGAGAATCCGATGAACGCTTCCATGCCACGGAGGGCAACGACCAGTTCCCGCAGCGACTTGCCGAGGGGTTACAGGACGGGCAAATCACCCTGGGAGCCCGTCTGGTCGCGCTGGACCGCCGGGCCGATGGCCGGACCCGCTGTTTCTTCGAGCGGCCGGGTACCTCGACTCTCGTCGTTTCCGTCGAGCATGTGGTCCTGGCCATCCCCTTCAGTGTGCTGCGGTCGGTCGAGAACTTCCTCGCCTTCCCGCCGGAGAAAGTCGCGGCCATTCGCGACCTGGCTTATGGCCAAAACACGAAGCTGATGATGGGGTTTGCGTCACGACTCTGGCGCGACCAGGGCGCGACGGGTGAAACCTATTCGGATGCCGGGTATCAGTGCACCTGGGACACGAGCCGGCTGCAGCCCGGCACGGCGGGCATCCTCACCAACTACACCGGCGGCGCACCGGCTGTCGCCATTGGTCAGATTGCAGTCGCGCAGGCCCAGGCGGCCTGTCTGGCGCAACTGGAGCCAGTCTTCAATGGCCTCACGGATGAGAGCACCGGGACGGTCCTGCGTGAATACTGGCCGGGGAATCCCCTCACCCGGGGCTCCTACAGCGCCTATCGGCCAGGGCAGTACAGCACCATTTCGGGGCTGGAGATCGAGCGCTTCGAAAATGTCCACTTCTGCGGCGAGCATTGCAGTGTCGATTTCCAGGGCTACATGGAAGGGGGCGCACTCACCGGCGCGATGGCAGCGGACGAGATCCTCAGCGATCTCGGACGCACGGGAGTCGGGTGGGTTGCCGGGGCTCCTGCCGCGCGCATCATGCAGCGCGCCCGAAGCGCGCGACAGCAGCAGGTCCTGAGAATGCAGCGTCGACGCGGGGTTAGCGTCTAGCCCTTCAGGGCCTCCGCGCCGCCGACAATTTCCGAGAGTTCCTTGGTGATCGCGGCCTGACGCGCCTTGTTGCGCTGCAGGGTCAGATTCTTGATCAGGTCCGATGCGTTGTCGGTGGCGTTCTTCATGCTCACCATACGGGCCGCATGTTCCGACGCATAGTTCTGCGCCAGCACAAAGAAGACCTTCACCCGGGCATAGGCCGGCAGCAGACTTACGAACAGCGTCTGGGGATCCGGCTCGAAAACATAGTCCCGTTCCTTTGTCCCGCCAGCATCATCTGCCGAGACCCGGCTCAGGGGGAGGAAAGGCTCAGAGACCACCCGCTGGACCGCCGCATTGATGAAGCGGGTGAAGATGAAGTCCACACGATCCACATCGCCGGAGGTGAAGAGTCCGGTGAGACGGTCCGTGATCATTTTCAGTTCGCTAAACGGAATGGTCTGGTCGAGATTGGCGTAGCCCTCGATCACCCGGGGGTCGCGCTTGAAGACTTCCCGCATCTTCTTGCCGATGGGGAGAATCAGGACTTTCACGCCCTGGGCTTCCCACTGGGCGGCTTCCTGCTTGACCACGCGGGCCACGTTGGTGTTGAAGGAGCCACAGAGCCCCTTGTCTGATGCCACGACGGCGAGGCAGACCGTCTTCACCTCGCTGCGGACTTCCATCAGCGGATGCTGGACCTGGGTCCCTTTGGGGAGGCTGGCCACGAGATTCGCCAGGATTTCGCCCATCTTGTCGGCGTAGGGGGCACCCTGCTCCGCCCGCGACTGGGCGCGTCGGAGCTTAGTGGCCGACACCGTTTCCATAGCCTTGGTGATCTGGCGGATGTTGGTGACCGACCGGATGCGGTTCTTGATGGCGCGTAGCGTTGCCAAAGCGAGGGGCCTCCTGCGGGCTCCGGGTTACTGCAAGCTCAGGGAGTGTAGCAAAGCTGAGCCCCAGGGCAGCAGCATCCATTAAAAACAGCATGGTGGGCACTACAGGATTCGAACCTGTGACCTCTACCGTGTGAAGGTAGCGCTCTAACCAACTGAGCTAAGTGCCCACGGCCCTTCCCCATCAGGGGGACAGAGAAAATACCACAGCTTCAGGCCCCATCGAGGTCCGGCAGGGGCCCCTGAAACTTCTTCCCGGTCTTGATGTCCACCAGCGACCCGTCATCATCCCGCTTCAGCGCCTTGAAGCCCTTTTCCTGAGCCCGGGCGATCGGGTCGCTGCTGCCGCTGCGGATCAGCACCTGTGCCGGAGCCATCACCCGATGGACCGCCCGCTCGCAGGCCGGACAGGCGGTGAGCGGCGGATCGTGGATCCCTTCGAACATCTCGAAGCGACCCCCGCAGTCCGCGCACTTTCCGTCTTCGGTTTCGTAGACGTAGATCGGCATGACTCAAGCGTACTCCCTCTCCCCCGGCAGCACCAGCACTCCCGTACAATGCTGTATGGCCTGGCGCGGACCTGTCATCGCGACGTTACTCCTGCTCTGCGCCCTGACGCTGGCTCTTTTTAGTGACTTCCTCCCCACCCCATCCCGCACCGATCCGCCGCCGGTCACCCGGCGATTCCTGTTGCACCAGGAGCCGACGGGCGCACAGGCCATCTGCGCGACCAGTGGACTGGGCTCCCAGTTGCTGGTCGCTGGCGAGGATGCCTGGGTCTTGTTTTCCCTGTCGGGACCCTCAGGAAGCAGTATCTGGATCACCCACTCTGCCGATGGCGGGCAGACGTTCGCGCAGGCGATCGAGGCCTCGGCCCTCATCGCCCGACAGCGGGTGATTCACGGCTCCCTGACCCGGGATCCAGCGGACGGTGTCCTCTTCCTGGCGCTGGTCGCGGTCCCAGACCAGATGCCCCCCGGCAGTACCGGCACCACCTCCATGGCCCTGCTGCGGTCTGATGACGCCGGTGCGGCCTGGAGTCGCGCCTGTCCTGATCTGATAGCCACTCCGGGACAGAGCCTGAGTCTCCCGTTACCTGTGGTTCTGGGACCCGGTCAGGTTGCGGTGCTGCTGCAGGAAACTCAGGAGCGGACCCGCGATCACCTCCGCTGCTGGCGGGCGCTGCCAGCAGGCGACCAACCTGCGGCGTTGCTGCCAGTCGATGATGACCCCACCGGTGCGTCGAAAGGGGCCTTCAGCGCCGGGGTCACCGGCGACTGGCTCTATGTCGCCTACACCGATGGACGTCGTTTTCCCGACCGAGGACTCTTTCTCTATGTCACACGCGCTCCGCTGGCGACCCTGGCGTTCGAGCCCAGCCGGATGCTCGATCAGCCGCAGGAGCGGTTCTGGCAGGCTGAACCACAACTGACAGTCGGTCCGAGCGGCGAAGTCAGCATCGCCGCCACACAGGCGGTGGTCCGTTTCCAGTCGGCGGCCTGGCGGGACAAGCTGAAGCGACACAAGATCGCAGGCCTCCATGAGATCAATGCCTGGTCGCGGGAGCCGGTCCTCTGGCGACTGCGGCCAGATGGGTCCTGGGATTCCGAGGGGGACTTCAATGACCATCAGACGGAATCCCGCGCGCATTCGGTCATGCTGGCACGGCAAGGCCCGACCCGCCTGCTCGCCTGGAGCGAGAGCCGTCCGGTTGCTGCGGCACCGGACCTCCGCTTCGTCCTCCTCACTTCCCGCTCCCAGCGTCCGACTCGCACCAGCTTCCTGAATCTCGGCGATGGGGACACCGGGATGGAGCTCCTCCTGGGACTGGCCGCCAGCCCGGATGGCGGCTGGCTGGCGCTCTATCGCGATGCCACCGAAGGGCGTCCCGACGCGCATGAGCTTATCCTCGCGCACATCGCACCGCCCACGACTCCATAATGCCCCTCCATGAAGCGCTCGCTCCTCGCCTTCGGTGTGCCGCTCCTGCTCGTAGCATTGCTCGCCATGCTGGTGGTGCGTACGGATCGCGAGCGCAAACGTGGTCATACCCGGCTAATGTCCGCCACCGTGGTCCCCACGACTATGCAAGTCGCGCTGGTCCCTCCGGGGGGCCTCCTGCTGAAGCTCACCGACCCGGATTTGCCTCCGGCATTGCTGGCCGCCCGGTATCCCCGTCGACAGTTCGCCGCCCTCCCCGATGGCCGATTGCTGACGGCGTATCTGGCCCTCGATCAGACGACGGTCGCTTTCGGAACAGCCACCGCCACCAGGCGCGAGCCGGTCACCAGCCACCCGGAGCCCGGACCGGTTGTTGGACAGGTGCAGCCTTCGGTGATCTGGACTCACGGCGCCAGCGCGGATGAATCTCCGCGTACCTGGGTGGCGGTTCGGGAGATGCGGGAGGGGCAATCGCAAGTGACCGTCTTTCGTGGCGCTCCCGGCGATGCCTGGCAGTCGTGGAGCATCCCGGACTCCGCGCTCCCCGGGACTCCGACGTTCCCCATCCTCGCGACAAATCACGATCTGGTGATGCTGGTGATCCCCTGGACCGACAACCTCGGAGCTTCAGGCATCCAGTGCTTCACCGCTGATGCGGCGAGTGTCGAGTTTGTGCCGGGACCGGGCCTGCGACGCTCCAGCGACTGGCAGACCTGGCAACCTCCCGATGTCCGGATCGGACCGGCGGGTACGACTCTCCTCACCCTCCGGGCCGAAGCGCCACCACGGGTCGAGTCGAGCCAGCGGGAAGTCGACAGTGCGGTCCTCGCCTGGCGCTTCGACTGGCACCAGACTCCACCAGACTCGCCAGAGATCCTGATGCCGGTCATCCCGGGGCAATTCACCGAGCGACCGGTCGCGGCGGTCGATGCCCAGGGGGGCTGGGCGGTCGCCATTGGTCATTGGGGACCACCGCAAGCGGGGGAACTGCGCGGCTACGACCTGACGGTCCTGGTCGCCGATGGACCGGGGCCCTGGCGAGAGGTCGCCTCACCGTTAAGCAGCATCACTGGCATCGCGACTGCTCAGCCGCAACTCGCACGCAGTCAGCAACAGTTGCTGTTGGTGTATGCCCTCGATGCCAACGAGATCGTGGTTCCGGACGCTCATCAGCTGCAGTGGACCCGGAGTAGCGATACCGGCGCGACCTGGTCAACGCCAGCGGTGCTGATGGGGGATTACAACGCGCAACGTCGCGATTACCCGCTGGACCTGGCCTTTAATGGAACGCAGGCGAGCGTGCTGTTTCAGCGTCAGATTGTGTCGCTCCCGGAAGAAGGGAGCGGGAGCATCCAGGTTGCTGCACCGCAGGCGAGCATGTGGGGACTCACCTGGCCCATGACCCTGGCCGCGGCTGAGCAGGTCTCGATAAACGCGCCACGGCAGGAGTAACTCCTGCCGTTGCCACTGAGTCGATTGTGTGTGGATCGCTAGCGGGGACCCTGGTCGCCGCCACCGCGATAGCCACCACCACCGCCGCCGCGGTACCCGCCGCCCCCACCGGGACGTCCGCCGCCCCCACCGCCGCGATAGCCACCGCCGCCACTGCCGCGGTAGCCCCCACCGGAGCCATCGCCCCGATAGCTGCCACCACCACCGCGATAGCCGCCACCACCGCCACCAGGACGACCGCCAGGACGTCCTCCCCGACCGCGATCATCATCGAAGCGGGGAAAGCGGACTTTGTGATCCGGCAGATTGGTGAATTCTTCTTCCATCGCTTCGGGGACCACGAAGAGGAGGCGATTCGCCCCCAGCCCCTTGGAGACGGTCGCGATGCCGGGGATATCCCGGGCCAGCGAGTGGACCAGCTTGCGGTCCGCTGCGCTCATAGGTGGCAGGGCCTGCTCACGATTGCGGGCCATCACCTGGTCCCGGGCATCGAGGAGCTGGCTCTTGAGTAACTGTTCCTTCTTGGCGCGGTAGCCCTGGGCATCCAGGTGAATCGGCTTTGGATTCTCGTAGCGCCGGAACATGATGACGTTCATCAGGTACTGGAGGGACTCCAGCACGCTCCCCTTACGGCCGATCACCAGACCCATCTGGTCCGCATCGACATCCAGCACGATTTCCTCATCTGTCTCCAGACCGTCAATCTCGACAGTCGGATCCAGATGCTCCAGCCACCCCTTGAGCATCAGTACGGCTTCCCGTAACTGATCCTCGTGCGTTCCCTCGGTCATGCATGCTCCTCATCGCCGGCTCCGGTTGATCCGCCGGCAGTACGTGGAATCAGAAGGCTGCTGCTGCGCGACGCTCGCATTGGAGAGCGCTGTGGTCCCGCGCCTCGACACCGGGAAGTGCGGTCGGTGTCCTGACGATATGGCAGCGTTGTCTGCACCAGACATGGGCCACCGCCCGAAATCGCGCCTGCCGTCATCGCGGCCTGACAGTATAGCGGCCTACCCGGGGGTGACTTTCAGGGGCATCCCCAGACGCTCCTGCAAGACCTGAGTTTTGTGGCCCATGGAGTCTGTGACACCCTGTTTATCATCGATCCAGCATTTAATGGCGACCCGCGGACATTCCTCCAGGATGGCCAGCCGGCACTGATTCACCACTGCCATCACCGCGTCCCACTCCCCTTCGATGATCGTCCCCATGGGCGTCACCTGATAGGGCAACCCGGACTCCGCCACGATTTTCACCGCCCGGGCGACCTGCTCCGAAAGATGCTCACCGACCCCAAAGGGCGTGACCGAGAAGATGATCATCATGGCGACTGGCGCTCCGGACAGCGGGGGAGTGAGGACCTCGGGCATCGTACCCGATTCATTCCTGCTCCTGTATCTCCTCCAGATGACGTTCGGTCTGCTCCCGCGCCTCAGAGATCACCTCTGGGGCGCCGGGCAACTCCTCGATCGTGGCATTGTCATCCCGGACGCCCGCTGGATCGACTGGTGCCTGCGCCGCCGCATCCCGGTCCGCTTCCCGAGCCGCCAGTGCGGCCTCTTCTTCCGCTATCTCTCGCCGACTCGCCTTCACCTGACGGGTCCCCAACGGAATCCGGTATTCCAGCGCGGCGATGAAGTCGTAGTCTTCGTTGGTCCCGAGCCGGAAGTACGAGTTATTCCGGAACTCATAGCGGACTCCCGCTTCCCAGTCGCGGTCCACCCCAAACTCCTGCCGGTAGTCCACGGAGAATTGCTTGTACAGCTCGTACTCAGCATCGATGAAGAGGTCCCCATCGACATTGGTGCCAATGAGAAACCGACGAAAGCCCTCTTCCTCAAAGAACTGACCCACCACTTGTCCCGGAATACTGACTGCGGCATTTCCCAAGCCCTTGAGGAGCCGCTCTCCCAGGGGATCATCCACGCCAGCCAGTTGCGGACGATCTCCACCGAAGCCCGCCAGGAGTGCCAGAATCTGGCTTGCGGTGCCGTACTGCGGATCGTTGCTGCTGAACGACAACCCCGGCGTGTTGCTCTCCCCGAGGTCCTGGAACTGGGCGTTCACTGTGACCGTGATGATGACCGTTCGTCGTCCGCCAAGCGATGAGGGGTCTGTCGTATCCACCCGGGTTTCTGCCCGGGCCTGGATCAGCGGATCGAGACCGTAGAGGCTGTTGAAGGTCAGCACCGCCGGTTCCACCAGACGGAACTCTTTCCCGAGCACTCCCAGACTCCCACTCCGGGCGGAGATGGTTCCCACGATGCTGGGAGTCAACAGGTTACCAGTGACCTGCACCCGTCCTGCCGCCAAAGTCATCTTGAGCCCCGTCGGACCAGTCACCTGAAAGCCTTCGGGAATCGACATCCCAACATCGAACGACACCATCGGGCCGGGGACTCGCGTGGCGCTGCTGCCCGCGACCCCTTCCCGGCTCGCCAGATTTGCCGGCGTCGCCGCTAGGCGTGTGAGGCCACCGATGTCGACACTGCCGGAACCCAGCGCGATGTCGCCAGTGAGCAGCAATTCTTCCCCGGAGAGCCGGAGTCCCAGGGGACGTCCCGCCCCTGGGGCTCCGGGCTCGGGCACCATGAGTCCGGCGTGGAGACCGAAACCGGTTAGCGGCAGGACCGCCCCCGGTGATGCGGGGCGCAGGCGGACCGCGCCGAGTTCCCGGGTCGCCTGTGCGCCGAGCAACGCCCCCAGGTCCAGGCGTCCTTCCAGTGCCAGACGCCCGGTCTTTCCACCATCACTGTTCTCGATCCAGAACTGCCGGTCCTCCAGCAGCAGGACCTGTTCATCAAAGTGGAGCGTCCCCTCCGCTTTCGCCAGCACCGGCTGGCCGAGCCACCGGATATCGCTCAGGCTGATCTCGGCGTCGCCATAGAGTCGAGGCTGTAGCAGGGTGCCGCGAACTCTCAGGAAGAGCGACTCCATCCCCCCTTGCGCGGAGTAGTATTCGTTCGGCTTGATGACCGCCGCTACGGGCAGCATCGCCTGTGATGCCGGTGTCTCCAGTTCCAGCGACAGCTGCGGCGACTGATCCTCCGGAAAATCCACGCGCCCGTGCATCAGGAGCCGGTAGCTCTGCTTCTCAACAAACAGCGGACGTTCCCGCTCGATGGTGAGTCGTCGCGTGAATGGGTTGTACAGCAGCAGGGCCTGGAGACGATCAAGCTGTAGTAATCCGATTCGCGGGGCCTGAATGCTGAGAAGCCCCTGGATCCCGGGAATCCCGTTGAGGGAGGCGTACTGCGCGCTGCATTCCAGCAGCCCGCTCATCTCCGGTGGGTTCTCGCCGAACAGCGGACGGAGTCGCTCCAGCGGCAACCCGCTCATGTTGAACACTGCCCGGGAATCACTGAAACGGTCCGACGCCAGATAAATGGTCCCCTGTCCCCGGACCCGGAAGTCCTCTGCTCCGGTCAGGGCCAGCTCGTGTAAACGAAACTCCCCTTCACGCAACGCCATCACGAGATCTCCGGTGATGTCGCGCAACTCGCCCAGCCGTCCATCATGCAGCGCGAAATGGAGATGCCCCGGAGCCCCTGCCGTGGCGGGTGTGGTTTCCAGCGCTGCCAGCGGACCCTGCAGGCGTCCGCCGCCCGTCAGGAGCCCATCAATCTGCGGGGCGATTCCTGGCGCGGTGAGGGCGACGACGGTTGACAGGGGCCAGTGATCCAGCGCGAGGTGAAGGTCCAGCGGACTCTCCCCCAGGATCGCCGCCGGTGTCAGTGTCCCCTCGACGCTGAACGCCGACTCCTCCCGCGATCCCCGGAGCGCAACCTGCAGCGGCCCCGGTTCCTCGCGCCCCAGTCTCCCGGTTACCTGCGTCAGTCGCGTGGGACCAATTTGAAGCAGCTCGCTGGTGAGCGATGTCTCTCCCAGGGCGACCCCATTGCGACCCTCCCAGCCTCCCGCCAGGATCACATCGCCTGTGACAGGCAACACGTCGGCGGACTCCTCATCTGCCTCAAGCATCAGATGTCCCAGGGTGGGAGCGGCCTTGCGAATCGCGGCGGACAAGTGCGGATCAAATGTTGTGTTCATCCCGGTGGGGGCGACATGAATCGCTCCCTGATGGCTCAGCACCCAGTCCTGACGAATAGTTGGGGCCACACGGCTCCATTGGTCATACAGTCCCAGCCAGGACATGGGGGTCATGGCGGTCTGGATCCCCATCTGCGACAGCGTCAGTTCCAGTGGATGCGCCGCAGTCGCCGTACACTCCAGCCCGGCCACTTCGATTTCCCCATGCACTCGCTGCTCCAGCTTCAGATTCGTCAGGGGACCACGGAGCGTCAACTCGCCGGACACGGATCGCACATCGACTGGCCCGAAGCTCAGCCCGCCCAGCTGCGAGCAATCCAGCTGCAGCGACACCTGTTCAGTCGCCGCCAGATCAATCACGCCATGCAGCGACACATTGCCCCGCTCCAGCACGAGCGTCCCATCAGTCAGCTCCAGTCGACTTTCCGACAATCGTCCAGTCTGCCGTAGACGCTGAAACGGAAAGCTGCCCAGCGAACCATCGAGCACCTGGAGGGTGAAGTCGCCCTCCGGCGCGATGTCGGTGCCGCGCAGGTCCAGTCTCCCGAAGCCCTCACCCCGGAGGTACCCTCCCGGCAGATAGCGTGCGAGGTCAAGACCACCCCACTCCGCATGCAGCTGCAGATCTCCCCCGGGTGTCCAGGTCCCCTGCGCGTGAATCGCACCCGGGGCTCCATCGGGGAGTGTGAGCATGACCCGCTGGATATCTACTGCTTCCCCCGCCAGACGGAGCTTGCCGAGCATCGCGCCATAGGGGGCACCAGCAAAGGTCCCCTGTCGACTCGCCAGCTGGATATCCGTCCAGGTCGGCTCCCCTGGCGAGTTCAGGATAGTGATGGCGGCATTCAGCGGCCCCTCCAGCGGCACCGTGCTGAACGCCGGCAATGCTTTGCGCACGAGCATCGCCTCCAGCTCCCGGGCCTCTATCTGAAAGCCTGATGTCTGGCCTGCCAGGTCGGCACTCCCGGCAACCAGTAGTTGCCGCCCTGCGCTCCTGGCGGTGGCCTGCAGGCGCAGAATCTGCCGCCGGTAACGGACCGTCGATGGCAACAGCTCGAAGGGCTGTCCCGCCAGCAGCACCCGGGGTCCCAGGACGGTTGCCACGATTTCCGGATCGCCAATCGGCCCCTGCACCTGGCCGGCGGCGGTGAGGGGTCCGTGGTAACCGATGCTCTCCGCAAAGGGCAGCGGGACCGGAATCTCAGGCAACTCGAACCCCATGGCGGTAAACCGCAGATCGACTGGCCAGTCCCCGGATGTCGGGTCCACCGCCCCTAAAAAGGCCAGTTCCCACGAGCCGTAGTGCAATGTGCCATGCGTAATGCGCCACTTACCAGGCTGGAGCGTGACATCCAGCGCCACTTGCGCTTCCTCGGCCCCCAGCAGGGCATGACGCACCACGAGGTTGCGCACCCGGAGGTCTCCGGCAGTCTCAGGCAACCCTCCGCTGACATCCCCGACCGCCAGGACCTGCCCTGTCAGACTCCCGCCAGTGAACATCGCGCCATAGGACTCTGCGGATGGTCCGAGCACCTGGAGCAACGGACCAAGCCAACCCTCCCGCCCCAGGTCAGCCACGGAGACATCAGGACTCAGCGTGAAGCTGTAGCCCTGCTGGAAATCAGCACCCCCCGTCGCGAGCAGCAGCACGTCATCTCGCGCACTGACCGGTGTCACTCGCAGCACACTGTTGGTCAGCACTCCCTGCTGTAGTCGGCCATCCGCCTGCCAGCCCACAGCGAAAGAGAGGGGCGTGGTCCAGTCCCGCGACCCATCAGGCAACAGCGGAAAGTCGGTGTAATGGAGCGTTGCGCCACGGATGCTGATCGATGCTGTCAGTGGCTGGGTCGGTCCGGTGCGCGGACGTTGTCGCAAATGCTCGACCAGATCAAATCCCGCATCAGTACGTCGCACATGCACCTGCAGGCCGTCCAGCGTGACACCCCGCAGACTCCGGGCGACCTCTGCGCTGCCAGTCAGGGGATCCCGCTGAATCAGCGACCGCCACCGCAGCCGAATCACCAGCCGGTCTACTTCCGCTACGGGAGTGCGATCTTCCGGTAGCAGAAGGCGTACTTGCTGGAGCGTGATGGTGTTGCCGAAGACTGTCACCGACTGCGGGTTGTATTCCCAGAGGAGTCCGGTCTGGGCTTCCAGCATCGGCACTCCCTGGGCGATGAGCGCGCGAATCACGGCTTGAGGCGAGATCAACAGACGCCAGGTCAGGCCCCCAACCAGCAGGAGCCCGAGCAGCAAGAGCAGCACGCCCCAGGGACGTCTGGTGGGGACAGGCGGGGCGGCAGCGGTGGCATCTGGCGTCGCCAGGACCGTCTCTCCTTCCGACTCGGGCGGCGCTAGAATTTCAGCGTCGCACCGACATTCACCCGGTCGGTCCCCTCGTCCAGCACATCATCCAGCCCAACATAGAGCCCCAGCTGGTCATCGAAAAACCAGGTGCCGTTGATGTCGAGGCGCAGATCGTTGGCGTCATATAGATCCGTGGAGAGCCGGAAGGGGTCAAAGTAGAGGTCAGCCCCGACACCCGGCTTGCCCCGTCGCAGCCCGCCGCGCGCCACGACGTTCTCGCCCAGGTACCACCCGTACCCCAGGTCGAGCTTCCCCCCTTCGCCGATGTCTGACGCTCCCAGGTAGAGCTGATACTCCTTCGGCTTGTCGAGCATGATCCGGGCATCGGTGTACGACTGCCGGGACTCCACTTCGTAGCGCTGTCGCAGCATCACCCCAAGCTCATGCCCCCCCAGGGAGGCGGTGGCCTGATTCACTTTTTGCAGCGTGGTGTCTGCCTGCTGCAGCACCGACCGGGCGGTGGAAATGGTCCCTTTGAGATCGGTCTGAACCTGCTCATCGCCGGTCAGCGACTCGATGTCCTCCAGGATGGCGTTGATCCGCGCGGAGCTTTGCTCCAGTTGTGTCAACATGCTCTCGATCTGCGCCCGCTTGGCCGGATCCGCGATGAAGCTGCTCATCTCACCCGTGATGGACTCCACATTGGCCGCCGAAGCTTCGGCATGTCCCAGGGTCCGCAGCAACCCGGGCTCCGTCGAGGAGATCAGCCCCCGCAGGTCGTTGGTGATGAGATCAATGTTTCGTCCGGTATCGGTCAGTTCGCGCTCAAGCGCGGTAAACAGGGCATCGACCTGATTCTTGTCCAGCATGTCCCGGACACTCACCAGCACCTCATCAAGGTGTCCTGTGATGGACTGAATCTGCGGCGAAAGTGTGCTGATGAGCCCGTTGATCTCCCGGACCACATCGTTCACCGACGAAATGATGTCCGAAGCCTCCGGCTCTTTGGTCCCTTTTAGATATTCCCCTGATGGCACGGGCGGATACAGCATCCCCACCGTCCCCGGCACGCCCGCAATCCGGCTCGGAAAGAGCGACTCCTCAGACTGAATCGGCTCCCCTTCCAGTCGCAGCGTCACCCGGTCGTGCCCCGGCGAGTCGGGCGTCACCGAGATGACCTCGCCCAGCCGTATCGGCTTCGCCCCCAGCATCCGGAAAATCTGATTACCGACTGCCATCGTCCCGGCTTCGAAGCGGTAGACCGGCTCCTGCGGATTTGACCAGCGTCGCGGTTTACCGGGCTCCTCAACATAGACCGGAATCCCGGAGGTCGGCTGGGTGATGGAGATGACCTTTTTCCCCAGGACGCTTTCCGCCGTGATCACCACCGAAGCGTTCTGATGAATCCGGAGCTTCGGGTCGTTGATCCGGACCTGCACATTCAGACCCTTGTCTTCGGCGGGATCCCAGTACATCACCCGCCCTACGGGAGCTCCGTTAATCAGCACCTCGGCGTCCCGGGTCAGACCGCGGATGTTGTCGAAGTGAATCCAGAGCTCAAAACCATCTTTGCTCTTGCGGGTCCACCAGCCAAAGAAAAAGCCCACCATGATCACGACGATGGTGACCGCCACGGTGGTGATGCCGACTTTGGCGCTGGGCGACAGAACCGCGCGCGAGCTCATGGGGACTCCTTCCCGGCGACGGCCTTCCAGCAGGCCGCGGCTGGCACCCAGTGCAGGCGATTGTCGCAGACTTCCCGCACTGGCGTCATAGCCGACGCTCCCTCATGGAGGGTCGCTGATGACCGTACTGCTCCAGCACCTGTCCCAGCGGATTGTCCGACGGGAGTCGCCCCCCGATGAACTGCTGCAATTCGTCGTCCGGATGCGACTGTATGTCTTCCGGTGTCCCCAGTGCGAGCAGCCGACGCTCATGCAGGACCACCACGCGGTCGGCAATGCGCCAGACGCTGTTCATGTCGTGACTCACCACCACACTCGTGACCTCGTACTGCGCCTTCGCCTGCAGGATCAGACCATCGACATTCGCGGTCATCACCGGGTCGAGGCCCGAGGTTGGCTCGTCGTACAGCAGAATCTTTGGCTTATCAATGAGTGCCCGGGCCAGCCCGACCCGCTTGGCCTGACCGCCGGAAATCTCATTGGGATAGAGCGATTCGGTCCCGCCGAGATTGACACTGTCCAGGATGTCGAAGACCCGCTGCGCCACTTCCTTGGGCTTCATCTTCGGGTAGCGCTCGACCAGAGGGAAGGCGACATTTTCGTACACCGTCAGGCTGTCAAAGAGGGCGGCCTTCTGGAACACCATGCCCATCCGCTCGCGAATGCGACTCCAGGCCGACTCCCGCAGGGTCGTCACGTGCTGCCCCAGAATCCAGAGGTCCCCCTCCAGCACCTGGGCAAAGCCGATGAGGGTCCGCAATAGCGTGGTTTTTCCGCTCCCGGACCCCCCGATGATGACGAAGACTTCGCCCTCGCAGATGTCAAAGGAAAGATCCCGCAGGATCGGGACCGTCCCATAGCCGCAGGTGACATGGCGTAGCTGAATCACCGGCTGCGGCCGGTGCGGATCAAGAGGCGGCGGCGCCGGCGGCAATGAGGCACTCTCTGGCATTCAGAGTGATTAAAGCACAGGCGCTGAAAGGGCCATTGCCGCCAAAATTCGTGTCAACTCTCTTGACATATTAAGCGCCGCCCCCGTAGGTTCCTCATGTGGGACACGCCAGGAGCAGGGATGCAGTCTGTGCCTGACCTTCCCGACTTCCTGCACCCGGCGATGATCCACGCCTCCTTGCGCTGCCACCCGCACCAGGCTGACAGGGAGCCCCATAAGCCCGGCCTGAGAACCAGCATCGCCCCCGGATGACTCCCCGGGGGCGATGTGCGTTGTTAGGGACCTGTCCTGATGGCCGCCGGGCTGCGTCGACGGATTACTCTGCCGGGACCGCCTGCGCTTCCAGGCGCTGACGCACATAGTTGACCATGCCCCCCGCCTGCACCAGCTCCTGGATGAAGGGGGGAAAGGGTGCGGCCTGGTAGCTCGTACCGGTGGTGTGGTTCGTGATGACCCCGGAGGCGAGATCGATCTCGACGTCATCCCCCTGGCTGATCCCTATCGCGGCCTCCGGGCACTCCAGAATCGGCAGCCCGATGTTGAAGGAGTTGCGGTAGAAGATGCGTGCGAAGGAATCAGCGATGACACAGGCGAAACCGGCCCCCTTGAGGCTGACCGGCGCGGCTTCCCGGGAGGACCCGCAGCCGAAGTTGCTGCCGGCCACCAGGATGTCGCCCCGCGCCACATGCTTCGCGACATATTGCTCTTCGATCCCGGCCAGCGCATGGGGTCCGAGTTCCTCTTCCTTAAACATGTTGCAGTAGCGGGCCGGAATGATGAGGTCGGTGTCGATGTTGTCACCGAGCTTGATGACTTTGCCGCGCAGACTCATGGTGGTGTCCCCTCCCCTGGCAGGCAGGCTGTCGCTCCGACAGGCTGCTGGTGTCGTCCCCCGAGTATACAAGCGCCATGGGTTGCTGCAGGTGGCGTAGGTGCGGTCACGACAGGAGGCCCCCGGCGGCTGCGCCGGACACCAGGTCTTTAGACCTGGGACGTGATGTCTGGTCCGTACGGGTCCATGCGCTGGTGTGTCGGGGACTGAAGTCCCAGCACCCATCGACCTGGAGGTCGACCCACCAGATGATTCATCGACTTTCGGAGGGGCGACCCCCGGTCGCCCCTCTGAGCTTTTGCACACCTTCCCTCCCCCCCCCCGCTTGCGGGGGTGGTCGCGCAGCGATCGGGGGCCGCTTAGGGGGTGGTCGCGCAGCGACCGGGGGCTTGATCGGGGAATGGCGCAGCGACCGGGGGCCACTTAGGGGATCGCATTTTTGAAGAAGCGGCGCAAGCGCCGCGGTCCATCAGAGCAGTCCCTCAGCGGTAACGGCGTGGCTTGCTGCGACACCATCACACATCAGCAGCACAAAACAGCACGCGCCCCCAGGCGCTGACAACGGGCCGGACCAGCCACCGGGAGTTCATGGACCCATCGACCCTTGATCGCGGGCAGTCATGCCGGGTGACCGGCCCCCCATCAGCAAGCCCGGGGGGCGTGATTCAGATACTTGACAGCCCTGGAGCTACAGACTGGCGAGGCGTTGCCCCACCGTCACTACCTGCATCGTCATGACCAGCAGGGCGAGCGCGCCGATGAGAATCACGATGCGCTTGCGTTCAGGAGACCAGTTCTTCATGGGTCGATACCCCTTTGCGTGAGAGTGCGTCGCGAACGACATCCATACCATCCAGCCAGCGGTCCGCCTGCGATTCAACAAACCTAATCGACCCTGAACCGGACTCAGGCCGCACGGCCCCGTCGACGGTTCAGCTTGTCTGACCGGAAGCGTCGCAACACCTGACGCGGCAGCTCCCGCAGAAACATGCTCGGCGGACGATACCGTCCGTGTCGCGTCTCGACGCTGGTGAGATAGACCTTGCGTCGCGCCCGGGTGAGGGCGACATAGAGCAGGCGACGTTCTTCCTCGATGCGGGACAGATGCCGAATCGCAAGGTGATGCGGGAAGCTCCCCTGCTCCAGGCCCACAATGATCACTACCTCGAACTCCAGGCCCTTCGCCGCATGAACAGTCAGGAGCTTGACCGTGTTTTCGCTGGAGAGAAAGTCCTGATCACTCAGGAGATAGTGAAACTGCAGGAACTCCCGGACCCCTTCGGTCGGATGCGCTTCCTCGAAGCGGAGCATCTGCTCCCGCAACGCCGCGACATGCCGCGCAAAGCGGTCATACGCCGCATCATCCCCCAGGGGCTCTTCCTGGAGGAGCTTGAGAAGCGCCACGAGTCGCGCCGCCTGGAATTCCGTGAAGTGACGTCCGATGAGCATCGCCAGATCCCGGTCGTCTTCTTCATGACGCTGCAGAATCCGCTTGCCAGCTTCCCGGATCGCGATGCGAAGGGCATCCGGCGCGGTTTCATCCTGGTAGCTCGCCAGGGCCAGCAGGACGAGGGCGGTCTGGCTGAAGAGAAGACCCCGCTTGATGGCATCCAGTCGGGTCAGATGCGGCACCAACTGATGCAGCAACTCCACATCGACCATCGCGCGATGGTGCTGCCCTCCCTCCGGCGGGGCGAGTCCGAAACGCTGGCAGAGGGCTTCCTGGGAATGGCTCTGTCGCGGCAACAACTCCCGCGCCCAGCGCAGCGTGTCGACCGGGAGATTCGTCAGCTCGACCTGCGCCAGATGCTGGGCGTACCGACGCAGGATCGGCAGGTCGAAGCCCTCGAGGTTATGGCCGATGAGCGGCAGGGTCCCGATGAACTCCAGGACCTGCGGCAGCACCCGCCCGGCCTGCGGCGCTTCGGCCACCATGGCCTCGGTAATGCCGGTGATTTCCTGGACCTTCGAGGGAATCGTGCCCGGTGGTTGCACGAATGTCTGATACCGATCCCGGACTGCGCCGGTCGCCAGATCGACTCGCAGGGCTGCCACTTCCAGCAGGTGACAGCGGTAAGGTTCTTTGCCGGTGGTTTCCAGATCGATGTAGACCCCATCGCCGGTCAGGGGAGTGAGCGGCTGCGCCAGGCACCACGCCCACCAGCCCCAGACATCGAGGGCGACCTCAAACGACTCCCCCGGAAACGGCGGTTGCGGGGCCAGCGTCAGCCAGGGACCGCTGAGACTCGCCTCGCCGGCTCGCTGACGCATCAGCGTGTCCTGCTCCGCTGAGAGTCCGAGGGTCAGGACACAGACTTCCGCACCTCTGGCATCGGCGGCAAGCTTTTCCCACTGCGACTGATGCATCAGTTCGCAGGTCCCGACAGCCATCTGCCGATGAAGATACTCC
Source organism: bacterium (assembly GCA_022072165.1). Lineage (NCBI taxonomy): Bacteria > bacterium. The sequence continues at coordinate 85,684 of JAJVIF010000004.1, read as the reverse complement.
CGGATCGCTTCCCGACTGATCAGCGCGGCCAGCAAGCCGGTAACCGTGCCGTTGTGGACCACCAGGAAGCGTCCGGTGGGACTTTCCCGAAGGAACTGATGCATCCCGGCGATGGTCTCCTGCTCCTGCCCATCTCCCTGCTGCAGGCGCTCCAGCAGTGCGTTTTCTTCGTCCTCGGTGAAGGGTGAGCGAAACTCACCCAATGAAGCGACCAGTTGTTTAAAAAAGGCAGAGGGCGCCTGAGTCGCTTCGTGGGCGTGGAGCTCCCGCACCAGAGTCGCGAACCGGCGGAGCTTCCCCTGTGAGAGCGGGCTGATGGTGGAGGGCAATTCGCCGCTGAGCAGATCGAGCAGCGGCAGTTCGGCAGCCTGATGCGCCTGATTCACCCAGAGATTTTCCCAGGGGGAGAGGAGCCGACGCGGATACTCCATCGCGCGATAGAGGTCCCAGTCAAACAGATGCTGCGACAGCCGCAGGTAGGCCACCAGATGCTCGATGCCCCCAGCCAGTTCCTCGGTCTGCTTCCGGACCCGCTGCACCGGAATGTCGGCCAACGCGAGATCCCGCTCCAGCCGATCCGCGATGTCGTGGGTCCGGTAGAGGATGGCGATGTCGCGATACTGCAGGGTCGGGTCGCTCTTGAGCGCTGCCTGGATCACCTTGCGAATCGCCAGGACTTCCTCGTCTTCATCGAGCAACTGGAAGTGCGTGGCATGTTTGTCTGTGAGGGTCGGTGCCAGCGGCGGCACCGGCCGATCCGGCGTGTTGTGGTGGATGAGCTGACGCGCCAGGACCTGCAGGTCCTCCGCCGCCCGGTAGTTGCGAGTCAGTTCGATGACTTCCGCCTCGAACTCCCGGCGAAACAGATGCAGGTACGCCGAGTTAGACCCCCGCCAGCCATAGATCATCTGGTTGCCATCGGCCACTGCCAGGACCGTCATTGAGGGTCCCGCCAGCAACCGGATCAGCTCGTACTGCGCCTGATTGACATCCTGGAACTCATCGAGCAGCAAAAACCGACAGCGTCCCTGCACCCAGCGGACCGCCTCCCGGGAGCCCATCAGAATCTGGATCGCCGCCAGCAGCAGGTCGTTGAAATCGAGAATCCCATGATCCCGCAAGAACGACTGGTAGTAGGTATAGAGCCGGGGGAGTTCCTCCAGGGCGGCCCCCTTCGCCTGGGGATGCGTCAGGGGATAGCGCATGGCGCTCTTTTCAAGATCCAGATGGGACTTCAGGCGACGCAGCACCAGCGGGTCGCGACGTAACTGATGTTTGCGGCAGGCGAACTGGAGGATGTCGTCCTGCGTGGCCTCGTCGATGATGTGGAAATGCCGGGGGAGGTCCGCAACTTCGTGGAAGCGCTGCACGATCTCCCGGGCGAGGCCATGGAACGTCCGGACTGTAATCTCTTCCGCTTCAGCGGGGAAGTGGTCGCGGATGCGCGCCACGATTTCGGAGCAGGCTTTGTTGGTAAAGGTGATGCAGCAGATTTCCGAGGGGGCCACCGGCTGCCCGGCGGCATCACCGTGGGTCAGGAGGTGCTGGATGCGTCCGATGACCACCCGGGTTTTGCCCGCTCCCGGTCCCGCGACAACCAGCAGGTGCCGGTCCACCATGGCGGCGGCCTGGGCCTGGTCGGGGTCGAGGGTGAGGAGGAGTCTGGGATGGTCAAGCATGGGCGTCATGCACCAAAGGTACTACGCATTTGTTTAGTGCGAAGTCTTCCGATGGCGATGACAGCACGATAGCCCTGATCCTCTCCACAAACGGTCACAATTTGTCCTCATATTCCACCGCCTCCTGACCCGCCTCCAGCATTTCTGTCTGAAACACCAGCCATTCCCGGATCTGACTCACCTCTTGAGTGAGTAGTGTGAGTTGCCGGACCCCTTCCCAGAGTGCCCGACTCCCTTGGTCCTGCCACTGAAAGAGAAGTCGCATCCAGAGCGCGTTGTTCAGCACGAACAGGCACACCAGCGCGATCAGCTCCGGCAGACTCCCCAGCATCGGCAACAACTGCTGCCATTCATCATCCCAGGACATCGCCAAGCCCTCCGGGGAGTGTCAGACATCTGTCGCAGTGCCGTGCCATCACCCAGCAAAAGCAACACCCCCCGGCGATCCGGGGGGCGAGGTTGTAAACAACTCTTGCGTTGCCACAAGGTCCTGGCGCTCGGGAGCGCTAGAACATCTGGGCGCCAGTCCCACCCATGTTCGGGTCGAGGGGCGTCCAGCCCTGCGGCAGCCGGATGGTATGCGACTCGTTTGTCTGCTCCTGGCCGGTGGAAATGGTGACCGTCAGGTAGACACTCGCGTCGGTGCCCATGGTGAGGGGGATCTGGAGGACCCCGGTGCCAGGGTCGAAGGAGGGCCCAGGCGCACCGCCGGTGGTGAAGCCGGGTCCGACGAGGCCGCCATCCTCGCTGTTGAAGAGGCGGGTTTTGCCATCGGAGCCTTCGACATCAACCGTGAAGCCACCACCTGCCGGGAACTGGACATCCAGCAGGAGGTCGAGGCCGGAATCATTCGGGGTGTAGACCGGATTGCCGAGGCCGGTGCCGTCGGAGTTCTGCCCCGACTGGCTCGTCATGCCCGGATCGGTGAAGGCCGGGATGGGGTCCTTGCCTCCCTGATCGGTGGGCGGCGGGATGTACGGGATAAAAGTCCCATCCACGCCATTCCCCGGATCAGGATTGGTCAACTGTTGCCCAGGCACGTCGGGCGACGTGATCGCGAGCTTCTCGCCCCCACAACCCGCCAGCAGCAGGGCGCATACGCCTAGCAGGAGGGTCCGGGAGTGCCATGATGTCAGGCTACGCATGATGCCCTCGAAGACTCAGCGATGCCGCACGGCGCGGTAGCTACATGATACCCGCTGGTGGCCAGTGCCACCGGCCGGGAACCACGAAATACTGTGGGAGCGGTTTGATTTTACGACAAGGCCTGTGGAAAGTGCAAGTGCTTGTAACGGGCATTTGGCTGGCACGGGACTCGGGGCAACCTTATACTATTTTCCCAGCCCCGCACTTTGCCAGCGGGGTGCCAGGGACTAACGCGAAGGGGTGCAACGATGGCGGGACGTGATCCGAAGCCGGAACCAGTCTCCATCAGTGAATGGCGACGCTATGTCCAGCGTGAGACACGGCGGATGCTGCAGAAGCAGGAGGAGGCGGTGGCGCGTGGGGAGGCCCCGGCGATGCCGAAGGACCCCACCTCCGGACTCCCCCTGCCGGCCCAGGCCCTGGAACAGCCCAGCCCCGCCACGCCCGATAGCGCCCATCGGGTACCGCATCCCGCCCCGGACCATGCACCACGCCTGAGCGATGTCATTGCCCGGCCGGAACCGCAGCCGCAGACTGCGCCGCCACGCCCTATGCGTCGCGACACCGCCGACCCGGCCCCCCGGGTACTGCGACTTGATGACCTGGCGGAACTCGACTCCGACATCCAGCCCCTAACCCCGGAAGTCCAGGCGGAAATCGAGCGGGAGCGGAAAGTCCTCCTGCAGCAGACCGCGCCCCGGATCGCGCCCCACGATGAAGCAGCCCTGCTGCGCCAGGCCTCCGCCCCACCGGAAGCCACTGAGGTCCCACGCGCTGAAGCGCTCTCTGTAGCACCCGCTATGGTCGAGTTCCCCACGGAGACGGCCGCCCTCGCGATGGTGCCCGGAGTCGATGACGAGTATGTCGAAGCGCTCCCGGAGGTGGAAGAGGCGGCTTATGTGCCGGTGGAGGCACCTCTCCCAGCCCCGACGGTCGTGGCCACCGCAGTGGAGCAAACGACCCTCTTCGACACGGAGCACATGGCGCGTCGTGAAGAGGAAGCGCGCCGAACCCGACGCCCTTCCCCCAAACAAAAGCGCGAAGAGCTGATCGAGGAACTCCTCGACCCCGTCGTCTCTCTGGAAGAAGCCGCCACTATCCTGAATGTCTGTAAGACCACGGTCCGCCGCTACACCAACCAGGGACTCCTGGAGTGCATCCGGACTCCGGGGAATCAGCGACGCTTCAAGCTCTCCACCATCCTGAACTTCGTGGAAGTCAAGGACGTGAAGGGCATCGGGAAGCGGGGGCGCAAACCCAAGAAGCGCGACGAGGCGTCTGGCGACAGTGGGCAGGCTTAGCCCTCAGCAGGGAGATCGAAGCCTGCCGCCGTCAGAATCTGCCCGATGCGTCCCGGTGCGATGTGGAGACGCTGCGCCAGCGCTCCGATGCTCCAGTCCCGGGAGCTGTCCTGACGCAGCACCAGTCGGCACTGGCGCAGAACCTCAGCATCCTGGGTGTACCCCGACCACTCCTCCCCTTCCGGATCGCATTCTCTGGTGGACTGTGATGTCGACATGGCGTCCCTCCCCTGGCGGCCCCTGTTTCACTGCGGGGGCGTATGCAGGAGGAGTGATGCCGCCACTCGCCACAAATCTGCGCCGACATCCCAACTTTTTTGCGCCGGATTCGCGATGGGATGGCGTGCGCTGATGGTGCTGTGTGCCGGCATCGCCGAGGTCGCGGAAGAACTGCAGGCACTGGAGCGTGAACTCGCCACGACCGGCCAGGACCCCCGGTCCTGGCGGCTGCCCTCCAGGCTTCTTCGGGCGATGGCGCGTCGCTACGGTTACCTGTTGTCGTCGGACTTGCCCGCGCGGGTGCTGGCATCAGCATCGCCTGACATACTCGGTCTCGCGCAACAGGTTGCCGGACACCTTCAGGGCTGGCAGGTGCAATGCGCCCTGCTTCCCCACGCACCAGAGTCGCTCGCGGCGGAAGAACTGATGGCGCGAGTACGGACCGAAGCCGCAGCGCGAGGCTGCCCGACACTGCTGGCGTGGTATCAGCGGGTGGCGGGAAGTCGCTGGGAATGTCCCGGGGAACCCGGCAGTCCGGGACAGCTGATGTGGACCGCGCTGGAGACCGGTGACCTCGCTGTCCTCGCATCGCACTGGCCCCTCACTGATCCCACCTGGGAAGTCGCGCTGATGGACCGTCTCGGCTGGCCGCTACAGGGCTGAAAGACAGGCAACGTTTTAGGCTGATTAAGGGATATGTAGAATGGCCCCGCGCAGAGAGGCGCGCAACCCCGCCACGGAAGGCTGCTGTACTCCATGGGCTCATCCAGTGCCACGACCGGGGAAGTTCCCCTTCATCTGAGTCGCCCCTCCAATCCGTTCCAGGAGTTCTTCGCCACCGAGTCAGCGAGCGGCATGCTCTTGCTGCTCTGCACCATCGTGGCGCTGATCTGGGCGAACTCCCCCTTCGCGCAGTCCTACCACGACCTGTGGCACACCCATCTCGACATCCACTTCATGAAGCTCCATTTGGCCCACGATCTGCACTACTGGATCAACGATGGCCTGATGGTCCTCTTCTTCCTCTTTGTGGGGCTGGAGATCAAACGGGAAGTCCAGGTGGGGGAACTCGCCTCACCTCGTCAGGCGGCCTTACCGATTGCCGCCGCCATTGGCGGGATGCTGCTGCCAGCGGGGCTGTACCTGCTGGTAAACCAGGGGGGCGAGTACCAGCGTGGCTGGGGGGTCCCCATGGCCACCGACATCGCCTTCGCCCTCGGCATCCTGGCGCTCCTCGGTCCCCGGGTCCCCCTGGGACTCAAAGTCTTTCTCACAGCCCTGGCGATTGTCGATGACCTGGGCGCGGTGGCGGTCATCGCCATCTTCTACACCACCGACCTCAACTGGGGTGCCCTCGGCATGGTGGGACTCCTCACGGCCGGGCTCGGCATCCTCAACGCGTTGCAGGTTCAGCGGATTCCCCCGTACATGGTGCTCGGATTCTTCCTCTGGCTGGCGATGCTCCAGTCGGGCATTCATGCCACAGTCGCCGGGGTGATCCTGGCGATGACTATCCCCACCCGGACCCGCATTGACCCCGAAGAGTTCCTGGAGCGGGTGCGTCACGCCATCGATGACTTCAGCAAGGAAGCTGAGCGCGAACTGCTGATCATCAAGAGCCCCGCGATGCAGGAAGCGATCCACCATCTGGAAGTCGCCTGCGCCCAGGTCGCGCCGCCGCTGCAGCGCCTGGAGCACGCCCTCAAGCCGATCGTCGCGTTCGGCATCATGCCGGTCTTCGCGCTCTCCAACGCCGGCGTGACCCTGTCAGGCGACCTCGGGGCGATTCTCCAGCTCCCCCTCTCGCAGGGCATCATGCTGGGCCTTGTCCTCGGCAAGCCCATCGGCATCTTCACGATGTCCTGGGTCGCCATCCGCGCGGGCTGGGCCACCCTCCCCCGGGGCGTCACCTACAAGCAGATTGCCGGGGCTGGCGCCCTCGGAGGAGTCGGGTTCACCATGGCGCTCTTTGTCGGGGGCCTGGCCTTCGGGAAGGGCGAGACCCTTGATGCGGCGAAACTCAGCATCCTCATGGCCTCTGTCATCTCGGCAATCGTGGGGGCCTGGCTGATCCATGCCTGCACCAGCACCCCGAAAATCGTCGAAAGCGTGCAACCTCCGGCCCCGACGCCCGTCTCCTGAGTAACGCCAGGCGGTAAGCCGGGCGTTACGCTGGTGTCAGGACCCATTTGGCACCAGTCAGGGGGGATCTCATGCACCAGGTTCTGCTCTACTCAGTACTCCTCGTCGCCGGACTCGCCGGGTCGCAGTTGCTCCCCATCTGGGGCGGCGCGATCTATGCCTTCGTTCAGCCGGCGATTCAGTTCCTGACACTGGTCGCCCTCTCCTTCATTATGATTCGGGTCGGACGGGAGTTTGAGCTTGACCGCACTAACCTGCGTCAGTACGGCTGGGACTATGTAGTCGCCATGACTGCGGCGGCCTTTCCGTGGATCCTGGTGACGTTTTACTTTCTTTTTGTCCTCCTGCCTCCCGGCAGCATCGGAAACTGGGAAGCCTGGAAGGAGACCGCACTCGCCGGCCGGTTCGCAGCGCCGACCTCTGCCGGGGTCCTCTTTTCTATGCTGGTTGCGGCAGGTCTGGGCACGACTTGGCTCTATCGCAAAGCGCACATCCTCGCGATTTTCGATGACCTTGACACGGTCCTGCTGATGATTCCGCTCAAGATGGCGATGGTCGGCCTGGCCTGGCAGCTGGGGGTCGTGGTACTGATCATGTTGGGCCAGCTCTGGATCGCCTGGCGCTATCTGCGGGCGATCTCCCTGCCCTCCAGCTGGCCCTGGATACTTGGCTATGCCACCCTCATCGCCGGCACTTCCGAGATGCTGTACCGGTTGTCACTTCAGATCGATCCCTCGGTGCCAGTCCACATTGAGGTGCTGCTGCCCGCCTTCGTCCTTGGCTGTGTCCTGAAGCACCCCAAAGGCCACGACCATCATGTCGAGACACCCCTGGAGATCCGTGTCGCCACCATCATTTCCGCCATCTTCATGGTGCTCGTGGGCCTGAGCATGCCGCAGCTCACCTCCGGGCTCCAGGACCTCGCCACCGCCACCACCATCACTGCCCAGCAGCCACCGCTTCCCTGGAGCACCATCGCCTGGCATGTGCTGGCCGTGACGATCCTCTCGAATCTGGGAAAGATGTATCCCGCCTTCACCTACCACAAAGAGGCGCACTGGCGGGAGCGACTCGCCCTCGCCATCGGGATGTGGCCCCGCGGGGAAGTCGGCGCGGGGGTGCTCCTGGTGTCGGTGAGCTATGGCATCGGCGGGCCCATTGTCACCATCGCGGTCCTCAGCCTCGCACTGAATCTGCTGCTCACCGGCGTCTTCATCCTCATGGTGCGACGGCTGCTGGACGGGGTGCCGCAGCCGGGCGCGCCTGGTGCCATCACCCGGACGACTGTCGCTACAGGTCCATCAGCTGCTGGATAGAGGTTCCGGTCGCCTTCTCGACCTCTTTGACGAGGTTCGTCCGGGGGACATTCGCCTTCCGGACAAAGGGATCGAAGGGATCGAACGCCTCATCGCTGGCGCCATCCATTCCAACGACCAGCGACCCGGCATCGTCATCATGCTCCCAGCGTCCCCCCAGATGCTCGATGAGCATGGTGCCGAGCCAGAAACCGCAGGCCTGGATCAGGAGCATGAGCCCCTCGCCTTCGGCCTCGGTCCCCCCGGCCTCCTCGTCGAGTTGCTCCATGAGGGAAGGGAAGGCTTCATCGAGTGTCTGCAGCGACGCGGCAGAGAAGGTCATGGGGAAGCCGAAGCCCAGGAAGAGATCGAAAAAGCCCTCGAGCTGCTCCGCGACCTCGGGCTCGTCGATCTTCATCCGCTTAATGACGCCGTACACATGCTCAGCGTCGGGCTGCACAGGGGCTCTACGTTGCTCTTTACCCGGGGACGAGTCCATCAGGGGCTCCTTTAGCGGCTGCCTGGCTGTTTTCAGGATCTCGGGCAGCCTGCCCGCGATTATAGGGACTGCCAGAGCCGGGGCCTGTACCATCCCCTGTCATGCTGACGCTGCTGTATCGCGACCCCGATGCGGGTATCTGTACCGAGTCCCTGACCGCCGCCGGGGCTCCGGCCCGCCTCGCGGCCCTGCCCGACGAGGGCTTCTACTGGCTCGATCTGGAAGCCCCCACCCCGGAGGAAGCCGCGCTCCTCGCTGACCACTTTCACTTTCATCGACTGGAAGTGGAAGACGCCCTGGAGGATGTCCATCACCCCAAGCTCGATGAGGGGCCGGAGCATCTTTTTCTCATTCTGCATGCCGCGCCGCCCCTGGAAGATCCCGAAGCGGATGAGGGGACCGAACTCGACTTCTTCATCAGTGCGCGCTGGCTGGTGACCCACCACTCCACTCCCCTCGCTGCTGTCGACAAAACCCGGGCAGCCTGCGGGCATCATCCCCTCTACTTCGAACGCTCCCCCGGCTACCTGGCGTACCAGCTCATCGACCGGCTCATGGAGGGCTACGACCCCCTGCTGGATCAGCTGGAGGAGTCCATCACGGCGCTGGAAGATGAAGTCTTCAGCGACCCTACGCCTGCCACCATGCAGCAGCTCTTTGCGCTGAAGCGGGGACTGCTGGAAATCCGTCGGATCGTGGTCTATCAGCGGGATGTCCTGGCGCGCCTCTCCCGGGTCGCGCACAGTGCCATCGGTCCGGAAATGGCGATCTACTATCGCGACATCTGGGACCAGCTCACCCGGGTGCTGGACCAGGCCGAGCAGATGCGGGATGAGCTGACCGGCATCATGGATGCTTACCTGAGCCAGACCTCGAACCGGCTCAACGAGATCATGAAGTTCCTGACCGCGATTTCGACACTCTTCATTCCGCTGAACTTCCTCACCGGGTTCTTCGGGATGAACTTCGAGTTCATGCCCTTTTTGCACAGCCAGGGGGCGTTCTGGGGACTGGTGGTCCTGATGGTGACGTTAGCATGGCTCAGCCGTTGGTACTTTGCGCGTCGCGGCTGGATTTAGCACGCCTGTTTGGGCACATCGGCGATAGCGATCTGACTGATACCGCGCTGTAACGCGGCCGCAATACCACTGCAACACAGCTTCTGCACTGTAGGGACCGCGTTGCCGGCCTACCCGGCGACGCCCGTGGGCTGTCGCCACGGCTGGGTACTCATCCGCTTTGGTCCCGATCTCTGGAGGCTACATGTTCCGACACACACTCACGCTCGCGGCGGTGGCGACGGCGACCCTTGGGGTCGTCGCCTGCTCATCCGGCGCGCAGGGTCCGGCGACTCCGTCCGCCGCTCCCGCTCCTCTTGCCCCGACCGCATCACAGTCCGCCCTGGGAGTCGCGCTGCAGCAGGGCAGTATCAGTCAGTCTGCCCTCGCGCTCTACACCATCGACCTGGATCCCGCGTCACTGACCGCCACGACCACACTGAAGAGCGCCCGTCAGGGTGCCGCCAACGATGATCTGTATCTGCTGAGCATCGACTCCTTCCTCACCAGCAGTTCCCTCAAAGTGGTCGGGATCGCCGCCACTCCCAGCACCATCGACCTCACCTGGCAGCTGGCGCATCCGTTCCCGGCACCGAACAACATCATCGGCACGCCCAACGGCTCCACCAACCGGGCGGACCTCGGGATCGCCGGCCAGGTCCTCTTCCTGCGCGATGTGGCCACGGCCACCGGGAACACCTACTTCGGTGATGTCATCGCCGAGACCTCCCTGGTCACCAACGCTGATGCCTATCTGCAGCCGGCCGGGCTCCTCGCTCTCTCCACGACTGCCAATGCGTTTCCTTATCAGACCCTGATTGACGAGACCGCCGGGGGGACCGGCTCCCGTATCGGCATCTCCAATGGCGGCGATGTTACGGGCAACTTTGGCTCCGATGGCTGGACCCGCAGCGAGTTCGGCGCGACCAACGATGGCTGGACCGGCTATGGCGTCCTGCATCAGGGACAACGGACCCAGCGGGTTCTCAGCCTCGACCGGGCAGCCCTCACCGGCGGCTTCTCCCTGGATGTCGCGGTCCTCGCGAAGTTCAACGACCCGCGCGGCGGCCTGACCCCCGCGCAGAAGAAGGCGAATCGTCTCCCGCCCGCGTCTGCGGATGCCAGCCTGTTCGCGTACCGGATGCCGCACGGCGCCCTCGATGTCGAGCGGATCGAGTTCCTCGGTGAAACCGGTGGCTTCCTGGCGGACACCATCTCCGCCAGCACCCTCAGCTTCCGGGTAACCGACTGGGATGCCCGGGCGACTGAGACTGCTGAAACGGACCTCGCCAACGATGCCAGCTTCACCAATGTCGCCCAGGGCGAAAGTGGGACTCCCGCGCTGTCCGTGGATGTGCCGGGCATCGTGAGCGATGACTTCGAGCCCACAAACCTGGCGGACGATGATTCCGGGTTTGGTGGGGATGTCGACACCGACTCCGGACGTCCGGGGGATGGTCTCTTCTACTCCCGCCTGGTGACCAAGGGCGCTGGCAGCGGCCAGACCCCCGGCACCTACACCGGCCTGGTCCGGGCCACCGATGTGGAGGCGGGGCTCTCGACTCCCCTCACCATCGCCCTCGATGGCTCGCTGTCACCGCTGACCAGCAACCAGCCCGAACCGGTGAGCTATCAGGTCTTCACCATCGACCTCGTGTCGCCCAATCTCCCCCCCACCGCCACGATCACCGCACCGGGAGCAGCAGTGGACTCCGGGAATGGCGTCCTGACCCTGACGGTCAGCGCCTATAACGATCCGGATGCCGATCCCATCCAGGTCCGGTTCGACTGGAACAACGATGGAGACTTCGCGGATGCCGGCGAGAGCTTCCAGACCCTCGATGGCACCCCGCCTGACGCCTTCAACAGCCCGGTCTTCTACAACAACGCGACGCTTTCCACGGAGACCCGGACGGTCCCCTACGAGTACACCGACAACATCAACACCGCGATCAGCGGCTCCGTGGACTTCACCCTGGGGGCCAATCAGGCTCCGGTGGTCACCAGTGGGTCCGTCGGGCTGGCCACCAGCAGCCTGGTCCAGCCGGCGACCTTTAGCCTGTCATCTACGCTGGTCGTCACGGATCCCGAAGGGGACACCATCACCTACTCGGTCTTTGCGAATCCCACCTCGGGTGGCGCGCAGCAGGCGACCGGCATCGCTGCCGGCGCACTCAACGGCTACAACGCTGCGCCGGTGATGGGTGCCTGGAACGCGGTCAACTCCCCGATCGCTTTCAACGTGCGAGCCAATGATCCCCTGCGTCCGGGTGCAGCCGGGACGCTGGTGCCAACGAGCCCGTTCAACGGGACGGTTACAGCCGGTGGATGCGCTCTGACCATGAGCGCGGTCGATCTGGCGCTTGCCACGCTCACCACAGGGAGCGTGGTCCGAAGCGGGGTAGCGGTGCAGCCGATCACTGGCATCCGCCTCACCTGGACTGATATCGCTGGGGAGGCGCAGTACGGCATCCAGCGTGCGACATGGACCGCCGGTGCGACTATCGCCTCGGTTTCCTGGGCCACCATTGGCACCGCCGTAGCGAATGCCACGTCGTACGATGACACGACGGTGAACGCAAGCGGAAACCGCTATCTGTATCGCGTGATGCCGCGCTGTGCGATCGGCGGTCCGGACATCGCCACGCCTTCCCAGATGGCGATGGTGGCGCTGCAGAACTTTGAGTCGGAGTCCCTCGCTGTACTGAACAATGCCCTCCCCGCGACGGTTCTTGGCAATGACTGGCGTCTCAACAGTGCCACCGCTAATGTGGCTCCTACGGTCCCATATTCCACAGTCAGCATCGTCGATGCCGCAGGAGGCGCGATCAGCGGTGCCCGGGGACTGTACATTGCGGAAGTCCATGAGAGCTCGCCCAGCAACACCCAGGGCTGGCAGGCCTTCTCTCCTCCCGGCCTGAATGATCGTGCCAACTTCCCGAACATCGGAGTGTCTCGCCTGGAACTCAACCATGGTGGTAATGACTTCTCTGGCACCTCCGGGTACACCTTCCTGACAAACGCGTCCCGCCCCACGGATGGTCTGCCCTTGCCGGCAGCACCCAACACCTGGCGCTGGGTCCCCGGACCGGCCCTGACCGGTCGGACGTACACCGACAACAACGCGTCATCGTTTACGACAAACTGCTTCCCCAACATCACGAGCGTCGCCGGCGGCAGCGTTGTCTCCGGCTCCACCGTCTTCCACTTCGGTGATCTCGCTGCGCCGCCGGCACCGATGCATCCTCCGGGGTTCAGCGCCTTTGATGCTTCCCCGGGCACGTTTGGTTCCCTGAACCATGACTTCATCTTCATGTGCTCTGCGACCGCTGACAACTCCCGAGTCGAAGGCATCCGGTACGACGACATCGCCTGGATCGTCTACTAACCCGCCCTCCAGAGCATCAGACTCCCACGCCCCCCGGCTAGTCCGGGGGGCGTTTTGTTGGACTTTTTGACAAGAGCCCGGAGCTGCCCATTCAGATTCTGCGAGGTGACATAAGTGGGATTTATACGCCTAAAGAGGCTTCAAGAGTTCACGAAACACCAGCCCTTCGCATCTTAAGTATCTGGAGTGTGTACAGCCTTTGGCAGTGCTGGGCACCTCCCGCTGGATCGTGCAGGCGCGGTCCACTTCCGGACTCCTGGCGAGCTCCGGAGCTTTAGTGACCTTCAACACAGGAGACTCCTGGCAACATGCGCTACTTCGTCCCTTCTCTCGCCGCGACCCTGGCCCTGGTGGCCCTGGGCTGCGGTGGCAGCGGTGCGCAATCTCCCCTGGCCCCCGTCAATCCGGCCCTGCCGGCTGCGAGCCCAGTGGTTCCCGACACGATCAATTCTGTCCAGGCAGGTCTGGGCGGAGTGGCCGCGTATGGGGGCATTACGGAGAGCACCCTCGCCATCTACACCCTCGACATCGATCCCGTCTCCCTCAGCGCCACCGCCTCGCTCAAAGCGACCCGGGCCGCTGCCGCGAACGATGATCTCTATAACCTGTCCATCGACAGCTTCCTGCGGGCCGACTCGCTGAAGATCAAGAGCATCAGCGCCACCGCCGAGACGGTGGACCTCACTTACACCATCGAGCATCCCTTCCCGCAGGCCAGTGACCCCGCCGGGACGCCCAATGGGTCCACCAACCGCGCCGACCTCGGTATCGCCGGGCGCGTCCTGTTCCTGGCCGATGTCCCTTCGGCCAGCGGCAACACCTTTTTTGATGATGGCACCGACGCGGTTGTCGCCAACACCGACCTTGTGGCCAACGCCGACGCGTACTACACCCCGGCCGGACTGCTGGAGCTGACCGGGACCGCGAACACCTTCCCGTACAAGCTGCTGGTGGATGAGTCCGGTGATGGCTCCCGTGTGGGCGTCAGCAACGGCGGCGATCCCACCGGCAACTTCGGCACCGATGGCTGGACCCGCGATGAGCTCAGCAGCGGCTGGACCGGGTTCGGTGTCCTGCATCAGGGCCAGATCTCCCAGGGGACCGTGGCCCTGCGCCGCAGCGCCCTCTCCGGTGGGTTTTCCCTCGATGTCGCAGTGCTTGCCAAGTACAACGACCCCCGCGGCGGCCAGACCCCCGGACAGAAAAAGGCGAATCGCCTGCCTTCCGCTGCCCCCGATGCGAGCCTCTTCGCGTACCGAATGCCGCACGGCGCACTGGATGTCGAAGCCCTGAGCTTCGTGGGTCAGACCGATGAGTTCTGGACGGATCTGGTCTCCGCCAGCACCCTGGACTTCATGGTCACCGACTGGGATGCCCGGGGCATTGAGACCGCTGCGGCGGATCTCTCCGAAGATGCGGACTTCACCACGGTCGCCGTGGGAGAGAGCGGTGCACCGTCACTGGCCGTCTGCATTCCCGGTGTCCTCGGTGATGCGACAGTGATCGATGTCTGGGATGTCGTGGGGACCCTCGTGGACGACGACACCCTCCGCGGTGGCGACCCCGGCCAGGATTCCGGGCGCCCCGGCGACAGCCTCTACTACACCAAGACGGTCAGCAAGAACGCGGTGGGGAGCCAGGCGGATGGCACCTATCGCGGGATGCTCCGCGCGGTCGATGTGGAGGATGCCCTCGATCCCGCCCTCGCTTTCTCGCTGGATGGCAACCTCGGGCTGCTCACCAGCAATCTCCCCCGCCCGGTGACCTATCAGGCGTTCGATGTGGAGATGATTACTCCCAACGACCCGCCGGTAGCGACCTTCTCCCTGGCCTCGAGCCCGATCCTGTCGGCGACTGGCGCGACTATCCTCGCGCTGACCTACAGCGACGCGGATGGCGACAACATCACCGTCGACATCGACTGGAACGGTGATGGCGACTTCCTCGATGCCGGGGAAGCGGCGGCGATGGTCCTCCCCGGGACCGGCGGCGCGCCGGTGCCGGTCAACTCGCCCGCGAACTACAACAACGCTGATCTGGTCGATGATGTCATCAACATCGGCGTTCGGTTCTCCGATGGCTTCATCGGCACGCCGATCAGCGCTGGCACGCTGCCCCTGATGGTTGGTCCGAACCGGCCTCCGCAGGTCAGTGGTGCTCCGGCGCTGAACCTGACCCAGGCGCAGATTCCGGCTACCCTCTCCCTCACCGCTGGCACGATCACCGCCACGGATCCGGAAGGGGATGTCATTTCCTTCGTGGCCACGGCCAGCATGGCCCCCAACGGTCCCTTCGGTCCGGTGTCGGCGCTGCCCCTCAGTGGTATCGGCCCATTCAACACCCCCGGCACGGTGAACATCACGCTTTATGCTCGGGATGCGAATCACCAGAACCTGACGCCGGCGCAGCCCGACAGCGCAGTCGCCTATCCGGTGCAGTCGGCGGACCTCCAAGTCTGCCCGGTGGCGCCGCTGACTGCCAGCAACATCACGACCGTCTGGGATAGCCTGAATCGCCAGACCGACAGTCTGACCAACTCCCAGTGGGGCTGGCTCGACTTCGGTGGCGTGACCTTCCCGAACACGGGTGAGAACGGCGCGGTGGTAGTCACCGACACCGACTCTGGTGGCGCTCCGTACTTCCCCTTCCTGACCCAGCACTTCCAGCGCCTGACCGCACCGGCGACCGGTGCTCCGGTGAAGGCCAACATGACCAACTTCGCCGGTGCGTATGTCATCGACGCCACCACGGGTCGTGACTTCATCAACCTGATGCCGCATCAGATCGAGGTCGATCCCCTGGGTCGGGTCCTCTTCCTGACCCGCCATGCCGCGGATGACTACCGCGCGATTGGCGGCAACGGCGCTGGTGGCACCAACACAGGCATTTACGAAGTCAACGGGAACATCCATACCGACGTGAAGTTCTTCGACTACGACTTCGACACCAGCCCCATCGTGACCGCCCTCACCGGGACCATCACCACGACCGAAGCGCCGGTGGCGATGGCCATCGACCCCCGCGGTCCCGACTACGCGGTCTGGACCCTGGATGCCCTCCATGTCCTGCGGAAATATGTTCGCAACGGTGCGACCGCCTACACGGCTGTCCCCTCCGCCACGATGGACATCAGCACCATCATCGGCGCCAACACCGGCACCGGTGATACGAACCGCAAGGTCCACGACTTCGTGATCAATGCCCACAACGGCGCGTTCTATGTCCTGGTCCAGAGCCGCGCTGCGGCGGCAGCTCCGGGCAACGGGTATGTCTATCGCATCGAGTGCGATGGCACCTACAACTCAAACCTGGTGGGACCGAACACCAACCCCCGCCAGATGACCCTGAACACCAGTATCACGCAGAACATCGGGGCTGACATCCTCATCGATCAGCACAATGCCTCCGGCACGCTGCTGACTGGTCCGCAGGATGCCCAGCTCGTGGTCGTCTCCTACAACAACCAGGGGTCCGAGCCCGAACTGCGGATCCTGAATGCGAACCTCGAAATCACCGCGTCGCTGAACAACAACCGGCGTATGCATACCGGCACCATCAGCTACAACAACGGGTTCTTCACCAAGGGGAACAACAACTACACCCAGTGGGACTACTACCGCTACCCGGGCGCCCCCGCCGGCTGGCAGTAAGCCCTCCCCTGATTCCACCAACATGCAGGCGCCTCCCGGACTCCGGGGGGCGCTTTTGTTACGCGTTACCAGGAGCCTGGGCTCTCAGGCTGCGTGGCATAATGTCCTTCGCCAGTCGTTCCCCCCTGAGTCTGGCTGCCAGCATTGTGTGCAGTCACCAGGTGCGGTGTTGTCCCATCCCAGTCGTTGAGTACCTGAGGAGCATCGTCCACATGCCTCGTCGATCCGTGCCTGTCGCTTTCGCACTCCCCCTGCTGGTGCTGGTGGGTTGCGCCGGCGGCAACCAGTCGCCGCTCCTCCCTTCGACCGCTCCGCCTTCAGCGACCGCCATCCCGGCGACTCTCGGGGCCCTGGTAGGACACCAGGGGGTCACCGAGTCCGCCATCGGGCTCTATCAGCTCACCATCGACCCCTCCGCTTTGCAGGCTTCGACGGAGCTGCTGGCGACCCGGGGGCTGCAGGCTAACGATGACCTCTACGAGCTCTCCATTACCAACTTCCTGAAGCGGGATTCGTTTCGCGTGCGGGGGGTCACCCGGACCGCCGAGACGCTGGAAGTCGCCTACACCTTCGCCCATCCCTTCCCTGCCCCGGCGGACCCCGCCGGGACTCCTAACGGCTCCACCAACCGCGCCGACCTGGGGGTGGCCGGACGTCTCCTGGTGCTCGCCGATGTCGCTGCCGCCAGCGGTAACACCTGGTTCACCGATGTCGTCGCGAACACTGCGCTGGTGACCAATCCGGCCGGGTACTACCAGCCCAAAGGACTCCTGACACTCACCGCCACCGCGAACGCTTTTCCTTATCAGGTGCTGGTCGATGAAGCAGGCCCTGACGGCAGCCGGGTTGGTCGCAGCAATGGCGGCGACCCCACCGGCAACTTCGGGACCGACGGCTGGACCCGCGCAGAGTTCGGAGCCACCAACGATGGCTGGACCGGCTTTGGCGTGCTGCATCAGGGACAAATCGCTGCGGGCACCTTTGCGCTGGCGCTGAGCGAACTCGCCGCGCCGACCAGCCTCACTATCGGCGTGCTGGCCAAATACAACGACCCCCGGGGCGGGCTGACCTCTGTTGAAAAGCGGGGCAACCGCCTCCCCCCCGCCGCGCCGGATGCCACCCGCTTCGCTTACCGGATGCCCCACGGCGCGCTGGATGTCGAGCGCCTGACCTTCGCTGGTGAAACCGGCGGCTTCCTGCCGAACACCATCTCTTCCAGCACTCTTCGATTTCAGGTGGTGGACTGGGATGCCCGGGCCACCGAGAGCACCTTCACGGACCTGGCACAGGATCCCGATGTCACGATGGTCGCGCAGGGCGAGAGTGGCATCCCGTCGCTGGCAGTCTGCATCCCCGGCGTCCTGGGGGATGCGACCGTGGTCGAGACCTTCGCCGCCGGCGACCTCCAGGACGATGACACCATCGTCGGGGGCGATCCGGAGGCCGACAGTGGACGTCCGGGCGATGCCCTCTTCTTCTCCCGGGCGATCACCAAGACCGCCGGTTCAGGACAGGTCAACGGGACCTACACCGGCCTCGCCCGGGCGACCGATCCCGAGCCGCCGGGACTCGTCATCCCCCTGGATGGCACGACCCTCGCCCCGCTGTCGGGCAACCTGCCGCTGCCAGTGAGCTATCAGGCCTTTCAGGTCGCGATGTCGCTGGTCTCCACCAATGAACCGCCGGAGGTCAATGGCACCATCGGTCTGAAGCTCCAGCAACCCTGTCTTCCCACCGCCGCGACCTTCGTCATCGAAAACCGCGATGTCGTGGTCACCGACCCCGAGAATGACACCATCACCTATACCGTCGTGGCGACTCCCAATGTCGGCGCACCGGTGATCATTTCCGGCATCACTGCCTTTCCCATCAGCAACGCTGCCACCGGCCCCTGGACCAATCCTTCAGTCAGTAGCGTGGTGTTTCAGGTCTACGCCAACGATGCCGACCATCCGGGCACCAGCGGCACCCTGATGCCGGTGATCTCCGCACCGCAGCCGCTGACCGGAGTCATCACGATTCCCAACCCGTGGGTCAATGTCTGGGGCGCGACCAGCGCCCAGACCTATGACATCACCGCTGCCCCCAACGGCGACATCTTTGTCTGCGGCTACTTCCAGGGGAATGCCGATCTTGATCCGGGCGCAGGAGTCGACACCAAAACCGGATTCGGGAACTGGGATGCCTTTGTCTCGAAATTCGATGCCAACGGCGTCTACCAGTGGGGACGCCACTGGGGCGGATCAGGACAGGACTTCGCCAGCACAGTGATTGTCGATGCCGCCGGGAATTCGTACATCGGCGGACGCTTCGAGGGGGCCAGCATCGACTTCGACCCCACCGCTGGAACAGCGTTGCGCTCATCGGTCGGCAGCTATGACAGCTTCACCATCTCCCTCGACAGCACCGGCGGCTTCCGCTGGGCGGCAACCTGGGGCGGCGCGGGAGCCGACTGGGTCTTCGACATGGCGCTGGATACCAGCGGACGTCCCACGATGGTCGGACGCACCAGCGGGACCGTGGACTATGACCCCGGACCCGGGGTGGTGAACCTCGCCGGACCGGGCGGCGATGACTCCTATCTCCTCCGGCTCCTCCCCTCCGATGGGAGTTACGACACGGCCTTCGTGATGGGCAACAACGTGGCGGACAACTTCCACAGCATCGCCTACGACGCGGTCGGGGGGCTCTATCTCTCCGGTGCGTTCCAGCTCACCATGGACATGGACCCTGGACCGGGCGTGGTGAATCGCACCTCCACCTTTGCGGGACAGACCTACATCCTGAAGCTGAACGCCGCGACCTTCGCCTTCGACTGGGTGGCGCATCTGGAGGTCCAGGTCCCCATGGGGCTCACCTGGTACAACCTCACCACCGACCCCGCCGGCGATGTCTACTTCTCCTGCTCGTATGCCTTCACCCCCACGGGCGATGTCGATGCCGGACCCGGCACCGCCATCGTGCCGGCCCTGGTCGGGACTCACGATGCCCTCCTCGTGGCCTATACCCAGATCGGCGATTTCAAGTGGTTCACCACCATCAACGGCAACGACATCAACCCCAATGTGGATGGGGGCCGGGATGTCGTGGCGAATCACAACACCGTCTTCTGGAGCGGGCAGTTCGGCGACTCGAATGTCGACTTCGATCCCGGACCCGGCACCTTCCTGATGTCGGCCGCCGGCGCGATGGATGCCTTTGTCGCGAGCTTTGAGTCACGCTACGGCATCTTCCAGGGCGCGGGGCGGATCGGCGGGACGACCTCCGACATCGCCTATGCGGTGACCCTCGCCGGTGAGTGCGATCCGGTACTCGGCGGCGTGACTCAAGGGACGGTCGACTACGACCCCGGACCCGGCACACAGTCGCGCCCTGGGGTCGGGAGCTTCACCGCCTACGCGGTCCGGCTCAACGGCGGCACCCTGGCCTTCTAGGGCGGATAGACAACCGCCCGGCACAATGTTCAACATGCGGCTCCCAGCAGGGGGCCGCACTTTTTTGCAGCCCCGCTAATGCAGGACAGCACCAGCACCACGCTGCGGCTGGCTATACTTGGTCCCAGCACGCACGATCGCCAGCGGAAAGCAGGCTGTACTCGTCATGTCCGATCCCCTCGCCAACGGCGACACCCCGCCAGTCGTCAAACGCGACCTGTTGGGCAATGAAGTGGGAGACCATCCGGGGGGCTTCAACGCCGCCACCGGACGTCCCGCCGATGAAGGGGGCCCCCCACCGCAGTACGCCTTCCCGCCGCTGACCTTCGACTGCATCCAGGGCTCCGAGGAGTACAAGGACCCCCGTCGGCAGACCCGGCAGGTGATGGTGGGCCAGGTCCCCGTGGGGGGCGGCGCACCGATCAGTGTCCAGACCATGACCAAGAGCGATCCGGCGGACAAGGCGGGGACCCTGCGCGAAGTCCTCGCCATGCAGGAAGCCGGGGTCGACCTCATCCGCGTGTCGCTGCCGTTCGAATGGTCGGTGGACCTCGTGCCGTTCCTCAAAAGCAACGGCATGACGGTCCCCTTTATTGCCGATGTCCACTTCGCCCATCGCATCGCCCTGAAGGCCATCGAAGCCGGGGTCGACAAGCTCCGGATCAATCCTGGCAATATCGAAAAGCCGGAGTATGTGCGGCAGATCGCCCGGGAAGCCCGGGAAGCGGGCATCGCCATGAGGGTCGGCATCAATTCGGGCTCCATCCCCAAGGACCTGCTGGAGAAGTACAACGGCCATCGCATCCCCGCCATGATCGAAGGCGCACGGCGTCACATTGGCCTGCTGGAAGACGAGAGCTTCCGCAACATCATCGTGGCGGTGAAGGCCTCGGATGTTCCGACCATGATCCGCGCCTATCGCGCCATGGCCGATGCCACCGACTACCCGCTCCACCTGGGGGTCACCGAGTCCGGGACCCCCTGGGTCGGTACCATCCGCTCCACCGCCGGTATGGCGGCCCTCCTGGCGGAAGGGATCGGCGACACCATCCGGGTGAGCCTCACCACTACCAAGCCCCAGGAAGAGGTCCGGGTCGGCATCGAGATCCTGCGGTCCCTGGGCCTCCGCAAGCCCGGCGTCACCATCATCAGTTGTCCCACCTGCGGACGTATTGAAATCGATGTCGAGAAAATCGCCGCCGAAGTGGAGGCCCGGGTCGGGACCCTGGACTTCCCCCTCAAGGTCTCGATCATGGGCTGTGTGGTGAACGGCCCGGGCGAAGCGGCGGAGGCCGATGTCGCCCTCTTTGGGGGCAAGAACATCGGGATGATCTACCGCGGGGGTGACCAGGTGGCGCGGATGAACGAAGCGCAGATGGTCGATTCGCTGGTGGAGGAGATCCAGCGGATGAAGGACGAGTGGGAAGCGGCGGGGCGTCCGGAACAGGGATTGAAAGACGCCCAGGCGATGACGTACAGCCTGGGGCAGTAGGACTCTCGCGCTGCTCCATGGATGCAAAGAAAAACTGGCGCTGCAGCGCTTGCCAGGAACCCCATAGCCGACTCGGCAAATCGCTGGGCACTCCAGCGAACAGCCGCCCTCCCTGACCGCATAGCTCCTATACTCCCCGCATCTCAACCGACCCCGGAGGTCGCCCGCATGTTCCTGCGTTGGTGTCTGCTCCTGACCTGTCTGCTTAGCCTGTCGCCTGCGGCCCTCGCCAAAGAGCGAGAGCCAGTCCTGATGCCTCCCACCCTGATGGAGTCGAGCGGCGACATCGCGACCGAACTGCGGCTGGGCATCGAGGAGTGGCTGCAGCTCCCCGACCTCACCAAAGCACAGCAGAAGCAGCTGAGCGGGTTACTCAGGGGCGAGATCGCCGCCAAATTGCTCGTGGTCGGCGATGCCCGGGAAAGTGCGCGACAACGGAAGAAGGAGGCACCGGACTTCGGGAAGATCAGCCGGGCGGAGCGGCTCCCCATGCAGGAGGTCCTCGACTGGGGAGATATGAGCCTTGACACCCTGGAGGATATCCAGGGCTCTCTGAAGAAAAAGCTGGACTCGGTCTCGCGCAACAACGAAATGGACGCCCTGCGGCTGCAAATAACCCTGGACCGCATGTCCAGGATGATGACCACCATCAGCAATCTGCTGAAGAAAGTCGCCGATACCCAGGAAGAGATCACCCAGAACATCAAGTAATCGCCCCTGCCGGTCCGGGAGCCCTGTCAGATCCCCATGGCACAGTGCATGTACTCTCCCCTCAGCAGCACCCAGCTTGCTGTCATTTCCACCACCTACGGAGTCCCCGTCATGCGTACCCTCCTGCTGCTCACTACCCTCTGTCTCGCCACCATCCTGGCACCGGTCACTCTCTACGCTGCGGACATCAACCGCGACACCATCGAGATGGCCGTGCAACTGCACGATGAGGGGACCATGGTCGTGACCTTGCTGCCCAAAAATCTCTCCCCGGATGGTGTCGCCGCCCTCAACGACCTGAAGAAGCTGCAGAAGGAAGCCCCCTTCGCCGGGATGACCCTGCAGCTGACTCCCAAAGAGCGGGCCCACGACGACACCTACTTTGCGGCGATCGCCGGGACTGCGGCGCAGATCGAAAAGCGCTGGTCCCCGGACGACCTCGCCGAGGCCTTCAGCGCGATGGCGTCACGCTGGCATGCCCTCCATGCGGCCATGACCAGGGGTCGCGGGGCCGACTCCGACATCGCGAAAGATGTCGCGGCCATCGCCAGGGACTGGGAGTCCGCCGCCGAAGGGGGCCAGAATCGGGCTACCAATCACAACAGCACCCGTTCCAACCGTCACGGTCCCGATCCGGAACCCAAAAAGAAGTAAGCGAGCGATCGCAGCCCAGAGACTCGTCTGTGCTGCAGCTACTCCTGAGCCTGCGGAACTGGCGAGTCGCCGCCGGGCCAGCTCCCCCCCAGATGCCGGATGGCATCCCCCAGGCGCGGGAAGCAGTGGTCGTCACCACCAATGAGCGCAATCAGCCCCGCCTGGTGTAATACCCGGCGGGGTTGTTCTTTGAGTCCCGTGAGATAGACCCGCTTCCCTTGCTGATGCAGCTTGGTCACGATGCGCTCCAGGCCATGCAACGCGGTCGCATCAATCGCCGGCACCATCTTCATTCGGATGATGACCGTATGCGTGTCCGGTGCCGTAATGCTCAGGGTCCGCTCGAAGCGTTCCAGCACCCCGAAGAAGAACGGACCTCCGATGGTGTAGACCTGCATTCCACGAGGAATGACACCGCCATGAAAGCCGGTCGGCGCCGTGCCCTCGGTGACTTCCTCGACCGTCACCAGCTCCGTCAGCCGCTTGATAAAGAGCAGGCTGGCGAGGATGACCCCGACCTCCACCGCCACGATGAGGTCCACAAACACGGTGAGTCCCATCGTGAGGAACAGCACCAGCACATCGCCGCGCGGTCCATGGAGCAAGCCCTGGATGTGCCGAATCTCGCTCATGTTCCACGCGACAATCACCAGAATCGCGCCGAGGGCCGCCAGGGGGACCTGCGCGATCAGGGGCATCCCGACCAGAACCGCCAGGAGCACCACCAGGCCATGCACGATCCCACTCACCGGGCCCTGCGCCCCGGAGCGGATGTTGGTCATGGTCCGGGCAATCGCCCCGGTGCAGGGGAGTCCGTGCACCAGCGGCGTGACACAGTTCGCCAGCCCCTGCGCGATCAGCTCCTGATTCGCATCGTGCTGCGTATCCGCCGCGCCATCCGCCACCACCGCCGACAGCAGACTCTCGATGCCGCTCAGCAGCGCGATCGCAATGGCGCTGGGAAAGACATCGGCAATGAGCCGCACGGAGAATTCAGGCAGCTGCCAGGTCGGGAGCGTCGTAGGCAATGCGCCGAACCGGTCGCCGATCGTTTCGGCTCCGATCCACTGGTTCAGAATGCTCAGCACCACCAGCACCACAATCGGGCTGGGAATCTTGGTCGTAATGCGGGGCCAGAGGAGGAGGAGCAGCAGGCCGATGGCGCTCAGTACCAGGGTGCCGCCATCGATGGTCGGCAAGGCCTGTACGATAGCGATGAGCTTCGGCACAAACTCCGCATGGTCATGCGGGACTGTCAGCCCCAGGACATCCTTGATCTGGCCGGTAAAGATGATGATCGCAATCCCGGCGGTGAATCCGGTCACGACAGGATAGGGAATGAACTTGATGATGGTCCCCAGCCGGCTCAGGCCCAGCAGAATCAGCATGACCCCCGCGAGAAAGGTCGCGGTCAGGAGTCCGCTGACACCATGGCGGGCAATCACATCGGCCACCACCACCACAAACGCCCCGGTGGGACCGGCCACCTGATGACGAGTCCCGCCCAGGGCACTCACGATGATCCCGGCGAGGATCGCGGTGTAGAGTCCCTCCGCCGGCTGCATCCCCGAAGAAATCGCGAAGGCGAGCGCCAGGGGAATCGCGACCAGCCCGACGGTCAGTCCGGCCAGCAGGTCCGGCACCAGGGCGGCCGGATAGAGATGCCGCCACATCCAGAGCGCCGGGCCGTGGGGCACCGGACGCTCCTGCGGCAGGAGGGCCTGCATAAACGTGGTGCGTCCATCGACAGGCGGAGTCGGGGCAGAGGCAGGAGGGAGGCCCATGGTGCGGGAGTGTGCGCCTCCCCCCGGAGTCTGTCTACCCTTTTTCTGCGCACATTTGCGAGTCTGCTAATCTCCGGCAAGAGGCAGCGTGGCCTGCTCCGCCGGAACCAGGTTCCAGGCTCCGATCAGTGTCATGGACCGTCCGGCATGCCGGTCGAACAGGAACCTTGGGACCAGGCGGCTCTGTCCTAAATTGACTGTGCTCGCTCCGGTCTCTCCGAAACTCATGGCTGGCTCCTCGGTACCGTCGAGCCCGATACTCTCAACATAGAGCACTGCGGCAAATCGCTCAGTGGCATTCAACCGCACACTAAGACCATAGGCCTGCACACCGTCCCACTCAAGCACGAAGTCGGCATCGGAGGGATCTGCGACGGGCACCATGTTTATAAAACCAATTCCCAATTGAGCTAACTCCGCATTGCTCTGCGGAAACGTGCCAGTCTCCTGCAGCAGACTGTGCAGCATGCCCGCCACTTGCCCAATCAGGGTCAGCCGCTGTGCCATGGGCTCTTCAAATCGGGCGGGTCCTTCCCGCCAGGCTGCACTCCACCGCCGGTAGACGGAAAAGTCATCCTCGCCTGACGCATATATGCTGGATGTTAGTGCTGCCGAACTGGCAACTTTCGGCTCCAGACTCGCTCGCAATTGTCTGGAGGAAAGACCAGCAACCACACGCGCTGGCTCCTGGGCACTTCCCCACGAGATCATCCAAGTATCTTGTGCATCCTCCTGTACGCTCGTCATTGGGACAGGCACCCCGCCATCCACCGGCCAGCAGAACATAAAGGGCGCTAATCGCTCAGGCGAGTATCCATGAACCCCACTCGCCAGGAGGCAGGCATCCCGTGCACTCTTCAGGGAACCGCTGATCACCCGCTGCTGGAGTGCTTCAATGTTCACCGGTGTCGCATCCGGCGAGGGCGCGAGGGGACCCCTGACCAGGGCTGGGAAACTGGTCAGGGATTCCGGCAGCGTCTGCCCGGCCGGTGCCTCGGGTGCAGCGGCAGTTTGATGCTGCGCTTTATCCGGAGCAGGAGTTGGTGAATCCCCGCAACCTGCCAACAGACCGCACAACGATCCGCCGATTAGTACTGCGGCAAGCCATGAAAGAGTCGTTCGTTTCATGAGGCGTTTCTCCTTACAGCACAGCAGTTTACAGTGAACTTCCCCCTGAGCGATCTCCCTGAAACGGGATGTTGCTAATCTGGGCAGCATTGCTCGGACTCCCGTTCGCAGGATACTCGCCCGTCTCCAAAGCACCACTCGAAGAACTGACCAGACTGAATCAATTCGTTGACCCAGTCCTCGCATTCCGGGCAGGTGCAGTCATACGGGTAGGTGTGGATAGCAACCACGACAAACTGACAGTACTCATCCCCACAGCAGATGGCCTCATTCGGGGTCAGCAGGCTACATATGGCTTCGGGACAGTTGGTCACCTTCATTTCTTCAATCCTTACGTCAACCCAGCAGGTCCCTTCCACTTCTGACGGACAAGGCTCTGGACAGACAATTGCTCTGCTGACCAGCATGGGACTTGAGATGACGTATTCACAGCAGAAGTCACAGGGTACCGCCTCTGCTGGCTGGATTCCAAGAGCCGTAATCAGCAGCAGCACACTCAGCAGCCACGCCACGGGAAAGCGCAAAGCGTATTCACTACGGGCCGATGTCATCATCAACCTCCCAGACTCGCAGTCAGTCTCCGTCAGGTACCCCTTCAGCGGGTAACAGCGGGTAACAGCGGGTAACAGCGGGTAACAGCGGGTAGTATCCCAGCGTCCCCGAAGTTTGTCAAGTGATGCGGACCGTCACCGGATGACATGCCGATGCCAAAGCTGGCTGCGTACGGCACACCCCACAATTGAACGCTGGCCCCGGACCGGGGCCAGCTACTGACAGATTCGTCTGGCACCTGGCGAATCCAGCCCCGCAGCCAGACCGGCCTACTCCGCCAGCATCACCGGCTCCTGCAGATAGTTCCGGACCGGATCGGTTCCCTGCGGCTTGTTCCTAAACGCCGGTTCCATCTGTTCCAATGTCAGGGTGACCCCGGCCTGCATCTCGGCCAGCGTCTGCATCTGCACGAGGTCGCAGCGCCAGGTGCTGCCATCCGCAAAGGCAATGCGATACGGGAAGAGCACCACCCGGCTGGTATAGCCGGCGCCGGGAAAGTCAAAGGCCCCCTTGACCTCCCGTTGCTTCCCGGTTGGTTCGATCAATTTCCGGCTGTAGAACGAGACCGTGTTGAGATACCCACCGAACGCATCGAAGTAAATGCCGACAAACTCGGTGCCAATCATCGCCTGGGAGCCGCTGTTGGTGATCCAGAATCTGTTGTCCAGCCCCCGCGGACGCTGAAAGGTGTTGATCGATTTCTTCTCGAACAGCCCGCCTCCCCGCTCCTGACTCACTTCCTTGGAAGTCTCGCGGTACTCCATTTCGAGTTTCGCAATCGCCAGGGGACAGCCTGCCGGGGAGGGGAGGATGATGATCTGGCCGACATCCTCAGCCGCGTCTTTCTCATCCTTGGCGATCGCTGGCGCTGAGATGACGAACAGGCAGAGCAACAGCCAGAAGCAGTGGTTGCGCATTGGGAGGATTTCCTTCCTGGGGAAGTAGAAAAGTGAGAGTGAGGCGGGCCATAGTACTCCAATGCGGGACCATGGCAGGGTCTCAGCGCAAATCCCTCGGCTCGGCAGCCCAGGCGCCATAGGACCAGTCAGAGGTGAAGTACTCCCTCAGCGCCAGACGAGTCCCCAGCAATACCGCGATCAGACCGGTCGCCACCCACGCATACATCACCAGCATCTGGTACTTCACCGCCACTGCCGGCGCGACTCCCCCGAGCAATTGCCCACTCATCGTTCCCGGAATCTGTACCAGCCCGACCGTACTGAGCTCCAGCACCAGCGGCAGAGTCGCCGCCCGGATCGCCGCTCGCAGGGCAGGCGCAGCCGCCTGGGAGGGGTCCGCGCCCAGGGCCAGCGCTGTTTCCACCTGCTCGCGACGAGTTGTCAGTTCACCACTCAGGCGATCCAGAGCGAGTGCCAGGACATGCATCCCGTTCCCCAGCATCATCCCGCCGAAGGGGATCAGATAGTACGGGTCATACCACGGGTCGATGCCCAGCACGCCCTGGGTTAACAGGGTCACGATCCCGCCTGCGGCGATCGCCAGCGTCAGTCCGATCAGCGGGATCAGCCGTCGCAGCTTCACTTTCTGCAGCCGGAGCGCGGTGAAGCTGGCGATGGTCCCCATCACCCCGAGCATCCCCAGGATCAGTAACCAGGATGACATCGCGAAGATTTGATGCAGAAGGAGCCCCAGCAACCCCAGCTGCAACGCTGTGCGCGACACCCCCATAAGCAGGGGCGTCTCCAGCCCCAGTCGCAAGCGTCGGGAAACCCCGACAAACAGCAACACCACCAGAGCCATGGCCCCGACCTGGAGCCAGGACGGCTCGATCAGTTGCGGCCCCCGGGCTATGACCAGCCACAGGTTCATGCTGTCGCCTCCGCAGAGACTGCACTCCGATGCAGGGTCCGGGAGTCAGTCAGCTCCCAGCGGACCGTAGCGAAGGTCTGTGTCAGCGCGACATCGTGCGCGACAAAAATCAGCGCCCGATCCCCCTGCTCCAGCCACTCCCGCAGGACGGCCTGGACTGCCACCTGCGATACCGGGTCCAGCGGCGCGAAGGTCTCATCCAGGAGCAGCAGCGCCGGACTCATCAGCATCGCCCGGGCGAGGGCGAGCCGCATCCGCTGCCCCACGCTCAGGCGACCCGCATCGGTCTCCCAATGCTCTTCTGCCAGACCAGCCTGACGTAGCGCTGCGGCGGCCTGTGCCTTCCAGTCTGCTGGCACCCTTCCCTGAAATGACAGGGTCAGACGGCAGTCTTCCCAGACGGACTCCGACAGAGATTGCGGCACTTGTGGGAGATAAACCAGTTGCTGACGAAGCTGGCGTACTGACCAGCCAGTCGCCTCCTCCCCCCGAACCGTAAAGCTCGCGGCCTCGCAGGGCTGCAGCCGGACCAGCCCCCGTAGCAGGGTCGACTTCCCCACTCCCGACGGGCCGGTCAGCGCTATCCGCTCACCGGCCACCACCTCCAGCGCTGGCAGCTGGACCAGTGGCGGCACGGACGCTCCGGGCGAGGGGGCGATCCTGAGGTCGGTAGCGGCAAGGAGTGGTGCTGACATGCGCGGCCTGTGGCAGAGGGGTCGGGAGTCGCCCGGAGTATCCCATGCCCCCGGCGATGGACCGGCAATCAGGCGCATTAAGACTGATTGACTCCCCTGCACTGCAATGATTCAATCTCCACTTTAGCGACGACTTCACCATCCACCCGCCGGTTGCCCCGGCGGGGTGATAGAGGAGTGCCCGGTATGCGCCCCCTTCCACTCGCCCTGAGCATCCTGGCGATGCTGTTCGTTCTGGGCTGCGGCCCCTCCAACGACAAACCGATTCCGGTCAACACCGACGGCGGCGGCGGTGCGCCGGCCGCCCAGGCGACTCCGCCGGCTGACACCCCGGCGGACACTCCGGCAGACACCACGGCAGATGCCTCCGGTCAGCACGACATGGCCGCGGACATCGCCCAGCACGACGAAGCCTTCAAGAATGCCCTGGGCAGTCTTGCGGAGGCTGCTCAGCAGGACATCGCGATGGCTGCCGAGATGCAGACTGCTGAAGCTGCTGCCATGGAGAAGCTCGGTGGTGCCCTCGCGGCGGAAGTGGCCGAGCGCGAAAAGCAGGCGATGTCGGTCGCTGGCGAGGTCATCAAGTCCCTGAAGGCCAAGGGCTTCGATGTCACGGCCAACATCATCGAACTCGACAAGGCGAACGTTCCCGAGGCGGCCCAGGCGCTGGTGACCAGCCTCGAAGTGGGTCAGACCAGCAAGGTCTTTGAGTGGAACGGCGGCTATGGCGTCATCCGCAAAATGGCCGAGACCGACACTACGGTGAAGGTCGGCTACATCTGGGCCACCAAGGAAGCGGCCATGGGTCCGGGCGGTGTCGCCACCCCGGCGGCTGATGGCGGCCAGTAAGTCGCCAGCAACATTGCGAGGAGCAGATCGACTGGCTCCACGCACCTCCCCCTGAAAACAACCGCGCCCGGCTTCCAGGCCGGGCGTGCGTGTTATCCTCGATTTGCACGCCATACGCTCACAGGGAGTCCCATCGCCGTGATCGAAGCTGAAGTCATCTTCCTGGTCAAAGTCAGCGCACAGGACCTCTACTACCGCAAGGTTGTTGAGGATCTCTCCAACTCCTTCAGCCTGCCGGTGACCCTGAAGGATCTCCGCCCGGTCCGGGTCGTGGACCGCTACTTTGACACCCCCTCGTTCCGGTTCCTGGAGCAGAGCATCTCCTTCCGGGTGCGGGAGCGTCGCTTCACCACGGGTCCGGAAAGCGAGGGGCGATTTACTCTGAAGACTCCCCATCCCGATCACGAGAAAGTCACCCTCGCCACCATTCGAAACGAGTTCAAGCTCAATCTCAAGGGCTGGGACCTCGCCCAGGTCTCTGACTTCCTGGGACAGCTGGGAACGGTCACTGCTGGGGAACCGCTGGAGAGCCGTCTGGCGATTGAGGAATTGAGCGAAGAGGCGCAGCTGGGGGAACGGGATCTCTCCCTCCATGTCTCCTTCGACAAAGTCCACTACATCAACGAAGCGACCTATGAGCACACCAGCGAGCTGATCATGGAAGTGGAGTCCCACGGACTCCCGGTCCCAGTCCTCGAGGACATCGGACGCTATTTGCTGGATCGCTATCCCCTCGAGCCGCTGCGCGAGTCCAAGTACCAGCGGGGCGCCCGGATGCTGAAGCTCCAGGAGACCATCGCCTCTGCGGCCAGCTAGCCCGGTCGCGGACTAATCGACTTTCGGCAGGGGAGGCAGGGGAATCGGCGTGATGTCGATCTTCCCGGGCTCCCCTTCATTTTTGGGCAGCGTTACGGCGAAGTCCCCAATCAGGCTGTCGGCTCCGACGGTGAGGATGGCGGGAGTCCCCTCCGCCGGGGGCCAGACCTGCACAAACTCCGGCGTCAACTTGTCATCCACTTTCCGGGCATCGATGCTGTCCTTGG
Source organism: bacterium (assembly GCA_022072165.1). Lineage (NCBI taxonomy): Bacteria > bacterium. The sequence continues at coordinate 55,135 of JAJVIF010000004.1, read as the reverse complement.
GATAACCATAGACCGTGACGGTCTGCTCGCCACTTGCCTCGTCCCAGACCGTCGCATAGCGATTTCCCTGCGGCAGAACCCAAAGCGACAGCCCCTCCACGCAAGGCTGCGTGGCAGTGGTATTGAGCGGCACCATGCGCGTCACGGTGCAGGCCTGGGCATAGGTGGACGGCAATTCCCGCGTAAAGACAAAGTGCAGTTCGAGCGGAGCGGCCAGCTGGATCTCGATACCCCGGCGACGATCTGTAAAGGCCGACCGGTCGCTCCGGACCGTATCAATGACCCGCTGGATGTTGGTCGGCACCCATTTCCAGCTTGTCTCCCAGGTCCCCTCACCCTGTGGATGCTCCAGGCCGTAGGAGAGATACGCGAAGTCCGGCAGGGGACCATCCTGCAGGAGCCGGAAGGTCCGGGTGTCCTGCGACTTGGGCTGAATCGGCATCCCCCGGGTCCCTGCAGACGCCCATGTCAGGAGGTACCCATTACGAATGATGTCAGCAGCATCAGGCTCTCGCCCGGTCTCCCGGATGTGATCCGCCACCGCGATCCGGTAATGCGCCACCGCCTGCGCCAGCAGCCGTCCCCGCTTGAAGTTCTCATCGGTCTGCATCCGGCGCGCCAGCTCCCGCGCCCCTTCGTCCTGCAGACGCTTTTCCTGCGTCGCAGACCGGGTCGGCGCCTGTAAGAGGACCAGCAGGACCAGCAAGAGCGGCATGTTCACGGACCACTGTTCGCGAGAGTAAGGCAAAGAACGGGGCTATTCGGGCAAAGGCGAGTCCGGGGCGACGTAGCTCAACTCCAGGCTGCGGAGGAGTACCTCCCCGGCCCGGTTGAGCGGATAGATCCGGACCATCCGGTCTCCCGCCTCGATGGAGGGGATCGCTTCCAGGGCATACCGAAACCGGTAGACCGCGTTGTCCCCCGACGTTCGCTGGACCGTCAGGGTGACGGTCTGTTCAAAGGGGTCCGGCAGAGGGGGATTGGGCACCGCTTCACGGATCACCGTGTGCCCTTTGCGCTCCTCGATTTTCATCGCCTTGTCGATGATCCCCACGCTGTTCTGCAGCGCTTCGGCCTCACCGATGGTCAGTGCGGCCCCTGAAAAAAGCTGCCGGGGCAGGATGAGGTTGAAGTAAACGAAGAACGCGAGGAGCAGCAGACTCCCGATGAGGAGTCCCCGGCCAAACGCACGCGCCGCTGGCGTCTCCGCCAGTGACTCTCCCCCTTCGTAGTCGGGGCCAGCATCGACCAGTTCCGCCGGTGTCATCGTCACGGAGGATACCCGGTTCGCCGGGAAGGCACCGCACACCCCCGACGGAATCTCTGTACCATGCCCGACCGAAAGGGGAGCGTCCCATGGCGAAGTACAAGAAGTGCCCCGGGTGTGGCATCGACCTGAAGCCCGCCGCTCCTGTCTGCTATGTCTGCGGGCTGGCGCAACCAGGCTTCGAAGGGGCAACCCAGGACGATCTGGAACGCTTCGATGCCGCCCTGGCAGACAAAGCAGAGCGCGAAGAGGACAAACCCAAGGGACTGCTGATTGCGATCATGCTTGGCTGGCTGGTGGTGTTTCTCATCATTGTCGGCATCTTCCTCGTCAATCAGTCCCTGCTCGGCCCGGGAGGACCAGGCTAGCGGGGTCCCCGGCAGCGCAACGTCCGGGCGATGCTGCCTCCTGCCAGACGCTCCAACGCCACCAGCAGGCGTCCACTCTCCAGCTGACATTCCTGCGCTGCCGCTACATGACCGAACTCGAGGGTGAGGGTGCTCTTGTCGCGACTCACTTTTCGGAAAAAGTGGAGGAGGTCGGGACGCAGGGACTCCAGCGCGGACCGAACCAGTGCATCGTCGGACTGCGCGACCGCAGGCTGGTCGCACCCCAGGTCCTTCGTGATCTCTTTCAGGAGCTGCTGCAGTGAGTGCCGGGCCATGCCACCGATGGTACCGCGTCGCGTTTTTTCTGCGGACTGCCTACTGCCCCCTCTGAGGCGTAATGACACCCCGCTGGACCTGCCAGGAGGTCACCGCTTCCCGTTCGCCAAGCCAGGCTGCTTCCAGATCCTGCTCGACCGCCGAGCAGAGGACCTGCGCTTCCCGGGGGAGGGCCTGGACGACCAGTCGCCGGCGCTCCCGATCCAGCTCACTGAAGATGTCATCCAGGATGATGAGGGGCGTGAACTGCAGGCGATCCATCACCACCTGGAGCTTCGCGATCAGCAGCAGCACCATCGCCAGCCGGGTCTCGCCGCGACTGGCAAAATGCCGGACCCCGGCCCCTTTACAGTCGACTTGCAGATCATCCCGATGCGGCCCCACGGTGGTCCGCTTCTGGATCAGATCGACCTGCCGTCGCTCAATGAGGCGTTGCTCGGCAGCCCGCAAGGCCGCTGCCCCCTCTCCCAGCAATTCCGGCACATGCGGCAGATAGGTGCCTGTGATCTGGAGCGGAATGTCGAAAGCCTCTGCGGTCAGCTGCATCTGAGTCGCGAGGTCCCGTACCAGGGTGGCTCGTCGCTGCACGATCGCCTGCCCCCTCTGCAGCAGGATCTGCTCGTAAGGTTGTAACAGCGCGATTCCTCGTGCCCCCAAAGGCTGGCCCGTCGCCGCGAGATCCCGCAGGACCCGGGTCCGGGCCACCAGCGCTCCGCTGTAGGCCCGGAGGTCCGCTACATGGGCGGTATCCCAGAGCGTCAGGGTCCGATCGAGGAAGTCCCGGCGCAGACTCGGCTCGCCGGTCAGGATCACGAGGTCTTCGGGCAGGAAGGTCAGGGCAAGACAGCCTTTGGCGATCCCCGGCAGGCTCCGGCGGGCGATCCCATCGACCTGGAGGGACTTGCTCTTCGGTGCGATGGAGAGATCCACCCGATACCGGACCCCAAACGCTTCCTGACATCCGCCGAGCTCGGAGCGTTCGCCCTCCCAGGGGATGGTCTCGGCGAGACTGGAGGTCCGGGGGGAGGTCCCGTTCACCACCAGACAGGCGGCTTCCAGCAGATTGGTCTTCCCCTGGCCGTTCGCACCATAGAAAAGGTGGACCCCAGGACCAAATGCGAGGGCGACCGGTGTCAGATTCCGAAAAGCCCGGATGGTGAGCGCTTCCAGCTGCATACGGCCCGCGATTGTAGAGGGGGGTCTGGCCGAGGCCGGACATCCCCAAGGAGACGAGGCATCGGGGGCGCAAAAATGCTATGCTCCGCAGTCCGTATAACGCCCCTGTGGCGGCGTCTTGTCCTGCCTTTCACCGGCAGCCCGAGAACGTCGCTGCAAAATGGTACGGTGCATGATGCCTGTACCGGCGTAACGTATGGTAAGTTCCTGCTACCAGGGACACCCCAGCCCCTTGTTTGGGGGAGGTTGAACACAGGCATGGTGCGAACGCACTGGCGCTGGCTACTAGGGCTTCTGGCCCTGCTGACACTCATGATGTGGGGCTGCGGCGGCGGTGGCGCTCCCGGCGTCCCCACTGATCCATCGGATCCCTTTAACCCCAGTGGACCTGGGGGGGGCGGCGGTGGAGGTGGCGCGGGCGTAGTCGCCTCGCCCCGTGGTGTCGCCGGACAGGGGCTGAACTCCCAGATTCGGGTGACTTTCGACCGGGTCGCGGGAGCCTCAGGCTACAACGTCTATCTCTCTGAAGACGGCTCCACGTTTGTCCGGTTCAACTCGAACTCCCCCTACTCCGCGACCAGCATTCTGCTCACGGGGCTGGTGAACAATCGCGTCTACTTTGTCGGCGTCTCGGCGGTCTTCGGATCCCGCGAAAGCAACACCGCCTATGCCGGTGGCTCGCCGACCGCCCAGCCGATTGTGCCGACCGCCGAGCCGGTGGGTCCCGCGCCTCTCGCCCGGGATGTCATCTCCCAGATCACGACCTGGAGCAACGGCAACAAGCCGGTCGCGACCCCCACCGCGCCGAATGACCGCCGGCTCCTCTACAGCTGGGAGCACGAGATCGACCCCAATCTGGTGGCTTTCCGTATCCGGTACTTCATCGCGGCCACGACCATCACCGGGTCCCTCGACTTCCCGACCACCGGCACCAGCAATCTCATTTACTTCCGGGAGCAAATTCAGGCCCCCGGCGAGTTCGCCAACCTGCAGGACACCAACTTCGGGCGCTATGACGATCCTGCGATGTCGGTGATTCGTACCGCCACTCCCATCACCGGCGGCCTGACCCGTACGGAAGCGGTGCTGCAGCTTCCGCGCAACAATAACGTCCTCTTCACGATCATTAACGCCAGCGGACTGAGCGGATCGGCCTTCCTGGCAGCGCTCCAGAACGAGTACCGCTACAGCCTCGATGCCCTCGGACTGAGCCTCAGTTCCTCCGGTGGCCTCCAGGCGAACCAGGATGTGCTCGATGGTCTGGACCGCATCGGCTTCGGTGTCGAAATCAGCGGCATCTTCCGCGATGGCACCGTCTCCACCGCTGACTACGCTTTCGGACGCGTGGTGGACGACATCCCGGAGCGCATCCCGGCCCTGAACGTCATCCCTGTCCCGAATGAGGGCTGGGATCCCGACGACCGCAACTCGTCGCCGGTCCTGCCGCAGGTCACCTGGAATCGCCTGCGGTTCCCGATGGGCTCCGACATCGTGGACTACGGCGTGATCCGTCGCGGGCCCCTTCTCAATATCCCCACCGATGTCACGGTCGTCTTCCTGCTGTCGGCCAATGGCGGCAACAACCTGATCTACGACAATGTAGCGACTGGCGACCTGAGGGAACTCCTCGGATTCTCCGATGGCAAGAAGCCGGAAATCCTCCGCGGACGTCCCTACACGTATTCGCTCTTCGCTGTTGATCGGGCGGGACGCGAAGGGCCGCCTTCCAGTGGCTTCACGTTCACCCCCGGTCCGCCGCTCAACCAGGCACCGACCCTGGTGGTGCAGGTCCGACAAGGCAGCACGACGGTCTTCCCGGAAGGGACCAACGAGGTCAGGACAGGTACGAGCGAGAATCCGGTCATCATCGACTTCACGGGTACGACCGATCCGGAAAGCGATGCGCTGATCTACTTCTATCAGATCCTGCCAGCCCAGACCCAGCCGACCTCCAGTGTCTCGCCGACGGTCCAGATCAACGGCATCGCTTGCGTCAGCGGCACGACCCCAGTGACCCTCCGTGTCGCGGCACAGGACACGTCCGGCAATCTGACGACCCAGGATATCCCGATCAACCTGGTTCCTGGCTCCGGCTGCTCTTAACAGTCCGCGCTGAGAAAGACGTTCGCAGCGCTCCTCTGTTTCAGAGGAGCGCTTTTCCTTGCTGATGGACTGCGGAGGTGACGTATCCTGCCTGCCATGAGCCAGGTCTTCTCCTACCTCCAGCACACCCCGCAAATCGACCCTACCTGCTATCTGGCCCCCGGATCCCAGGTCATCGGCCAGGCGACGCTTGGACCGCATGTCAGTCTCTGGCCCGGGACCATCGTCCGAGCCGATATCCACGCCATCACCATCGGGCGGATGACCAATCTGCAGGACATGACCGTCTGTCATGTGGCGGATGACGGCCCCTGCCATATCGGGGAGTACTGCACGGTGGGCCATCGCGCCACCATTCATGGCTGTACGGTCGGCAACTATGTCCTGGTCGGGATGGGAGCCATCATTCTCAATTACGCCCGGATTGGGGACTGGAGCATCATCGCCGCCGGGTCGCTGGTGACCGAGGGGATGGTGATTCCACCCTACAGCCTGGTGATCGGAACGCCGGCCAAGATTCGACGGGAACTGACGCCAGACGAGGCACACAAGAACAAGTACTGGGCGCAGAAGTATCGACGAGTCGTGCAGGAGTATCAGACCGGCCTCCCCGCAGAGATTGATCCTGACTGGTAACTGCTGAACCTCGGGAGTGCGACAATCATCTGGTATGCGGAACGACGGCGTGGTACCCACGCCGCGTCGCACTCTCTTCCAGGGGATCGTCGCTATGTCCACAGGCCGGCTGGTTCTGATCATCTTTCTGAGCGCGTTCATGGGCGGAGCCACCAGCCTCGGGGGGTGGTATGCCTGGCAGCAGCAGTTCACCACTCCCGTGACGAACGCTGCTGCAGTCCCGGCCCTGCCAGAGCATCTGGCATCCACCGACCCCACGTCCGCCAAAGCCCGACCGGCGCATATCCCGCAGCAGGTGGAAGAAGCGCTGGCTGGAAGCAACATCGGCGCGGTCGCGAGCCCCCCGACTGAAGGGGCGGACCCGGAAGAGCGGATCATCACGACCGTCTATGCCAAATCGGCTCCGGCGGTGGTGCATATCCAGACCACGAGCTACATTCCCACGTTCTTTGGCGGCAATCAGACCGCCCGTGGGAGCGGGTCGGGCGTCATCATCAATCGCGAGGGGTACATACTGACCAATACCCACGTGGTGCAGGGGGCGGGCGGACAGACCCAATTGCGGGTCAAGACCCAGGATGGCCGGGAGTACGATGCCACGTTTAAGGGGATTGATGTCGATACCGATCTCGCGGTGATCAAGCTCACGGACCCGCCGGCGGATCTCCCGGTGGCACAGATTGGGAACTCCGAGAAGCTAAAGGTCGGTCAGCGCGCCATCGTTATCGGTAATCCCTACGGCTTCGACTCATCGGTGTCCGTTGGGGTGGTCTCCGCTCTGAACCGGACCATCCAGACCGAGCAGCAGCGCTTCGAGGGGATGATTCAGACGGATGCGGCGGTGAACCCGGGGAACTCCGGCGGGCCGATGCTCAATTCCTTGGGCCAGGTCATTGGCATCAACACCGTGATCTACAGTCAGTCCGGCGGCAGTCAGGGGATCGGCTTCGCGATCCCGATCAATGCCGCGATGCGGATTGTCGATGACCTCATCAAGTTCGGACAGGTGCGACGTCCCTGGCTGGGTGTCCGGGGGCTGATCCCGATGGGGCCACGCCTCGCCCGTCTCCTGCGCCTCACTGTGGACTACGGAGCGCTGGTGCAGGAAGTCGTGCCGGGATCGCCTGGCGCGAAGGCTGGCCTGAGGGGCGGCTCCGACACTATCGGCCTGGGCAACGGCGACTACCTCGTCACGGGCGGCGATGTCATTCTCGCGGTGGATGGCATCCGCATCACCCGGGCGGACCAGGTGCTGCAGCTGATCCGACGCATGGAAGCGGGGCAGGTCGTGACCCTGGACATCCTGCGCGATAACAAGGTGATCCAGATCAGGGTGACGCTGGAAAGCGCGCCGGTGGTCCAGCAGACTCAGTAGCCGGGACCGGCCGTATCCCACCACGCCTGCCTCCGCCTGCGCGACGCGGCACAATACCGCTATGACCCCCGATCCCCTCTGCCTGGGCCTCGACATCGGCGGCACCACCACGAAGGCGGTCTGCTGCACCACGGCCGGTGAGGTACTGGGAGAAGCCCAATGGCCGTCGCTCCCCCCCGCTGGTGGCGATGCCGCCGCCTGGTGTACTGCCCAGCTGCGCGACTGGCTGGATGCACCGGTGCTCGCCGTGGGAGTCGCCATCTGCGGACTCATCGATCAGCAACGCGGCACGATGGTCCATGCGCCCAATGCCCGGGGCCTCGAGGGGTGGGGCTACCGGGACCAGTTGCAGGCACTCTGTCTGAAACCGGTCGCGCTCCTGAATGACGCCAAAGCGTTTGTGTATGGCGAGTGGTCGGTCGGCGCTGGTCAGGAAGCCGCACATTGTCTCGGAGTCACCCTCGGCACCGGCATTGGCAGCGGACTCATCCTCGATAAGCAGCTCTATCTGGGCGCGCATGGCTGGCCCGGCGAACTCGGCCACATCCCCCTCGATCCCGCAGGTCCCCCCTGCCTCTGCGGCCTCGCGGGCTGTCTGGAGGCGTACATTCGCGAAGCCGCGCTTGTACAGGACTACAACGCCAGCCTCACTGATCCCCGAACAGCGATCACAAATGGCGCATCCATCATCGAACGCGCGGGCCTGGGCGATCCTGCCGCCATCGCGGCCTGGGAGCGCTATGGTCACTATCTCGGCACAACACTGGCGGGCGTGATTACGCTGCTCGACTTGCCATTGGTGATCCTCGGTGGGGGGCTCGCTCCGGCCTTCGACTGGATTCATCCTGCACTGATGGCTGCCATGAGCGCGGGCATCAGTCGGCCGGAGGAACGGCAGGTGACAGTCCGGCAAGCCCAACTGGGACGCCATGCCGGCGCGATCGGGGCCGCGCTCTACGCCGCGCGGTCGACCTGAATCTTCGTCATCGCTGCTGCCAGAAGCGGTCGCATCACATGGCCCCCCTATAATGGCCTTCATGGCTGAGCGGCTGACACATCGCCCCCGCCGGAGCCCGCATCCGACGGCGTCGGACGCCGAACTGCAATCCCTGTGGCATCGCTTTTTGCAGCATCAGGACCCTGCCGCCCGGGAAGCCCTCGCGCTGGCCTACCTCCCGCTGGTGCATTACCTCGCCGCCCGGGCCGCCATTAATCTGCCACCGCATGTAGAGACCGGCGACCTCGAGGGAGTCGCGATCCTCGGGCTCCTGCGGGCGATCGATCACTTCGATCCTGCCCAGAACACCCGCTTTGAGACCTACGCCACTTATCGCCTCCGGGGCGCGATCCTCGATTACCTCCGCAAGCAGGATGTGCTGCCACGTCCACTGCGACGCAAGGCCATTGAGCTGGAGGCGGCGGCTGAGCAATTGCGACAACGCCTCCACCGGGCACCGACACCAGAAGAACTCGCGGCGGAAACCGGGACCACCCTCGATGACGTCCAGGACCTCCTCTGGCGGGTCACCACCGGTTACATGGTGTCGCTGGACCAGGAGCTGGGATATCACGACGAGGAAGGGGCCCGGACCCTCCGGGACACCCTTACCAGTGCGCTGGACCTGGGACCCTGGGAACTCGTGGAGCAGGCCGAGCTGCTCCAGTTGCTCACCGAGGCCATCGCCAGCCTTCCTGCCAGGCTCCGGCAGGTCCTGGGGCTCTACTACCAGGAGGAGCTGACCCTCAAGGAAATCGGTCAGGTGCTGGCGGTCTCCGAGTCACGGGTCTGTCAGCTGCGAGGCGAGGCAATTCATCAGCTGCGACAAAAGCTGCTCATCGAAAAGGGCTTCGGTGGCCAGGCCCCCTCCTGACGGGCTCATTTCGCGGTCAGATGGACGATACTATGCTGTAGTTATCACGGAGGCCCGCCATGAGCCTGCGTCCCCTGGAACTCGCGCAGAACATTTTGAATCAGGCCCAGCAGGCGCAACAGAAGCTGGGAGAATCCGCCACGGATCGTGTCAGAACCGCCCAGGGTCTCGAACAGCAGCAGAGCGATGCCCTGAAGAAGCTGCAACAGGTGGCGAAAGAGCGGGAAGTCCAGGGGCATCAGGAAGGCGATGAGGCGAGCGACGGACGGAAGCAGCACGCCCCGGAGTCCGCTTTGGCTCCCGACTTACATAACGCCGCTACGGAATCTGAACTCCCCCACCATGCCGATGAAACCCCCGAGGGGAAGGGGCGGACCCTCGACATCGATGTCTAGTCCAGCGACTCCACCCGGACCCACAGGCGTCCCTTTTTATTCGGCTGACCGATCTCTGTCACCACCACACTCAGGAACCCACGCAGACTGATGATGTCGCCGCGGGTGACGGCGGCTGATCCTTTGGTGACTGGTTTGTAGTTGAGCATCGCCCCGCCATTTTCGATGAGCTGCTTGAACTGGGAGCGTCCGGGCTTATGCGCCAGGGCCGCGATGGCATCGAGTCGCAGGGCCGCAACACTCCCCCCCTCCCGAATCACCACCCGTCGGCCGGTGTATTGCTCCAGCACCCCCTGATCGGCGGGCGTAAAACGGATCCCGGCCCACTCGCCATCCGGTGGTCCGGTCGTGGAGCGCAACACGCCGCACCAGCCGGTGTCGGTGGCGTTGACATCGCCGATTTGTCGGCCTGACCACCCGGCCCGGTCAGTACCAGGAAACTCCAGGGCACTCAGCACCGCTTCCCGCGACAACTGATGCCAGGTCTCCTGCGGGTCGGCTCGAAACCAGGCGAAGGGAAATCGCGCTTCCGGCACCGGATGGAGGGGATGGAGGCCGAGCATCGCGCTCCGGGCGACGGTGTAGCCCCCCCAGGCTGTGACATGAAACGGCTGGCCGAGGCCCTGCAGGGTCGAGTGCACCAAGGCCTGCTCCCAGGGCGCCAGAAAATCAGTGAAATAGGGCGAGACGCTGAACGGATGCCCCTTGATCGCCGCCGCAAGGATCTCGCGGAAGTGGGCATCTTCGGGGAAGGCGGAGGGGCGCGGGGGCATTGGGCGATTCTAGGACACCTGCCGGCCGATGGGCGGTTGCACCCGGGGGGTCCCTTTGGCACACTCCCACATTTGGTCTCCATCTTTCGACGCCGGGAGCTCGCTGTTCACATGGTCATTCCGCCCACCCCCTGGCTGGTCCTCGCTGCCGCCACCACTGGCATCAACATGACACCGGTCTACATCTCCATCGGCGCTGCCCTCCTGGCGCTGCTCTACGCCTTCATCACCACCCAGCAGCTTGCCCGCCGGGATCCGGGGACCGAGCGGATGCAGGAAATCGGCGGCTACATCGCCGAGGGGGCCATGGCCTTCCTGCAGAAGGAGTATCAGGTCCTGGGGGTCTTTGTTGTCGTGGTGGCGGTGCTTTTGGGAGCGGCCAACATGGCAGCGGGCACGGTCCTGATCGCCCTGAGCTTCATAGTCGGGGCCTTCTGTTCGGCCCTGGCAGGATTCTTCGGGATGAAAGTCGCCACCATGGCGAACTTCCGCACCACGGCGGCAGCGCGAACGTCCATCGTGCAAGCGCTGGATGTCGCCTTCAAGGGCGGCTCCGTGATGGGGATGAGTGTCGTGGGCCTGGGGCTCCTCGGACTCGCGGTCCTCTTTCTGCTCTACGTCACTATGTTTGGACAGACCGAAGACATTCTCGCCAACAAGATTCTGGTGATCCTCTCCGGCTTCAGCATGGGGGCGAGTTCCATCGCCCTCTTCGCCCGTGTCGGTGGCGGCATCTACACCAAAGCAGCCGATGTCGGTGCGGACCTCGTGGGAAAAGTGGAAGCCGGGATTCCGGAAGATGATCCCCGCAATCCGGCAGTCATCGCCGATGCGGTCGGCGACAACGTGGGGGATGTCGCCGGGATGGGCGCAGACCTCTTCGAGTCTTATGTCGGCGCCATCATCTCCGCCATGATCCTCGCGATTCCCTTCGCAGCCAGCAAAGGGCAGGCGGTGGAAGCGGACTGGGGGGATTTCGTGACCCTCCCACTCATGCTGGCGGGGGTGGGCATCATCGTGTCGATCGCCTCCACCTTCCTGGTGAAGACCAAAGAGGGGGGCAATCCGCAGCAGGCCCTCAATCTCGGCATCTTCGGCGCGGTCGGCATTATGACTGTCGCCAGCTGGTTCATCATCAACAGCATGGTCGGCGGGGCGGTGGGCACCGGTCTCTTCATCACGATGGTGATCGGCCTCGTAGCCGGAACCCTCATTGCGCTGGCGACGGAGTATTACACCGCGGGCGAAAAGGCCCCGGTCATGTCCATTGCCACCGCCTCCACGACCGGATCCGCGACCAACATCATCAGCGGCCTCGGGGTCGGGATGCAGTCGACCGCGATCCCGATGATCCTCATCGCCGCAGCGGTCCTCCTGGCGTATCACTTTGGTGAGCTCTACGGCATCGCCATCGCAGGTCTCGGGATGCTCGCGACAGTCGGCATCCAGCTGGCGGTCGATGCCTACGGCCCCATCGCTGACAACGCTGGTGGTATCGCTGAGATGAGCCACCTGCCGAAGGAAGTCCGCGAACGGACCGACAAGCTCGACAGTGTCGGTAACACCACCGCCGCCATTGGGAAGGGCTTCGCCATCGGGTCGGCGGCCCTGACGGCCCTCGCCCTTTTCTCCGCGTTCCAGCAGCAGGCCAAGCTCGACGCCCTCAATGTCCTCGATGCGCCTGTGATGGCGGGGTTGATTGTCGGCGCGATGATCCCCTTCGTCTTTTCCTCCCTGGCCATGAAGGCGGTCGGCGATGCCGCCCAGGAAATGATCCTGGAAGTCCGGCGCCAGTTTGCCGAAATCCCCGGCCTCAAAGAGGGCGCGGAAGGCGCGAAGGCCGACTACGCCAGCTGTGTTGCCATCTCGACCGCTGCGTCAATCAAGAAAATGGTCGCCCCAGGGCTCCTCGCCGTCCTGGTCCCGGTGGTGATTGGCTTCGGCCTCGGCAAGGAAGTTCTCGGCGGACTCCTCGCCGGTGTCACGGTTTCCGGTGTCAGCATGGCACTCTTCATGTCCAACGCCGGTGGGGCCTGGGACAACGCGAAGAAGTCCATTGAGGCGGGACATCACGGTGGGAAGGGCTCCGATGCCCACAAGGCCGCGGTGGTCGGCGACACGGTCGGCGACCCCTTCAAGGACACCGCCGGTCCGGCGCTGAACATCCTGATCAAGCTCATGGCGGTCGTCTCGGTGGTCATCGCGCCGCTGCTGGCGAAGTAAGCGGTCGCACTTGTCGATCTTCCCAGCGGGAGCTGCCTGGCGGCTCCCGCTTTGCTTTCTAGACCCGACCAAAATCAGCCAGCGTTCAAGCGACCCCCCGTCAGGGGGGGTCGCTTTGTTACGCGATTCACATCCCGGTTTGCAGTAATGACACAGACGCAGCCCTACAATTTCGGCCCTCACCTGAATCGCCTCTGGCGTGCTGGCATCACGCATGTGTCGGACCCCTCGTATGAACTCTCTCCCACGCACTTTCGCCCTGGGCTGTGTCCTGCTCAGCCTCCTGGCAGGCTGTCAACAGCAGTCTCCCGCCATCCCTGATCCCGCTGACAGCGCTGACCCGGAAGCCATGCCACCGCTGGTGTCTGCTGATCCGTTGCCGGATGTCTCCGACGAGGGGTACCGCGGCCTCACCGCACTACTCACTGGCGACCTGAGTCTCGATGGCACCGTGGTCACCGATCCGGGCTACACCGGAACCCCCACGAGCGTCTCGCAGCCAGCCACGGCCGGTGAACTGGTATTGCTCCGCATCCGGGCCCGGATGTCCGACAGTTCCACGCCGACCCTTCATACCAACATGCGAGGCACGGGTGGGACCGCCTACTCCGCCATGAACATCCCGGCGAACGATGTGAGCCAGTACAAGGCGCTCTATGTGACCGCCAGCGAAGGCTTGTCGCTTCGGGTCTATAACTCGGAGAGCTACAACACGCCGATCAATGCCCAGGCGGCCTTCTTCAACTACTCCTACGAAACCCGGGCGGTCGAAGATTCCTCAGAGCCCAATGATGATGAGAACGCCGCGACCGTCACCGACCGGACCCTGGCGAAGAATCTCGGTGTCGGCCTCTCGGCGACCCGCTCGTTCTTTCAGTACGACAGCACCACCAAAGACCTGGAAGACTGGTTCTCCACCACACTGCAGGCCGGGCGGATCTACCGCTACAAATTCACCAGTTTCAACCCCCGCTATGGGACCTGGGGGTATACCCTGAAGCTCTTCAACAGCGCCGGGACACAGGTGGGCTCCACCATCACGCTCCCCACCGGCTGGGCCGGGGGGAATCTCACCACGCCGTCGATTCCCACCACCGGGACCTATTACATCCAGCTGGTCGGGACTCCGGTGACGAAATCGTTCGGGTCCAACCTGTTCTACTCCCAGTACACCATCACGCCCTGCGAGACAGTCCAGATTGGCACGGTGGCGTTCACGCCCAATGAAGGGAACGATCGTTGTCCGGGCACCAGTGGCACGTTTGTCGCCCAGACCAGTGGGGCGGCCCCCGTGTCAGCCGAGTGGAGCTTTGGCCCTGGTGCCAAACCGTCCACTTCGACCGCACTTCAGCCTTCTGTGACACTCAACGATGTCAAGGGGCTGCAGTACGGGACGGTCAAGCTCACCAGTGCCTGTGGCGCACAAACGACGAAGACCTTCATCTACTTCGTGGAGTGCTCCTGGGGCCAGACTTTCGGCCAGTTGGCCCCCGCCGCGACCTCGACAGTCACGCCCAACGCCATTGCCGTCTCACCTGCGGGGGATGTCTGGATCACCGGCTCCTTTGTCGGGAGCAGCGTCAATGTGACCGTCCAGAATCCCACCCTCGCCCTCAACTCCCAGGGGAGTCAGAACGGTTTTCTCATCAGGCTGAATCCCGCTGGCGATATCGGCACGGCGGTCAACATTGCGGAGGGGAGCGGCATTTGTCTGCCGATGGATATCGTCCTTGATGCCCAGGGGCATCCCTGGGTGGCTGGCTTCTACTACGGCACGCTGGACTTTGCTCCCGGCTCCGCCACCGCCAACCGAACCAGTAACGGGCAGTCCGACGCCTTTCTCGTCCGGAACATCAGCGGGGTGGATAACTATCTGGCGCTCACTTGGGGTGGCGCTGGATTCGACAGCGCAGAAGCTGTCGTGCTCGATGCCAATGGGTACCCCACTCTCACTGGCTACTTTCAGCAAACGGTTGACATGGATCCGGGGGCTGGTGTTCTAAACAAGACATCCGCTGGAGGCTACGACGCTTTCGTGCTAAACCTCTTCAACACGACCGGCGATATGAACAACCTCACGGTCTGGGGTGGCACGGACAGCGACCGGGGCTACGATCTGGCATTCAGTAACAACGCCCTGTATGTCGTCGGCGCGTTCGCGGGAACCACAGGCTTCGACCCCTCAGCGGCGGTGCTGTCCGCCACGAGCGCCGGGAGCGACGATGCGTTCTGCGTCAAACTCAACCGCTTCACCTACCTGCCCTCCTGGTTGTATCAGTACGGCGCTGCTGGGGCAGACCGCGCCTTCAATGTCGTAACTGACAACAACGGCTATCCCCGCATCGCCGGCATCTTTGGCAGCATCGTGGATTTCGATCCCGGACCAGGTTTCCAGGCCCGGGGCGCGTATGGCGGAAGCGATGCGGTCGTCGTGGCCCTCACGGATCAGCGCGTGTGGCAGTGGCATGCCTGGGTTGGCTCAGATGGATCGGAAACGGTGCATGACCTGGCCTTCGTGTCAGACTTTGGTGCCGTCGCGGTTGTCGGCCACTTCAACGGGCAGGCGCGCTTTAGCAGTTCGTACCCAGGCTCGGGACTGACCAACCTGTACGCTGATGGGCAGGATGGCTTCATCAGCTACATCCAAAACAGCGAAGGCGCAGTCCTGAAACCACAACAATATGGCGGGAGCAGCACAGACGCGGTCCGGGCCATTGCGACCCAGCCCATCTCGTTGGGCAACGTGTATCTCGCCGGTACGTTCCGGGGGTCCGTCGATCTCGATCCCAGCACCTCTTTCACAGAGAACCGCACGGTGGTTGGCAGTACCGACGGCTGGGTTACCCGTCATAACTACTTTGGCGACTGGTATCGCCCATAGCCCGCTGCCGTCCACCTGAGTCTGCCTTGACGAAGTTCCCCTCCGCCCTCCGGCACCTTCGGAGGGCGGCTTTTATTCATAGTTGAACGTGCGACAATAACGATCTGCAGTTCTCGCACACTTGTCAGCACCTGTCGCAGATTACGCGACCGCTCTGGAGGCATCGATGCGTCACTCACTGTCCGCTCTGGCCGCACTCACGGCGCTGGCCCTTGTCGGCTGCACCGGTTCCGGACCGGCCACTCCTTCGCCCACAACTTCCCCAGCCGCCCTGGCTCCGCCTGCCGACTTCTGGCCCGGAGCCGCCGCCGCGACCTCGCTCATCGAGACCCAGGCGGGCCGCTTCCGCCTGGACATCGATCCCGCCGCTCTCACTGCAACCGCGACCCCGGTGGCGGTCCGGTCCCTGGCCGCAAACGATGATGTCTACGATCTCTCGATCGCGAACTTCACGAAGCGGGACACCTTCACGGTTCGTCGCATTGAACGCACCGCCACGACGCTCGACATCACCTACGACATCACCCATCCCTTTGCGGCTCCGACGAATCTGGCCGGACCCGCCACCGCCGCCAATCGCGCCGATCTGGGGATTGCCGGACGGGTTCTCTTCCTGCTGGATGTCCCGACAGCCACGGGCAACAGCTATCTCACCGGGGTCTTTCCAGCCATCGCCAACACCGCGACTATCGCCAACGCCGATGGCTTCTACAAACCAGGTGAGTTGCTGCCGGACGTCTCCCTGATCGCGGATACGTTTCCTTTCAAGCTTCTGGTCGATGAATCGGGTCCGGACGGAGCACGCAACGGCATCAGCAACGGCGGGCTGCCTACCGGCAACTACAATGCCGGTATCGGGGGCTGGCAGCAGGCGAACATCGGCCCCAGCAACGATGCCTGGACTGGCTACGGAGTCCTGCATCAGGGGCAGAGCGCCCGGAACACGCTGTCGATTCGCCTGAGCGCCCTGAGTGGTCCCCTGTCGTTGGAGAGTGTCATCCTCGCCAAATACAACGACCCCCGGCAGGGGATCAATGCCTCACAGAAGCGGGCGAATCGGCTGCCGAAGAATCCGCCGGACCCCTCGCAGTTCGCCTACCGGATGCCGCATGGGGCCCTGGATGTGGAATCGCTGGCTTTCCTGGGGACCACCGACTCGAACTTCCTGGTGAACACCATCTCGGCCGCGACCCTCAATTTCCGTGTTGTGGACTGGGATGCCCGGGCGTTTGAGACCGCGGAAAGCGACCTCGCCCTCGACCCGGTCGTGACAAATGTCGCAGCTGGCGAGAGTGGCCCGCCGACGCTATATGTCAGCATCCCCGACATCCTGGGGTCCGCCTCGGCTGTCCTGGATCCCACCACGGATCTGGCAGATGACGATTCCGCCTTTGGGGGCGATCCGGATCAGGACAGCGGGGAGCCTGGGGATGCTCTGTACTTCACGAAATCACTGACACACAACACGACGTCGGGGCAATCCGCCGGCACCAAAACCGGCATGGTCCTCGCGCTGGATACCGAGACGACAGCCGCTACAGCTGGGTGGCACTTCCAGCTCCGCCCGGATCTGACCCCCCTCTCTACGGTGGTGCAGAACCATGTGCTGCAGGCGTTCGAGGTCGAGCTCTTCCCACTGAGTGCCCCACCGACGGCGACCTTCACGATGCTCACGCCGAATGTCGTGAGCGGCGGCAGTTGTACGGTCCAGGCGTCGGGATACAGCGATCCTGAGGGCGACACCATCCAGGTGCGCCTCGACTGGAACAACGATGGGGATTTCAACGATCCGGGGGAAACTGGCTTGACTCTTCCGGGAGCAGGTGGCCCACCGGTGAACTTCACCAGCCCCATCAGCTACACCTATGGTGGCGGAACGGATACCCGCCAGGTTCCAGGGGACATCACCGACGGAGCGAATCCACCGGCCGCGATCAGTCCGGTGCTGACCTTCAACGTCATCCCCTCGGGCACCTGTGGGGCGCCATTTAGCAGCATCACACCCTTTACGGCCGGCTGGTCCACGCCAGTCACCTTCAGCACCGCAGCGAGCGGGGTCTCGGGCGTCAACTGGGCCTATGGTGCTTATCGGGTGCCCACGCTGAATCATCCGGCAGCAAACACCCATGCCGGCTGGGTCTATCAGCAGCGGATCACCACCCCGACTTTTTCGCAACATATCTACCGCGCCTATATGCTCGGCCCGAATTCAACCGATGGAGTCGGGGTCATTCCGCTCACCAATGCACCAGGCATCCTGGGCAGCGACACCACCAACTCCCGGCAGGTCCATGCCATCGATGTCGACAGCACCGGACGGGTCATCTTCGCCACCCGAACACCCGGTACCAACAGCACCTCCCTCGCTACCCGCGATCTGATCTATACCAGCGGTGAGGCCAGCTTCCGGTACTTCAACAGCGATGGCGGCGCGACCCTGGCGCTGGATGCCGACATCACCACCGTCGCCACTCCTCATCCCGTCATCGCGCTGTGTGTTGATCAGAATGACAACGTCCTGACCATCGACAATCAGCATGTGCTCCGCAAGTGGCTCAAAACCTCAGGCTACACCGAGGACACCTCTGCGCCCTTCCCGCTGAATCTGACTGCCCCTCCTGTCAGCCTCGACCTGACTCAGGACATCAGCGACCTCGATCTCAACTTCCACAATCAGGCGCTATTCATCGTGTCGGAAACCACCGGGGGCATCGAACGTCTGTATCGCATCGAGTGCGATGGCACGTTCCAGAATCCGGTCTCGGGCGGCGGCGGAGCCAATCCGCTTTCGACCGAGCTGACGGACTTCGTCACCCAGGGACGCCCCTTCCAGCTGACAGTGGACAACTACGACACCACGGGCGGACTCCTGCCGGACGCTGCCGATGTGCAGATGGTGGTGCTCGGCTTCTCCGGGACAAGCAGCAACGAAGCGCACTTCTTTACTTCGCAGCTGATTCGCTCCGGCGGTTCCACCTTCGGCATTGGGACCTATCTGGGGACCCTCGATATCCAGCGCAACTGGATCGTCGCCCGGGCCGGCAGTGCTGTCGCCACGCACCGCGTGTATCCCAATCCACCTGCGGGCTGGCAGTAGCTTTAGTCGACCAGCCAAACAGCGGGTCTACTGCCCTCCGGGAACCCCGGAGGGCGGCTTTTTTTCAGCGTTGAACGTGGGACAATAGCGATCTGCAGTTCTCGCTCACTTGTCAGCACCTGTCGCAGATTACGCGACCGCTCTGGAGGCATCGATGCGTCACTAACTGTCCGCTCTGGCCGCACTCACGGCGCTGGCCCTTGTCGGCTGCACCGGTTCCGGACCGGCCACTCCTTCGGCTCCCACTTCCCCAGCCGCCCTCGCTCCGCCTGCCGACTTCTGGCCCGGAGCCGCCGCCGCGACCTCGCTCATCGAGACCCAGGCGGGACGCTTCCGCCTCGACATCGACCCCGCCGCTCTCACTGCAACCGCGACCCCGGTGACGGTCCGGTCCCTGGCCGCAAACGATGATGTCTACGATCTCTCGATCGCGAACTTCACGAAGCGAGACACCTTCACGGTTCGTCGCATTGAACGCACCGCCACGACGCTCGACATCACCTACGACATCACCCATCCCTTTGCGGCTCCGACGAATCTGGCCGGTCCCGCCACCGCCGCCAATCGCGCGGACCTGGGGATTGCCGGACGGGTCCTCTTTCTCCTCGATGTCCCGACTCCGGCCGGGAACACCTATCTGAGCGATGTCGCACCGGTGGTCGCGAACACCGGGACCATCGCCGATGCTGATGGCTACTTCCAGCCAGCGGGCCTCCTGCCGGGGCTCAACCTCATCGCGGATACCTTCCCCTATCTCACGTTGGTAAATGAAGCGGGCGCTGACGGCACCCGGGTCGGCATCAGCAACGGCGGAGTGCCCACCGGGAACTACAACGCGGGCATTGGCGGCTGGCAGCAGGCGAACATCGGACCCGCTAACGACGCCTGGACCGGCTACGGGGTCCTGCATCAGGGCCAGAGCAGCCGCCGGATCCTCTCGCTGAATCTCAATGCACTGACTGGCCCGGTGTCGCTGGAGAGCGTGATCCTCGCCAAATACAACGATCCCCGGCAGGGGATCAATGCCTCACAGAAGCGGGCGAATCGGCTGCCGAAGAATCCGCCGGACCCCTCGCAGTTCGCCTATCGGATGCCGCATGGAGCGCTCGATGTGGAGCAGGTCACGTTCTATGGCGAAACCGGCAGCGGCTTTTTAGCGAACACCATTTCTTCCTCGACCCTCAATTTTGGGGTGGTCGACTGGGATGCCCGGTCCGCCGAGACCAGCGAAAGCGATCTCGCCCTGGACCCGATCGTAACCAGTGTCGCTGTCGGCGAGCGCGGGGTCCCCGACCTCTTCGTCAATATCCCGGCGATTCAGGGTGGGACCAGCGTGCAATTCGACCCGGGGACCGATCTGCAGGATGACGACTCCGCCTTCGGGGGCGACCCGGGTCTGGATCTCGGGGAGCCCGGCGACGCCCTGTACTACACCCGGACTCTGACCAACTCGCAGACCAGCGGGCAGACCGCGGGCACCGTGACCGGCATGGTCTGGGTCCGCGATGTCGAAACCGCCTCGGTTTCCGCAGGCTGGCGCTTCGCGCTGGCTCCTGATCTCACCCCTGCCACCAATCCGCCTGCGAATGCCGCCTTCCAGGCATTTACAGTCACCCTCGCTCCGGCCAGCACTCCCCCCACAGGGAACTATGTCGTCACGACCCCCAATGTCGTCACGGGCAACAGTTGCAGCATCAGCGTCAACTCGCTGGTGGATGTGGAATCGGACCCCCTCGACATCCTGGTGGACTGGGACAACGATGGCACGTACACCTTCGCCACGACAGTCAATGCCCCCTATCCGGCCAGCGTGCCACTGACCTCCCCCATTACCTACACCTGGGTCGGTCCGGACCCCGACACCCGCTCGGTCCCGGTCCGGATCAGCGATGGCTTCAGCGAGGTCCAGCTCACCCCCACGAAGACCTTCGTGGTGCTCTCCAGCGCGCCGGTCTGCGGTGCAGCGTTTGCGGGGACTAACCGCGGAGCCTGGGGGACGACGGCGGTATACACCTCCTGGGCGACCCTCTACGGTGCCACGACAACGTATGCCGGGAATGATTTCGGGGCGTTCCATTCAGCGACCCTCAATGAGTTCGTCGTCCAGCGCTACGCCAACACCCAGACCATCTGGGACTTCTATCGCCTCACACCCACCGCGACCATCACCGCCACCCGGATTTCCAACTTCGGAGCCTTCTTCAGCGGGAGGCTGGCGCATCAGATTGAAACCGACAGCACCAATCGCGTGCTGGTAGCGACCCGCGGTGCGAACTCCAGCGATGGAGACCCCAACGAGATCTACGGCACTTCAGCCACGTCCCAGGCCCAAACCAACATCTACTGGTTTGATTACGACGGGAGCACCGAAGCCACCACCATTAACACGATCAACACGACAGAGCGCGTGGTGGCCCTGACGGTCGACCAGTCCGATAACCTGTACTACATCGATGTGCAGAGCATCCTGCACAAGCTGGTCAAGACCTCCAACTACGCCGAAGATTTCACGAGCCCCTTCCCCATCGACCTGAAGGCCGCGCCGTATAACATCGGACCCACAGCCACCTGGCGGGTCAACGACTTCGGCATCAACTTCCACAACCAGGCGTTCTTCATCCTGGCGACGAACACCAGCAGCGCGGTCGACCCGCGGATCACCCGCATCGAGTGCGACGGCACCATGTATACCTCCACGAACTCCACGAACCCCGTGACGTTTGTCGGGTACTACACCAACGGTGGGCATGACATCTACATCGATCAGTGGACCACCGGCGGAACCCTGACCCCGGAAGCCGATGTCCAGATGGTCATCGCCAACGCGGTCCTCACGGCCGGGACGGATGGTCCGGGGTTCCGGATTTTCATCAGCGATCTGGTGAACACCGCCACCTGGGATATCGCCGGGACGGACAGCTTCGGCAAAATCGCCATCGTCAACGATGTGCTGCTCGGCAAGGATGACTACTACGGTCCCAGCGCCATTGGCATGAACTTCACACCACCGTCAGGCTGGCAGTAGGAGCTCCGATCGTTCAGTCCGGACGTAAAGTCTTTTCCGCCCTCCGGTGATCCCGGAGGGCGTTTGCGTTTCTCTCCACTGATGCGTAGATTGCCCACATGACTGCCACGACCGCCGCTGCCCAGCTCCTGGAAGGACTGAATCCCACTCAGCGGGATGTGGTCGTGGCCCAGGATGAAGCCCTGCTGGTGATCGCCGGTGCGGGGACCGGCAAAACCCGGGTGCTGACCCATCGCATCGCCCATCTCATCGCAGCCGAACAGGTCCACCCGGCCAGCATCCTCGCCGCGACCTTCACGAACAAAGCCGCCTCCGAAATGATCGAGCGGATCAGCCATCTCACCGCTGGTCGCGCCCGGTATCTCACCCTCGGCACCTTCCACCGCATCTGCACCCGGTTCCTCCGCGACTTCGCCGGTTGTCATCCCTACGGCGCGACATTCGCCATCTATGACACCGATGAACAGCTGGCCATCGTGAAGCAGGCGATGAAGGCCCTCGACATCGACCCCAAAGTCTGGCAGCCCCGGTCCATCCTTGGACGCATCTCCCAGATCAAGAGCCGGGGACTGACCCTGGAGGCCTGGCAGCAGGACATCAGCGACCGGACCATCGACTGGCTCGATGAAGTCGTGGCGAAAATCTTTCCCCGCTATCAGCAGACCCTGCGACACAACCGGGCGTTTGATTTCGATGATCTGATCCTGGAAGGGACCCGCCTGCTGCGGGATGTCCAGCAGGTGCATGACCGCCTCCGGTCCCAGTTTCGCTATGTGTTTGTCGATGAATTTCAGGACATCAACCAGGCGCAGTGGGACCTCATCAAAGCGCTCGCCGGGACCCCGCAGGAGACCCCCCATGCCCATCTCTTCGCCGTGGGGGATGACGATCAGTCGATCTACGGCTTTCGGGGCGCGCATGCCGGCTTCCTCGACGATTTCCAGCAGACCTATCACCCCCGGGTGATCCTGCTGGAGGACAACTACCGCTCCACCGATGCCATCCTCCGGGTCGCGAACAGGATTATTGCGAAGAAAGACTGGGGTCCGGTGAAGACCCTGCGGGCCATGGCCGGCGAGGGCCCCCGCCCCACCGCCTGGTACACCTCCAGCGATGTTGAAGAGGCCATGACCATCGCGGAGCAGATCGAGACCCTCATCCGCTCCACCGCCTGGCGCTATCGCGATTGCGCCGTCCTTTACCGGCAGAATGCCCAGTCCCGTACCCTGGAGGAAGTCTTCGCCCGCCTGGGCCTGCCGCATCAGGTGATTGGCGGCCAGCGCTTCTACGCGCGCCAGGAGATTCGCGATGTGGTCTCCTGGATGCGCCTGCTGAACAACGACCGGGACCTGGCAGCGCTGCAGCGGGCCGTGCAGTCCCCGCCGCGTGGCATCGGGCAGAAGACCCTCGAGCAGCTGACACACCTCCTGGAGGAGCGGCAGATCGGACTGTTGGCCCTGACCGAAGATCCGTTGCTCCTGCACGAGTTCCCGAACCGGGCCCGTCTCGCTATCGGCGGACTCGTGGAGCTCCTTTCGCGTCTCCACGCGGTCGCTGCGCGGGGCGACCTGAAGGTGCTCCTGGATGCCGTGCTGGAAGAGACCGGCTACACGCTGGCACTGCAGCAGTCGAAAGCGATCGAGGACCTGGCCCGCCTCGACAACATCGATGAACTCAAAGGAGCCATCGCCGACTGGGCGGAGAGCTACCCCGACCAGGGGCTCAATGAATGGCTGGCGGAGCAGGCCCTGGTGGCCGATGTCGACAAGTACGACCCGGAAGCCGATGCGGTCACGCTGATGACCCTCCATGCCGCCAAGGGGCTGGAGTTTCCCGTGGTCTTTTTGCCCGGACTGGAAGAAGGAATCCTGCCGCACTTCCGGTCCCTCGATGAAGGCTCCGATGCAGAAGAACTCCGGCTGGCCTATGTCGGCTGTACCCGGGCCAAAGCGCAACTGTTCCTGTCGGCGGCGCAGGTCCGACGCTTCCAGGGGAATCTGCAACAGCAGGCCCCCTCACGTTTCCTGCGCTCTCTGACACCCGACGACCTCGCCGGCCAGGAACTCCATCTGCTGCTGTTGACCAGCGAACTGGGCGGGAGTGGCTGGTCGCAGGAGAGTGGCTCCGGTGTCGGCTGGCGACGTCACATGGCGGCGGAGCAGTACACCGATGACAGCTACGGCGGCCGACGCCCATCCTGGGGGAACCGTGCGGTGGAGCGCGAGCCCTGGGAGATTGCGGAGGACCTCCCTGGCGATCCCCTAAGGGAGCGACGCACGCCCCGGTCGCTCAGTCTGGATCGCCCCTTCAGCGGAACACGAGCGGCCGCCCAAGAGAGCGCACCTGCGGATCCGAGTCACTACACCATCGGCGAGCAGGTGGAACACAGCACCTTTGGGGTCGGGGAAATCATCAGCATCACCCCCGCCGGCAGTGATTACTTCCTCTCGATCCAGTTCCCGGGTGTCGGGCTCAAGATGCTCTCAGAATCCAAGGCGCCACTGACCAAAGTCAGCTAACGCGGGCGCACGTCAGAGTACCTGATCCAGCGTCGCAAAGAAGCGCGCGATGTCGCTGCCATCGTTAAAGACATGCGGACTGATCCGGATCCAGCCCTCCCGGAGGCTGCAGACCACGCCGGCATCCCAGAGTCGTTTGAACAGCGCGGCGGTGTCGCCCGCACCAGGAGCCCGAAAGACCAGAATGCTGATGCGCGAACCTGGGGGGGGCTGCGTGGGGCACTGACGCGCCGCCAGGCCCGCGGCGAGGGCATCGACCAGCGCGGTGATGTGCTGCTGGATCGGGGCGATGCCGGTCGCCTGCCACCACTCCAGCAGCGCGAGAAAGGGTCGCCAGACCACCTGGATGTCCGAGCCGAGTTCAAAGCGTCGACCATCCAGGTCCGGCAACAGGGCATAGTCCACCAGCGAGTTGAAGTCCCGTCCCGGCATCTGCGAGACCCAGCCCGGATAGGTTTCCGGGATACGTTCCCGCCAGCGCTCCGCCAGCCAGAAAAT
This sequence comes from bacterium, assembly GCA_022072165.1. Taxonomy (NCBI): domain Bacteria; species bacterium. The sequence continues at coordinate 30,631 of JAJVIF010000004.1, read as the reverse complement.
GCCGGACCCCACCGGCGCACAAAGGGTCTTGTGCCCACTAAAGGTCACCGCATCGATGCCCCGCGCTTCGGCATCCAGTGGCGCGAATCCGATCCCCTGCGTGGCATCGATGGCCAGCAATGCCCCCACCTCTGCCGCCGCGTGCTGCAACCGGCTCAGATCGTGGGTGAAGCCGTTGAAGAACTGGACCCAGCTGGCGACCACCAGGCGGGTGTGGGGAGTGATCAACTGTTCGAGCTGGTCGTATTGCGGAAGCCCACATGCATCCAATGGACAGAAGTCCACAGCAATCCCCTGACGCTGCAGCGCCAGAAAGGGATAGACACAGGCGGGGAACTCCCCGGCAAAGAGCAGCACCCGGTCGCCGGATTCCCAGGGGAAGCCATTGGCGAGGATGTTCATCCCGAAGTTGGTCGAGGTCACCACGCCTGCACCACTGGGGCTGCCTCCCAGGATCCAGGCCCCCAGCTCCCGGAGCTTCGCCGGCACCCAGAACGCCCGACTCAGATCCTTGCGCTGCGGAAAACGCTTGTCCTCCAGATACCCCAGGAGCTCCGCTTCCGCGAAGGTGGGGATCGGGCCTTCCCCGGCCCCATTTAGATAGATCCGGTCGGTATCGGTGACGACCGGAAAGAGGTCGCGCCAGGGAGAGATCAGCGAAGTGGGGAGGGTCGTGGACATAGCACGGCATTCTAGTGGGTGCCTGCCTTGCGCATGTGGGGCCGATGTGGGGGCAAAAAAGATGGCGGCCGATGGAGGATCGACCGCCGTTTGCCAAGGGGTGCGAGTGGCAGATTTCTGCGGACCCTACCGGATGACCTCCCTGTCTTCCGGTGGGTTGACGGACATAATAGGAGTCCTTGGGGGTGTTGTCCACTGTTTGTCCACACTATTTCCCCAGTTTTTCCGCCATTGGGTACAACTTTTTACGTAGTGGTGACACCCAAACATCCCGGAAAAGTGCCCGCATCAGCAGTTTGGTCGCGATGGGGTGAATCCCGACAGCCCGCTGGTTTCCTCAGATTCCCCTGCTAATGGCCCTTTGCCTCCTCTTCCCTATTCCGCCAGCGCGTCGCAGTCTCTATACTTGAAGCGTTGCCAGGACTGTGGCCTCATGCGCCCGGATCCCGGCGATTTCTGCGACGCCAAGGAGCGCCCACTGTGAGCACGACGCTGCATACCACGTCCACTGACGCCCCCGCCCAGGACCAGTCGCCGGTCAACCTGACACCGGAAGCCCTGGAGAAAATTCGGTACTTCGCCGCCAAGCAGGCCGATGCCGCGAAGCAGACCTTCCGGGTCTATGTTGAGGCGGGCGGCTGCTCCGGCCTCCAGTACGGCTTCGTCTTTGATCAGGAGCGCGATGGCGACCTGGTCATCACGCAGGACGATGTCCGGGTGGTCATTGACCCCACCAGCATCATGTACATGCAGGGCTCGACCATCCACTACGTCGAGGACTTCACCGGCGCTGGGTTCTCTGTGAAGAATCCGATGTCCACCGGCAGCTGCGGCTGCGGACATTCGTTCTTTACCTAAGCCCGAACTTCGCGCTGCCAACACTGCCATCCGCGCGACCCCGGGACCCCTTGGGGTCGCGTTGTTTCTCTCCCGGCGCTGTCAGGAGGTGCCGTATGCCCCGCCCCGAAATCACACAGCATGTCCTCATCGCGCAGACCCCCGAGGGGTATCTCATCGATACCCAGCTCCTGGCGAATCGGGACGGAAAAGTGACCGAGGAGTCGGTCGCTGAGAAGGTCGCGGGCATCGACTTCGAGACCCTGCGGGGCGCGACAGTGCTACTCAAGGGGTGCGCCCCCACCTGGGTCTTCATGCTCCTGACACACCGGCTGCATGGGGTCGCGGCGCACATCGGCTTTCGCGGCTTCGATGGCCGCGCTCAAATGATCAGCTGATCGCTGCTGCGACGGACCGCGCGTTCGCCCCAAGATCCGGCAACCACCCTGGCTGGAAAAAAGAAAGAGCCCCCGGCGTCCCGGAGGCTCCCTACTTCACACAGCAGGCGCAAGCAGTAGCTTTGCGTGGCAGGGCGACTTACGCGCTGCCGGCGGCGAGGCCTTCTTCTTTGATCTTGGCCTGAATCGCCCCCTCGGACCGCCCGAGCTTCAGGGAGATCGCCCGGATAGGGGTCCCCCTGGAGAAGAGGGTCTTCAACTCCCGGACATCCGAAGCTGTCCAGGGACGAGGTCCGGCGGGGGTTTTGCCTTTGGCGGCTTTTCCCGCACCGGGATTCAGAAAGGACAGACTAAATGCCATGTGCAGTCTCCTCCTGAGCGTTCCACCTGGCAGGTGGGGATCCCCTTGGTCGTTGCGCGTCGGAAGCCGATACCTTCCGCTGCAAGGCATTAGACCACAGGTCATGTAGCCTGTCCAGCCCTCGCCACAGGAATTCTGAAGGAATGTGCAAAAAACAGACATGCAGGCATCCGAGGGCTACTGCCAGCCTGAGGGCAGGAGCCAGCGATCCTGCCAGGCCCAGGGTTCCCCGGTCGTCTGATCCCCGAACTCGTTGCTGATGGCGTAGTTCTCCACCGCGACCAGTGTCCCCCGAGCACCGGACAGCGTGCCCCCGGTCGATGTCGCGGTCACTTCCAGCTCGGCATTCAGCACATACATCCCGCCGGTTCCCACCGCGTGGAAGACCACAATCTGCGCGTCCTGGGGGCCATCGAGGCGGACCCCACCCGCCCCCCACTGATCGATCGCGATATCTCCGCCATCGGGGACACCCGGGAACTGACTCCCCGTACTCAGCGCCACCTCCCGGGGATTGGTCCCGCCCGCCCAGAGGGTCCCATCGCATTCCACCCGATAGACCCGCCCGTTGCGTGAGGGACCACTGTTGGTGAGGATGTAAAACGCCCCGTTGTGGAAGTTCTGCACGAAGTCGCAGATCACGCGACTGCTGCCGATCCCCAGGACCGCTCCGAGATTGATCAGGTCGGCCGGGACCCGCTGATACCCGGCGGTTCCCGGCAGCTTGCGATAGTGCTCAAGGATGTTGGAAGTGTCGATCACCCAGAGGCCATCCTCGACATCAAGAGTCAGGGCCACTGGTGGGACCGGCAGCTGGAAGCTCCCCCCGGCGGCGGTGACCTGCGCGCCGGAGTAATCGAACCAGCCGACCGTCGTCTTGGGGTTGTCGTAGTTGGAACCGACATCCCAGGCATCATCAAATGGACGGAACGTATAGAGCACACGCCGATTCTGATCGATCTCCAGCTGCGCCACCTGATCGCCCGCAGTGAAGTAGGTCGTCATCCGGATCGCAGTCGCCGCGTTGCCGGGGGTGACAAAACGCCAGAGATCGTAGTTTTCCACTGTGCCGTTCCCCGGATCATCCGCCGGGTCATACCGCTGGCAGACATACCCGGTCGTGGCATCCGCGAAGGCGGCGTAATCCTGGGTCGTGTAGAAGTTGTACCAGGTGAGAGGAGCGCTATTGAGGTTGAACGCCGCATCGAAGGTTGGAGCCCCTGTGATGTCCGGATCGGTCATCGCACTGCCACACGGACGAATCTCGAAGGGCGCGCTGCACTCCACCGGAGAATTCACGCCATCGTCCACCACCGCTTTGAAGCTGTAACTGCCCGGCGCAGAAGGAGCCACCAGGGGTTTGGCCAGTCCGCCATCGGTGAAGGGATTGAAGTTCGCCGGCAACGGGAACGAACGCTGAGTGACGCTCGAGGTATCGGCTTCCGGTCCGGTGTAAGCAAAAGAGAGCGCGACCGGTCCGGGATTGCCAGGATCAGTGATGGTGCTCAGATTGGCGGTGAACTGTACGGTCTCGGTATCTCGGAACCGGGTCCGGGAAAGCACCACCCCGCTGCCACATTGCGGCGGCTGATCCGCCTGGACCGTAAAAAGATACGGCCCGCAGATCACCTGAGGGCTTGCCCCATCTGAGAGGCGGATGTCGAAGTCATAGGTCCCAGGGATTGTCGGGGGGAAGAGAGGGGTGGTGAGACGGCTGTCGGTGAAAGGATTAAACGCGCTCTCCAGCACCAGTCCCGCCACACTGATCGGCAGCGTACTGGAGAAGCTCTCCGAGGGGCCGTTGTAGTGAAACTGGAAGGTGATAAAGGAGGAGTCCGGATCCGTGATCGTGCTGAGATTGGTCGAGAAGGTCCCCCCCGGCGCGATGGTGCCGCTCCCATTAATCCCCGCGCTGCCGCACTGCGGCCCACTCCCGGCGGGGGCGGTGACCGTCACCGGAATCACCTGATAGGTGACCACCGGGAGCGCCCGACTCGTGGCACCTGACAGCGTGTCGGGGTCGACTCCGAAGGCATAGGCCGGACGTCCGGGGTCGTTCTCCTCCGGGTCGACCATCCGCGCCAGTGCCCAGATGGTCCCGGCGGTCGCGATTCCCTTCTGGTTCGCAATCGTGGCAGTGAAGCGGATCTCATCGCCGGGCTGACCGCTCCGCTGCGGTGCGTCTTCCGTGGCGGTGATCAGCGTATCCCGTAACGACGGCACACTGATAGTGACGGTCGGGCTGCCGGCCCCCCGCTGCTGCACCAGCGCGACGTTGGAGTCTTTGCCGAGATCGGTCTGGGTGGTTTCCGCCGCCCGGGCATCCCAGTCCCGAACCCGCAGGGTCACGCTGGCGCTGGAGCCGATGGTGGTGTCGACTGTAGCGCCACCGACCGTGATCTTGCTGCAGTCCAGCGCGGCGTAGGGCAGCCGGTACGCGAACTTCAGAACATCCACCGGCTGTTGTGGCAGGCGATTCGCTTTGTCTTTGGTCCCCCTCGGATCGCTATAACGAATCAGGATGGCGACCGTAAAGGTCGCGGTGCCGCTCTGAAAGGCTTCTTTGCGGAGCGTGACAAAACTCCGGGCGATTTGCCCCTGATGCAGATAGTCATAACCAATCCAGCCAGTGTTGTTGCTCCCAAGATTGCTCCGCTGCCAGCCTCCTGATGCGGCATCGTAGTTGCCGGAATAGACCCCGCTGTTGGGTTGTCCCACGCGGTTGTTGCGCACCTCATCCACGATCAGCCGGTAGGGAAACGCCCGGGTCGCAAAGCCCTGTCCCTGGGTCAAAAGGTCCCCGACCTCCAGGTAGCCATCTGCATTCGCCACGAGTCCCACATTCACCAGGAGCCCTGAGAAAAAGGTCGATCCCGGACGCTGGGCACTGGGGACCTCGCCGACAAACAGGAGCCGTCCGGTGTACCCCAGGTCCGCCCGATTGGCGGCACTCACCGGCTTCGACAGGTCTGGCGGACCGAAGGGATGCGCGTGCTGGTAATCGATGATGGGATTGCCATCCGGGTCCGACCGGACCCCGGTAATGCGAAAGGACTCGGCGTTCTGGAACACCCGGATGTCGAGGTCGTAGAGGTTCCCCTGGAAATTCGCTCCCAGACGTCGGGGCGTCACGGCAGCAGTCATCGACGTCTGGTCAACCGTCACATCGAACAGCGCCGGCACCAGTTCGACGCCACCACCCTCCAGGAGCGACAGCATCGGCGTGGCCGTCGCCCCCATCGCCGGCGCACCAGTCACAGATCCCCGCTGCGACTGACATCCGACAAGTGTCAGCAACAGAGAGAGACCCAGGGTGGGCCAGATGCTGGAGAGGTAGGGACGGGCGAGAGCTGACACAGGGAGCCTCCAGTGGGGACGCAGGAACGAAGCGGACCCTGCCTTGCGACAGGGTCCCGGTATTGTCCCAGACTCGGTGTCCGGAGGATGTCGGCAGCGCGCTAGCCCTGCGGTGTCGGTGCCGGGGAGGGTCCCGCGGGCTCCTCGATCTTAGGCGCTGCGGCAGGCTTGGAGGCGGCAGCGATGGCGTTCGGGTCCCGGGCGATGAGCTTGCCCGGCGCGATGACATCGCCCTTGATACCCCCTTCGCCTTCATCCTCGCCCGGCTCCGCCATGCGGGTCATAAACCAGATGAGCAGCGACCCGAGAATGATGACCACCAGCGAGGCGGCCTGCGCCACCGTGATCCAGCCGAGGCCGGGCAGTTCGGCGAGCTTCTCGGCCGTCTCATCGAAGCGGAACCACTCCACGACGAACCGGACCCAGGAGTACCCCACGATGAAGCGCAGGAAGAGATGTCCGGGGAACTTCGCGCTCTTCTCGGTCGCCGCGAGCCACGCAAAAATCAGCAGATGGCCACCGGCCTCATAGAGCTGCGCCGGATGCCGGGCGATGCCATCGCCCAGGACTTTCATCTCGATGCCCGGCATGGTGCCGGTGGCGATGCCATAGCAGCAACCATTCAGGAAACAGCCGAGGCGTCCGAAGAACCCACCAATCGGCACGGCTGGCGCGACAAAGTCCACCATCTTCAGGAAGTTGAGCTTGCGGGCGGCAGTGTAGAAAAAGCCGAAGAGGAGCGCCCCCAGGATGCCGCCGTGGAACGACAGGCCCCCCTCGTTGATCTTCGCGACATTCAGCAGCGCGGCTTTCCAGGCTTCCGCAGTAGTGGCGTAGTCCACCCCCGACGCGTTCGGACCATACTGGGTGTCCCATTCCAGCGCCACATAGAGCACCCGGGCTCCGACAATGCCGCCGATGATGATGAAGGTCATCAGGTCGAGGACGGTGTCTGAGGGGATCGCCCAGTCTTCGCGCTTACCCCGGTTCACCAGCAGGATCGTGGAGGCGATGAACGCAATCATCAGCATGAAGCCGTAGCTGTAAATCGCGACGTTCTGGAACTGGTGGGTCTGGGGCCAGCCCATGGCATTCCAGAGCGCGAAGAGGATGGCATCGCCGACCAGGATGAAGATCAGCCCGAGTCCCAGTGTCTGTGTCCCATCCTTCCCCCGGCTCTGCGCATAGGAGATGGCCATGGAGTAAAAGACCAGGGCTCCGATGACCAGGGCAATCCAGAGGGGATTGGTTTCGAAGCTCCAGGGGCCGAGCAGTTCACGAAGCATGGTGACGATGGTCCTGCCGCTGCCCCCAACAGCAGCCTGCCGGGGACGGGATAAGTCGTAGGTCGGACGTGAAACCTGTCAGCCTCCCCGCTGCCGGGGAGTCACAGGCGGCAACAGGGTAGTGTACCCCTGTCTTTAGGATGCTGTCATGCCGAAAGTCCGTGGACCCCTTGCAGTCTTATGCCACTTGTGAGTAGGATGCTGCCTGAGCGCGGTGGCTACGGAGCCCCTTTGCGGAGTGCCCACCCCGCGCGACCCCCCTCTCCCATCGAGACAGAGGCGTCGCGCGACGCCGTTCCCCGTACGCTCAGCCCCCGGCGAGAGTTCGCCGGCAGGATGTCGCTCGCTCAAGGAGACCTCGCGCCATGGAGAACTTCGCGCTTCAGAATCCCACCAAAATCCACTTCGGACGCGGCACGCTGGCCCGTGCCGGAGCCGAAACTGCCGCCTGGGGCAAGAATGCCCTCCTCCTCGCCAGCCCCCAGGCCGGCGATGCGGTCCAGAAGCTCACTGCCATTCTTGGGGAAGCCGGGGTGAAGGCCGCGGTCCATACCGTCGAAGGCACCACCGCCACCCTCGCGGAGGCGCAGAAGGCGGGCAAAGCAGGTCGGGATGCCCAGGCCGCCGTGGTGATCGCCCTGGGCGATACCGCCACCATGGACCTCGGACGCATCACCACCTTCAGCCTTTTTGATCCAGATCGCCTCTGGGACCAGCTGCCGAAAGTCGACAGTGACAAAGCCCCGGAGCGGACAGTCCCCCTCATCCAGATTCCCCTGCAGGCCCCGGTGGGTATCCCCAACTGGGGGGGCGGTGCCCTGACCAATCAGGAGACCAAAGAGCGGGTCCTCTTCTCCCATGAAAGCCTGGTCCCGAAGGTCTGCATCGCCGACCCGGAAATCACCTACGCCCAGCCGAAGGAAGAGACCATCGACACGATGTGCACGCTCATCGGCTGGCTGCTTGATGGGTACTTCAACGGCGCGGAGAACGCTCCCATCCAGGATCGCCTCATCGAGAATCTCCTGGAGACCATTATGGAGAACCTTCCGGTCATCCAGTCCAATCCGGCGAACTACACCTCCCGGGCGAATCTGCTCTGGACCGGCGTGATGGCGGCATCCGGGTTCGTGCTGGCTGGCAAGGGTGGCAACATGCCTCTGACCCGCGCCGCCATGCATCTTTCGGGCGCGTATGGCCTCTCCACCGGCCGGACCTACGCCACCATGCTGCCCGCCTTCATGCTCGCGACCTACCAGGACAATCCGGAGCCCTATGCCCGCCTGGGTCATCGCCTCTTCGGCTTTCCCATCATGTCTCCCACCATGGAAGAAGCCGCGCACAAGGGGATCCTGCAGTTCCGCAAGTGGCTCCATTCCTTCGGGATGCTGCACACCCTCGTGTCGGCCGGCGTGCCGAAGGAGTCGGTGGACGATGTCGCCGGGAGTTTTGCCCACATCGCGAACAAGGGCCTGATGAACGGCATCGTGCCGTTCGATGCCGACCGCGCGCAACTCCTGGCGCAGCTGGCGGTGCAGTAACCGGGTGCGCCATCCACTGCGTTCTGACGGCGGCGCTTGCGTCGCCGTTTCCGTTTATTTCTGTGCGGCGTTGCCGGGCTAAGAGCCTGACACGCCTGTATCGACCTTGAGGTCGACCCACCAGCGCTTTGGACAGGGGGTCCTGTCACATAACATTGTTCGGAGGGGCGACCCCCGGTCGCCCGGTGCCCCGACGCCCTCGTCGGTGGGTGCCGGGACGCCCCGTCCCGGCGGTTGAACCCCGGAAGCGCGCCGCCCTGTACCGCTACCGATATATGCCCACCATGCCCGCCAGCAAAATCGCGGTCGCCGCACTGACATTCAGACTTTCGACTCCATGCTGCAGGGGAATCGCGACCCGAAAATCGCACTCCTTCTCCAGCTGCGGACTGATGCCGCTGTGCTCCGCCCCCATCACCAGCACCAGGGGAACATCAGACGGCAAGGCCGCCGGGAGTCGATCTCCCTGAGCGGTCGCGGCGACACTCCACCAGCCTGCCGCTTTGAGTTCTTCCAGGGCATAGCGCAGATTCGCCACCCGGGCCAGGGGAATGCGCCCCACGGTCCCGGCGCTGGTCTTGTACACCGCCGCGGTCACACCGGCCGCCCGACGTCCTGGCAGCACCACCCCCGCGATTCCCAAACCGGCGGCGGTCCGCAAAATCCCTCCCAGATTCCCCGGATCCTCCAGCCCATCCAGCAGCAATATCGTGGCGCGTCCGATCTGCCCCAAATCTTTCAATTCCCGCGCCTGCGTCAGAATTTCATCGAGGGTGGCGTACGGGTAGGGTCGCACCTGTGCCAAAACTCCCTGATGCGGATTCTCACCGATGCGGGATGCAAAGTACCCCTCATTAACCCAGTTCACCCCAATATTCCTCGCGCGGGCTTCCCGCTCGAGGCCCACCATGAAACGGTCTCCCTGGAGACCCTCCTGCAGAAACAGCCGCTCGACCTGCCCCTGGCCCAGCAGTTCCGACACGGGATGCCGGCCATACGCCAGTCGCTCCTGCTGCGATGGTTTCTCGCTTCGCACCGCGGTTCGGACCGGTCGCGGCTCAGTCGGCTTCCCGGCATCCGCCCGCGGGGTCACACTCCGGGGACCCCGGGGCGCAGGGCCACCTGCTGGGGCGGGCTTGCGGCGCGACCCCTTCGCCACACTGTCGACACTCGGACCACCCGGACTGATGGCATGGCGACTCTCCCCGGGCTTCCGCTTCTTCTCCGGAACATACTGTGGGACTCCCTGGGCAAGCGCTTTGCGGGACCGGGTCTTTTTGCTGGCCACGCCCCGTACGGGCTCAACGCCCTCGACCGTCGACCGGATGGGTGTCCCCTTGGGCCCCCCCTTTTCGGCGAGCCGTTGTCGGGTCTGGCCCTTCTTGGGTGGCGCTCCCGGACGGCTCCCGGCGGGCTTCGCGCCGACGCCTTTGCGACCCGGCTTGGGACCATCGGGACTGCTCTTGATGGGGCGGGTGCTTCGGGGCATCAGTCAGGGCTCCTGGTGGTCTGCAGTCTCGGCGGGCAGTCTGCCCAGCGCCATAGCGTACTCCCGATGAGCCTCGACCGATGCTGTGCTCTCCAGCGCAGTTCAGCTCAGATCGGTCACGAGGCGGCGCAGGGCGGTCTGGATCGCGAGGAAATCGGGGTGGCGGTATGCAGGGTCGGTGCGTGACAAGGGGGGGGCCCAACTGGGGGTGACCCACCGGATGTCACCGGCATCCAGCAATGGTGTCAAAAAGCGGGCATGTTTCCCGGGAGGCAACAGCGGTGTCCCTTGGGGCGATCGGAGCAGCGGCAGCAACGTAACGCCACGTCCGGCCCAAAGCGCTTCCGACACCATGCTGATGCTGTCGGGGGTCAGAAAAACCTGACGCCCCAGGCCAAGCAGCGCTCCGGCGGTGCGGCGATCATCCTTGCGAAAATCCTGAAAGAATCGGACCACGGACTGCGATGCGACTTCCTGCATCAGGGCATCGGTGAGCGCAGGGGGGGTGCGTCGCGACGTGCTGATCAGCAACTCCGCAGACGCCTCGGTGGCACGTCGGCAGAGTTCCAGCACTTCCGCCACAACCAGCGCGTCATCGACCGCCGCTGCCCCTGCGCCAGCAGGGGGTCCTCCCACAAGCAGACTCCACCAGGTGGCCCGCGGGTCGAGCCCTTCCGATGTCGCGAAGGTCCTCGCAGCTTCCGCGGCGATCGACGGCAGATACGGGTTTGGTGCAGTACTGACCACCACCACCTGTGGACCAGGCGTGGGATGGTCATGGGCCGGGACGACATTGAGGGTGAAAGCGGTCTTGAGAAGTCCGTGGGTCATGGCCTGGACCGTAGAGGCCCAGAGGATCCGTGCCAGGCAGTAGGAGTAGAGTCCGGCCCGCGACCCGGCGGCGATGATCAGGCGGGGTCCGTGGCGCGCGATGATGTCGTAGTCCGCGCCGAGGAGTTCCTGGAGGAGTCCGATCGGTGGCTTCGCGGAGAGATGACGGACCGCCAGCGCCCAGACTGCCAGCTGTCGTTCTCCTGGCAGGGGGTCGAGGGGGAGCGTCATAAACTGCACATCACCGGGCTCCGGCAGGCAAGCGAGGAGCCCCCGGACCTGGGATTCGTGGCCGGGTCGCCCATCCAGCAGGGCTGTCACGGGCAGCCTGGGTGCCATCGGCGAGAGCGTAGCAGAGGCTGGAACGGCGCTTTCAGCCCTCTACAGTGACTCGTTACCCAACGGTGATAATTGGACCTTGGTACTGCTGTATTTTCTGGTATATTACGGGGGTTCGTGAGAGGCCAGTGGAGTCTTGAATCCAGGGAGGATCCGCATCATGGCGGTCGATAACGGCTTTTCTCTCTTAGATCGTGGTTCAGCGATGACTCAGGGAGAAGTGGAGGTGGGAACGTCGCATTGCGGGGTCCTGCTTTCGCAGCTCCACCGTACGGAGCTGTTTGAAAGCAGCGCGACCGGCGAGGTTTTACTCCTGGCCCGTCTGGATACGAGTAATCCTTTGGTCACCACCAGCTTGCTGCTAATGCGTCTGCAGCCTGCGAGCCCTGCGCTGGCTCCCAAAGTCACAGTCCGCGACCTGATCGCCGCGCGCAAGTTGGCGCAATTGCCTCATCAGGCCGCAGCGTTGCCACAAGCCTGGTTTCACAATGCGTTTGCCGCGCCGGTCACAGCCCTCCTCGCGGAGATCACTCAGGCGGGGGATGTCATTCACCTGACACCTCTCGATGAATGGAACAGCCAGTTCACAGATGTCCAGGTGCAGGTCCCGACACATCTGGGACCCCTCAACCGGGTGCAATGGACTCAAATGGTCGGAAGCGAGTATCCCATCCTGGTGGGCTGGAGCGCACAGAACCAGAGCCACCTGCCAGATGTGCAATTGCACCTGGAAGACATGGAAATTAAAGCTGCGGTTGGCCCACTTTTCAGGAGCGACTCGGATGATTTTGAGGAAAGCAATATCTGGTATACAGGCTGGCTGGATGCCGAGCCAGGGGACACAAAAGTGAAGTACTTTAATCAGCGTAGCTCTGATGGGCAATTGGGCAGAGGCTCGCTCAGCCTGGGCGGTAAGTATTTTATGAATTATTTCGGCATTGAATTTAGCGTAAACAGTTTCAATAACCACTGGGCCTATATCCGGCGAGCGGATGACCCCCGTGGCAATGGTGAAGTCTCGGTCTGCTATACCGCAAGTTCCCGGACCGCGGCTGAGGCTGGGACCTGGCAAAGTGCCAGCTGTCCCCCCCAGCTTGCTAATCCCATGCAGGCGCTCCAGTCCACACTGGTCTGGGAGTCCCCCTTCGGCTCCCGGATGGTGGAACTCGCAACCACCCTCAACAGTTCTGGGACCCAGGTGCAGCACTACGAACGCCTCTGGACCCTCGACGCCGCGCCCGGCGAGGATCCTTATCCCTGCCCTGGGGTCGGCGATCCCCCTACGGCGGGTGAAACAGGTGATCTCGCTGTGCCCTCAGGCACCAACATCGGGCGCTATCACGAGGTAACCCTGGCGCGGAACGGCACCATGCTGCTCCGCACCGAAGTCATCCAGGGAGCCGCCAGCGGGGAAGCCGAGTTGATCGTCCGCTGGGTACGGCCCGCCCCCGACAGCGCTTAACCTGCAGGGTCCGGGTCCACTTACTAAGTCATCGTCTCTCTGCCTGGAGGCTATGTACTCTCCGGTGAACGTTCCTGCGGTCTTCATTTCCTATTCCCGGACCGCGGCCAGCGCGCTTGCCGCCGCCCTGGCGGCTGCCCTCGCCCCCGGCGAAGCTTTTGTCGACCAGTCCGCCATGCTGCCGGGCGAGCCGATCAGCGAGGCGATCCTGCAGGCGGCCCTGGAGGCCCGGGTCCTCGTCTGCTTCCTGAGTCCGGACTTCTTCACCCGGCCCTATTGCCAGGCGGAGTTTGAGATCGCGCTCGCTCGCTGGGACGCCCTCCGGACCCTCCCCCCCAAAGCCCGGGGCCTGGTCCTTTGCCTGCCGGCAGGACGGCACGACCAGTTGCTGGATCACCTCCCGCAGGAGCTGCGGGACATCAACTGGCCGACCTTCCCGGAACTGTCCAGTCAGGTGGCGCTGATTCGTCAGTTGCTGGATCATGGCCATAGCCAGCCACTCTCTGCGCTGCTGCCGCCCCTGGCCCGCGAACAACTCGAAGCCCGGGCGACGGCCCTCACCGCTATCCCGGCCCGGGCCGATCAACTGGATCCTGCCAGGACCCTCGGGGTGCCACATCTCGCGCCGAGCCGGTTTGTCGGACGAGAACTGCTGCTCCGGAGTCTCCTGCATCAGCTGGTGAGCCCGTCGGGACATCATGCGGTAGCGCTGACTGGACCGGGTGGTACGGGGAAAACGCGACTGGTCGCGGAGTTTGTCTGGCGCTATGGCCCCACGCACTTCCCGGGAGGGATGTACTGGCTACAGGTCAGCACCCCCGATCTCTGGATCCCGCAGGTCCATGCGCTGTTGCAGCATCTGGACCCCGCAATCCCCGCCCTGCGCCTGCTGCTGGAAGCAGACACCGATCTGGGGTTGTTGCTGCGCCAGACTTTTCAGCGAGCTGGTGAGCTCCCACGGCTGTTAGTGCTGGATGGGGTGACGTCCGATCAGGCGGGGCAACTCCCGCTCACTCTGGTCACGGGGGACCTGGGAAACACGGCGCTGCTCCTGACCTCGCAGGTTGCACTTCCCCCGCCGGTGACCAACCTCCCGGTCCCCCCCCTCCCCCGCTGGGCCTCCCGGGAACTCCTGACCAGCGATCTGACCGAAGCCGCGCTGCCGCTGCCCCTGGCGGATCAGCTCGCGGCGCGTCTGGGTGACTGGCCCCTGGCGATGGACCTGTTGCAGGTGGCTCTGGCCACCGGCGCGATCGATCATGCGCAGATTCATCAGCTGCTGGAAGGGGGGTCGGTGACTCCGATCCTGGCGGAGACCGCCGACCTGCTGCAGCAGATGCTCCCCTCGGTCCCGCTCCCGGCCATTGGCGACTCCCTCCAACTCAGCCTTGATGCCCTCGACCCCGCGGCGCTCAAGCTGGCGGAGCATCTGGCCTGGCTCCCGGATGCTCCCATCCCGATGCCCTTCCTCGCCATTCTGGAAGAGCAGGGAATCGCTCGCTCAGCCCGGGCGACTTTGCGCTTGCGGGGCTGGATCATGCCGGGGAGCGATGCCGCCTATGGACGGATGCACCCGATTCTGGCGGACTTCCTCCGCTCGCGTCCGGCCAGCGAGGCCGCTCTGCTGCCCCTGGCAGAAGCCCTGCGTCAGCTGCAGATCACTCACGACTGCTCGCTGGTGAATGAAGCCAGCCTGCATCTGGCGCTGGCACCGCATGTCCTGCGGGTCGGACGCTACCCCAGCCTCCCTCTCGCCCTGCGTCTTGAGGTACTCGGCGAAGTCGCCTTTTTTCAGGAAGCGCTGGGGCAAAAGGAGCCGACACTGGCACTCCGCCAGGAAGTCTGGGAGCTGGCCCAGGCTGAAGCCCCGGACGGCAGCCTCCTGCCGCTGGAGTACGAGTACGAATACGCGGTGTCGTCGTTCGAGTTCCGGGAGCCGCGCTGCACCCTCGACTGGCTGGCGTCGCTTTCCGAAAGGGCTCATATGCTGGCGGGTCCGGAAGCGGAGTTGACACTCAACATCGAGTTTCTCCGGGCCAAGTTCCTGGTGGACCGGCTGGGAGAAGTCGGGCAGGCACGGGCACTGTTTGAATTGGTGCGGGACCGACGCGCTTCCCTTCCCGGACTCGCCACCGCCCGCAGCGTGACCCCCCTGCGGGAGCTGGGCCTCATTGCCCTCAAAGAGAATGACCTGTCACTGGCGATTCGCTATCTCGAAGAAGCGATGGCGATCGCAGAAAAGGTACTGGGACCAGAGCACAGCACCACTAATGACTGCGGGCATCATCTGGCGATGGCGTTGATGTTTGCCGGTCGCTATGACGAGGCGTTGCCGGTCTCCTCACAGGCCCTCGCCTGTCGTCAGCGCCAACTGGGGCCGCAGAGCCAGAGCACGCTGGCGACCGCGCACAACCATGCCGAGTTGCTGTATTTGCGTGGCGACCGGGAAGCGAGCGCGACTCTCTTCATGGAAGTCGCCCGAAGTCGTGCGGCGATCTTCGGTCCCCAGGATTCCCGGTCGCTCAACTCCCTGGCCCACGCCTGGCGCTTGCGTGGACTATTGGGGGAGGCCCGGGCGATCCGCGAGCTCAGTGCCCTCGCGATTCGGCTCACCACCGCCCTGCATCCTGCGCATACCTGGGTGCGCAAAGTCCGGGGCTTTACGGCGCAGGTGGCGTGCTGGCAGCACCTGCTGCCACCCGCGGGCTTTGAAGCTGCGCTGGTCCTGGAAGAAGAACTGGAAGCGACTCCACCGCTGGTCGGGCAACTGGCGCAGATGCTGGCTACGGTCGGGTGGCTGGCACTGCAGACGGGAGATGGAGCTGGCTTCCTGAAGCAGCTGATGCGGGCGGGTCCGGTCCTGCAGCAACATCTCAACCCGCAGCATCCGTTCTGTCTGCTGCTGGATGTCCAGCGGCAATTGCTCACAGGCGCACCGGTCACTTCCTTAGCGATGCTGGCCGCGCACCTGGGGACCGGGCACTGGGAAGTACAGGCGCTTTACGCCGCCGACACCGCGCTGGTGTAAAGGCATCCAGTCCACACATCAAAAACTGCAACGCTCCCGGTTCTGGCCTCTACTGTGGGCGTAGCACTCCGACCTTCAGGACCGGTTCATTCAGCATTTCGTAGCACGGACCGCTGGAGTGGCCACCGCAGAAGGGCCAGTACGAATCCATGTAATCCACGAGCGCAACGACGGCGACATCATGCGCTGCGGCCATCGCGATCTTCCAGCAGCCACGGCCTGCCTGCGCCTCCGCCTGGAACGACGTCCGCCACGGAATCGCGCCTCCAGCCAGATCGAAACCCTGCGTAATGGCGAGGGTCGTGACACGGAAGGAGGGGAAGGCTCGTGCTCCGGTGATCAGCGGCATCCCCCGGAAGAGGTCAGCCTGCACACTGACCAGGTAGTCCGCCTCGCCATAAAACCCGGTCTCCCAGGCTCCTGCTGACTGAAAGTCCCGTTGCGAGGTCCAGGCTTCCCGCAGCCGGGGTGCCCCCGGCACGGTCCAGCGCTCGCCATAGCCGTTGGACTCCACATACAACGCCTGATAGGAGGTGTAGAGGAGATGGAGGCCGGTCATCGTGGGGACAAAACGGACCTGATCGCAATTACGCGCTGACTGATCCAGATTGGCGGTGACCCAGCCCCCCAGGGCGGTTCGACGCCCGACCGCAAGCGTCCCGGGATACTTTATCTGGACCCCCTCACCTTTTGTCCAGGCGAGAAACGCCTGCCCCTCACTGACCTGCAGATCAACCGCGTTCACCGATTTTTTCGTTGCGGTAGTCAGATCAAGCTGAAGCTGCGGGAGCTCGCCTGCAAGCGCGCTGAGAGGCGCTGCCATGAGCGATGCCTGCCAGTCGCTCCCGTCCAGACGGCTGCAGGCAAGGAGGAGTTCGCCATCGTGAATCGCCATGCGAGGATCCCGGAGGATGCTCCCCCGCAGTGCCAGCCCTTCAAACGTCACCTGCTGCATGGCTCCGCCATCGATGGGCGTGATGAAGAGATCCAGCGACGGTCGTGTGAATCCACCCGGTGCCGCACACAGGATCAACCGGTCGCCATCGAGCACCACGTCACGCCCCGGTGTGGAGAGCGCTGGCGGGGTCAGTTCCCTCAGCTCCCAGGTGAGTGCGGAATCCGCCTCAGACCAGGTCCCCAACCCCAGCCGGATGCTGGTCCCATTCCGGGGCTCGCAGTCCTCACAGTCTTCCCGGGGAATCTTGTGAGGCTCTTCGTAAACCAGCAGCACCCGCCCATCAGGCACTGATCGCAGGAGGGGATTGGTCCCGTTACTTGCAAAGGGCGTGGCTTCCCACTGCAGCACCGGCTCCTGGACCCCAAACATAAAGCTGCGCGTGACACATCCGAAGGCGTTGCAGACCGTCACCTGACCCGGATAGCTGCCGACACGCCCCAGCCGAACGATGGGGCGGGCCTCGGATGATTGCGCCGGGGTCGCGCCATCGCCGAAGGACCATGCCCAGGAGACCACCGGTGGCCCTGCAACGCTGACCGAAAATTGCAGCGGTCCGCCTTCCCAACCGGTGAGACCCATCGGCTCCGGCTCCTCGATCTGAGGGAGCGTTGGGGCGAGGACCCGGTAAGTAAAACGCCGCTCCAGCCGCCCCCCGGCCGTGTCAGTGAGGACCAGGCTGCCGGCAGAGTCGCCGGGGTCCTGCAATGTCAGGAGTGGTGTCAGGTCGGTGGAAGTCGTCGGCATCGCACCAGCACCAAAGTCCCAAAGGACCGAAGCCAGCTCTCCTTCGACCTCCAGTGTGGGGGCCAGCGTCAGAGTGGTGTACCAGTCGGGGAATTCGAGGGTGGTGATGACCAGGGTTGTGGTGACCGGGTCAGGATCCGGGTCGGGCGCACCGGGGACCTGTGGGTCGCCGGGGTCCAGGGGTTGCCCCCCTGTACCGAAGCAACCCAGCAGCACCACACTCGTCAGCATCAGGGCGAGAACCAGCGGCAGTCGTATGCCGAGGCAGGTGTTCATCCGGAGCCTCCCTGACTTCAGGCAGAAGCCATGCGTGTCGGAGGTCAGAAGCATTGTACAACGCCATAGCATCAGCAGGCAGCGTCCAATTGCCCATCTGCTGCAACGACCGAGGCGGAGGACTGCGCCTCCGCCTCACACAGACTCTTCATGGCACTCGCGTCGCTACTCCGCAGGAGCGGGGGCGACTTCTTTCGCGGCGGGCGCAGGACGCGCCGCGGCGGCAGCCGGTCGCTTGTGTCCGGTCCCTCCCAGGGCATCGATCTCCGCCAGATAGAGCGCCCGGGTGTTCGCGAGGAACTCCTCCAGGGCGATCTCGCCGCTATCGACCTTCGCCAGCAGCGCTCGCTGCGCCTTGTACTCCGGATTCTCGATCCCCGCTTTGCTCTGCAGCAGCCGCCACGACTTGCGACGCTCCACGCAGAAGAGGACCATCTGACGGCTCACTGCCATCAGGACAATCCGACCCTTGTCATCCTCGGTCTCGATGTAGACACCAAAGTCCGGCACATACGACCGATGCGGCAGATCGTTGAAGTTGCGCTCGATGACATCGTGCTGCGTGATCCGCACCAGCATGTCATCCATGTGGATCATCCCGGCGGCTTCCTCCGGGGTGATCCGCTTCAGGTGACGCCGGAAGCGGTTTTCGGTGGCGCACCAGTGGGCGGTGGTGTACTTGTACAGCTGCTTGTTGGAGCTGAAGCGGTTCTCCCACCAGTCCAGATGCCACGATGGGTTCCCCTTGAGGTCCAGCATGTCAGCGTAGGTCTCACCGAGGGCCGGGTTGGCGACAAACTCCGGCATCCCCCGGGAGTCTCGGATCCGCTGCGCCTGGACTGTCGAGACATCGTCGGCGACTCCATGCTCCGGCTGGCAGGTGGTGAAGCACTGGAAGAATGCGGTGCCGCGATACTCCAGCCCATCGAGGATCGCCTTGTAGAACTTCGGGGCGTTGGCCATGGAGACCTGCGCGATAAACGCTGATCCGTGGCCGCCCAGGAAGCTCTCCGCCACGCCCTTCTTCTCCACCAGCTTCCCCTGCGTGGCCGCTCCCATCTGGTTCATGTCATAGCCGCCCATCATGGGCGAGGAGTCGGAGTTCTGTCCGCCGGTGTTGGAGTAGACCTGGGTGTCCAGGAGGACCAGTTTCACGTTCGGGCGGTTCTGCAGGACCACTTTCGACACGTTCTGATAGCCGATGTCCCCCATACCGCCATCGCCGCCGACACACCAGGCCTTCGGCAGCTCCCGGATCTCCTGCTCGGTCATCAGCGCATCGGTGAAGTGCGTGAAGTCGAAGTAGTCGACCGGGGTGAGCCCCCGCTCTTCATCGAGCAAACGGTCGGTGAGTCGCTCCGGCAGGACTGACCGCTTCGCGTGGTCCATGATGAAGCTCTCGCCGAACATCCAGGTGATGGTGGCCCCATCCTGGAAGAGGGAGTTCATCCACGGATAGGGATGCGGATTATTAGGCGGGGTCGAGCCGTAGACGGTATTGCAGCCGGTGTGAGCGCCCATCGCCATAACACTCATGCCGTTGGCGAGGCGACCATCCAGGGCCTGGAGGTCCTTGTGGTTGAACGCCTCCTGGCGCATGACCGCCGCGACAGCATCGAGCAGCTGCTGATCGGTGACCATGCCGTGCTTCGCTTCATAGGCGGCGATACGCCCCTTGGTGTCCCGGTCATCCTCGCCCCCGAGTCCGAGGAAGAGATGCAGGATGCTCTGCCGCCAAAGGGCGTACTCCTCAGGCTGCGACTGCTGGAGCATCGCGAGCTTCCCGGGGCCTTCGGCCAGGAGACGGTCGGCCTTGGCGCGGAGGCGATCTGCCTTGCGGTGGAACATCGGACGCATGTATGCCTCGGTGAGCGTCGCGATAGCCCGCAGCACCGACTTCTCCCCACAGCCTGCGCAGGCCCCATCGCCAGAGACCAGGGCTTCGTAGTTGCGACGCACCATCAGGTGGTTCTTGAGCGCCGCCATCCTGGAGTCTTCAGGATGCTCATCGTCATAGAGCCCCAGATACTTTTGGGGTGTCTCGGGCAGCAGACGGGAGAAGATCATTGCGGTGTCGTGCTCCGCATTGACCTCTTCCGTTTCCTGGACCATTTTCAGGGCTTCGTGCTCGCCACACTCGGTGACGCACTCGCCGCATCCCTTGCAGAGGTCTGAGACGAAGATGTGGAAGACGCCTCCGGCTCCCTTTTCCTTTTTCTCGGGATTCCAGAAGATCGCGTTGATCTTGTTGTAGGCCACCGGCACCTGTTCGAGGATCTCCAGCACCTGCTTCTTCGCGACTTCCGTGATGCCGTTGTTCAGTCCGGCGAGGTACTCGCTCGCCATCTCGTGGAACGGCACCGGTGCTTTTGCTTCTACGGCTGCCCGCATCCGGTCCCGCATCCAGGACTCCATCGCCGGAATCTCCGCGTGGAGCAGCTCCCGCTGTCCCGGATCGCCGACGTAGTGCGTCATGGCGGTCTTCAGCACGGCGGTGATGTCCTGAGCTGTGTTCGGCAGGGCGGTGTCGGGACAGGCAGCGATGCAGTCCATGCACTGCGTGCAGTTTTCGGGAATCCAGAGGGGGGTTTCACGACGCGCCACATATTTGCTTGCGGTCGCGCCGGTGGCGGCCGCCATGATGCCGACGGCTGAGAGGGGAGTCGCGGACTGGTGGTACCCCTTCCCCGCCCGGAACTCGTTGTCGAACGTCTCCAGCCGGGTGAGGGGGACCCGGGGGTCCTGACCGGGCGGGAGCGGAATCTCGCCCAGCAGCGAACAACCATCGGTGAAGACCGGCTTATGGGTCTGCCCCCGCATGGAACTCCGGTCCAGATCATCCAGGGTGCCGTAGGTGATCTCTTTGACCCCTTCGAACGCCTCAGTCATCACCTGCATGTTCGACTGCACCACGGCCTCACCGAAGCGCCCGAACTTCTTCACATACTGCGCGTGGACCACCTCCCGGAAGTGCTCTGTGTCGATGCCGAACTCCTCCAGGAACGGGGAGACTTTGAAGAATGCTCCGAGAAACGCGTTCCCCTGCATCCGCAACTGGAGCTCGGCGCGATCGGTCGCGCCCCGGGCGATCTGGAAGCCCGGCAGGATGAAGACCCGGATTTTCTTCTCCAGGATTTCCTTCCGGGCCCAGCGGGGAATCCGCTCCCAGGCCCGGGAGGGGAGCTCATCGCTTTCCCAGACAAAGGCCCCGCCTTCCACCATCCCCTCGAGGGGGTCGGTGTGCGTGAACGCTTTCGGGTCGCAGCAGAGCACCACATTCACATGCCGCAGGTCGCAGTTCACCCGGATCCGCTCCGGAGCCGCCACCAGGAAGTACTCGGTCGGCGCACCCTTCTTTTCGGAGCCGTACTTCGGGTTCGCGCTGACATGGATGATCTCCCGCAGCCGGCCAAACTCGTCTTTCTCATCGACCCGCTTCGCCACATAATCCGCGAACTCGCCGATGATCTCGCCGAGGTTTTTCCCGGTGGTGATCATCCCCCAGCCACCGATGGAGTGGAACCGGACAGCGATCGCTTTGTCCGGCAGGAGGCTCGGACGCTCCTGGCTTTTGACCTCATACGGATGGTCGATTCCAAGCACCATGAAGCGCTCGCCCTCAGCAGCGGTGCGCCCATCGGTCCGGGCGATCAGCCCATTGGCGAACTCCCACGCACCGATGATCCCCTCCGGGCGGAAGTCGCGGGAGCCCAGCCCATAGGTGCCGCTGAACAGCGAGGGCATCTCGGCTTCAGCAATCGGCGGGATGTTGTGCTCATGATGCCCATCCCGGTGATTCTCCAGCGCCCGGGTGAGGGCGGTCCGGATATCCCGCGCGAGGGGGTTATCCGGCGACAGCGCTTCATCGGTCCGCTCCAGGATGATGACCCGCTGCTTGCCGCGCAGCGCTTCAATAACCGCCGCCTCCGGGAAGGGACGAATGACGTTGATGTGGATGCAGCCGACCCTGGCATCCCGGGTCGCCCGCAGGTGATCCACCGCCGCCATGATGTTTTCGTAGGACGATCCCAGCGACACAAAGACCGTCTCCGCATCCGTCGTCTGGTACTCCGACAAGAAGCCGTAGTGCCGCCCGGTCAGCTCGCCAAACTCGCGATAGGCCGCTTCCAGGAACCCCAGGATCGGTTCGGCGAATTCATTGCGACGGGCCACCACGCCCTGCATGTAATGCTCCTGATTCTGCACCGGTCCCAGGAGGGTCGGATTTGTCAGGTCGATGCCGGCGGGGACTCGCGGACGGGTCGGGCCGAAGAGGGTCCGCTGCGCCGGAGTCGGGCAGTCGATGATGTCATCGGGATGGCCGAGATACTCACGCAACAGCTCCGCCTCGTGCTTGTAGAAGGTCCGTTCCAGGTGCGAGGTGAGGAACCCATCCTGGATGTTGATCCCCGGTGTCAGGGAGAGCTCGCAGACTTTCCGCAGCACCAGCGCCTGGTCCGCCGCCTGCTGGGAGTCCATCGCGAAGAGCGTAATCCAGCCGGTGTCGAGACAGCTGTAGATGTCATCGTGACCGCAATGGACATTCAGCGCGTGCTTCGTCAGCGCCCGGGCCGCGACCTCCAGGACCATCGAGGAGAGCTTGCCAGGCGCGTGGTAGTACTGCTCCAGCCCGTAGACAATCCCCTGCCCCGAGGTGAAGTTCACCGACCGCTTCCCGGTGACCGAAAAGGCGATCGCGCCCCCCTGCGCGGCATGTTCCCCTTCGGTCTCAATCGCGATGTGCGGTTCCCCAAAAACGTTGAGCTTGCCTTCGGCGTAGTGCAGCTGGTAGTTCTCCCCCATTTCGGTGGAGGGGGTGATGGGGTAGAAGATCCCCCCATCGCAGATGCGGGCTTCGGTGTGGTAGGCCACCAGCTGATTGCCGTTGGTGGTGACACGGATGCCGGGGTACTTCGGAGTGGCAGTCATGCGCTCGGGTCCTTCGTTTGGAGGGCGTAGCAATGCCCTTCGTGGGGATGCGACGGAGCAGGGTGGCGGAGAGCCGCACCGCGACTCACCTTAGCTGGATTGTACTGGTCCGGTGCCCTGTGCGCGGTACCAGTGACCCTCGCCCGCGCCGATTTTTGCGTTCTTGGGGGTCTTCAACATCGCCGCAGGTCATGTCACAATGTGGGCACGCTGTCGTGAATCAACAGAGAGCGTTGGGCCATCGAGAATGGACCCGTATCAGCAGCGCGTACCGGCGATCGGTCAGCCTGGCCAGCAGGACAAAAAAAAGCGACCCCTCAGGAGGGGTCGAAGGGGCGTCCGTAGACGTTGCCCTGCGAGCCAAAGTCGAGGTGACAGTGGTTCTTACTGTGACCATCGGCAATGACCGCTCAGGTACGCCTTAGAGATTGCCAGCTTACTGAACACGTGTCAAGGGGACAGACGAATGACAAGCAAGAATCCGCTGCCAGTGGGTGGGGACTACATTCTGGGACTCGATATCGGTGCGAACTCCGTGGGATGGGCGGTCCTGGATGCCATCTGGGATCCGAATGACATCTCGGTGCCGCTGGATGAAGGGGGGAAGGGTCGCTGGGTGCCGACCGCGATCCGCGCCGCCGGCTCCCGCATCTTTGAGGCCGGTGTCGATAACTACAACAAGAAAACCGAGGCTTCCAAAGCAAAGAGCCGCCGGACTGCACGGGGCGCGAGGCGGCGACTCAAGCGACATGCCCTGCGGCTCCGCAAGCTTTACGATGCGCTTAGTGCTGCTGGCTTGCTCCCGCATCTGGAAGGAACTCCCGGCTTGCAGGAGTCACATGCGGTGCTCAGAGATCGAGCCCTGAAGAAGCTTGATGGACTGACTGGCACCGACTCACAAAGCCAACACGGCAGTACGCTGATTCAGTGGTTGTATGAGCAACTGCCGGACTGGACAAAATCAGACAACCCTGCGGAACAGGAGAGGCTGAGGACAGAGTACTTCCATCATCTGGAGCATCGCTGGATCTATGAACTGCGGGCGCGGGCGTTGAATGATGAAGTCAGCCTCTATGCCTTCGGTCGCTGCCTGTATCACCTGGCCGAGCGCCGTGGGTTTAAGAGTAATCGCAAAGTTAACAAGCCCGACGAGCAGAAGCCGGAGGGAGAAGCGACCGAGGCAACGAAGCCACGGCAAGGAAAAGCTGCTGATCCTGACGCGCCAGTGAGAGAAAAGCGGGTGGGGATGCTGGATCAGATCCGGACCCTGCGGGTCGAGATTGGTGAAGGCCGGACATTGGGTCAGCATCTCGCTGCACAGACACCGACTGCCTGGGATGCCCCGGCGCAGGGGGCGACGCCCCGCTCCTTCCGCATACGCGGCCGATTCACGGCGCGTGAGATGTACCAACAGGAGTTTGAAGCTCTCTGGGCGGCTCAGACTGCTTTTCATCCGGCGGTACTGACAGATACTCTTCGGGAAGAAATCCGCCACATCATCTTTTTCCAGCGACCGCTCCGAAGCCAGCGGCATCTCATCGGACGCTGCGAACTCGAGCCATCGGAGAAGCGGGTTGAACGCGGCACAATCGAGTTTCAGCAACTCCGTCTGCTGCAGCGCCTCAACGACCTGCGGATCTATCTGAATCCGCTTGAATCCAGATCGCTGTTGCCTGAGGAGCGTCGCCGGATTCTTGATGCCCTCGAAAGCAGGGGTGGGAAAGCCCGCCTGAGCAAGTCCGAGGTTTGTCAGCTCCTGGGCAGCAACTTCAAGGCCCGCAAAGGGTCCTACCCCACAATCAACTTTGGTGACGATGTTGACGGAAAGGGGGAGGCCAAAGCGCTCCAGGGCAATGACACCGTCAATCTGATGCGCAGCATCTTTGACGGAGCACGCGGCCCCAAGTGGGACGACCTGAGTTCGAAAGAGCAGGAAGAACGCGTGGACTGCCTCATCAGTGACGAGATCTCAGATGAGGAGCTGTTCCGCCTCGCTCAGGATCAGTTTGGTCTGAAGAAGGAGGCCGCTGAGGAGTATGCTCAAACGTCCCTGGATGACAAGTTCTGTAGTTTCTCACGCAAAGCCCTCAGACGGTTGCTTCCCCATCTGGAAGCTGGGGTCCCCCTTAGTACTGCCATCAAACTGGAATACGGCGAACGTGCGGAGCGACTCCCGATCCTTCCGTTGCTCCCGCCGTTAATTCCCTCCAAGCCTCCTCGCTGGGACTCGCATCCTGCCCTGCGGGAGCAATGGCAGGCCAACGCCCCTGCCTATCCAGACTACGTCCCCCCGGAACTCCGGAATCCGGTGGTGCAGCGAGCGCTGACTGAATTGCGCAAAGTCGTCAACGCCATCATCCGACGCCACGGCAAACCGGCGGAAATCGTGATCGAGTATGCCCGCGACATGAAGCAGCCGTTGAAGCAGCGGCTCCAGGCTCAGGAACGCAATGAAGAAGCCCGGAAGCGCCGGGAAAAGGCATATCAGACCATTGCCGAAAGCTTCGGCATGCATCTGAATCCCGAAGACGCCAGAGATCGCGCCCTGGTGGACAAGTGGTTGCTGGCTGAGGACCAGGATTTCATCTGTCCCTACACCGGCCGCAAGGCACAAGGCGCAGAGGCGCTCTCCAGTGCGTTCGAGATCGACCACATCATTCCTCGCAGCCGCTGGCCCAACAATGAGTGGAGAAACAAGGTGTTCTGCGCGACCGAGGCAAACCGTCGCAAGGGAAATCTGGCACCATCGGAAGCCTTCTCCGGCGAGGAGTGGGAGCAGGTGCAGCAGCGCGTCAACAGCTGGCTGACCATCAAGCGGAATGCACCGCGCTTCAAAGCTTTCGAGGCCAAGATCAAATTGTTCCTGACGCCCCAGGATCAGCTGCAGGAGATCATCGACTCCTGGACCAACCGCCAGCTGGTCGATACCGCCTACGCCTCCCGCATGGCCCGCTGGTACCTCGGGCATCTCTATGGCTGTCTCGGCAGCACCGGGGATCTGCCCCCAGACCAGTCGACCGGCAAAGGGCGTAAGGTCATCCGTGTGCTTCAGGGTGGCGTCACTGCTGAAATGCGGAATGCGCTTCACATGAACGCGATTCTGAGCAAGTCGGACGAGAAGACGCGCGAGGACCATCGGCATCATGCAGTCGATGCCATTGTTATCGCCCTGACCTCTCAGGCCACAGTGAATCTGCTCAACAGGCTGAACGGGCTGCCACGACAGGACAAAGATGCCCGGGATGCCGTCCGCCAGGCACTCACGGAGAAGTTCGGCGACTTCACCGAGCAGGCGCGGAGTGTCATCGGACAGGTCATCGTGTCGCATCGGCCGGACCGCAGCGTCAGCCAGGCGCTGCACAAGGAGTCGATCTACTCGCTCCGCGATGCCCAGGGACGACGTCCCAGGTCCGCGGCAGAAGCCAGCGACACGAGCCGGTTCTGCTACATCGCATCCCGCACCAAAGTCACCTCGCTCAACTCGCTGGACAAGGTGCTGAACAAGGGGACCCGGCGAGCCATTGAAAAGGTCCTCACCGAACGGCTTGGCATTTCACTGGACGACAGTGCTGCCGTCAAAAAGGGGCTGCAGAAACTGACTGGCCCACTGACTCCCGTGCTGGAGTCTGCAAAGACAAAGGAGCTCATCCCCATCAAGAGTGTGGTCACCCTGGAGAAGGGTTCGGTGCAGCCGATCGGCAAGGGCCATCGCCTCCGCTACATGGCCACTGACCCCAACCACCACCTCGAAATTTTCGAGATTGTGGAGGGACCCGACAAGGGGAACTGGACCGGCCGCATGGTGAAGGTCATCGATGCCTATGCCCGCATCAATGAGCGCAAGGGTCGCGGTCGCAAGTCCGCGCTCTTCGTGGAGAACAAACCACACCTCTGGCCTGCTGGTACCCGGCTGGTCTGTGAGCTCTGCAAAGGGGATACAGTCTTGCTGATGATCAACGGCGAGCGGCGTCCCTATCGAGTAAGAAAATTCTCGCTCACCTCTCCAAAGCGGCCAGACATAGTTTTTGATCTGGTAAACGATGGGCGCCGAGAGAAGGATCGGGATGACACCAAAGTCAGGCTGACCTCATGGGATGCAGTGAAAGCAGCCAATCCAGGACGAGTACAGATAACGCCTGACGGCCTGCTGAATTCTCTACCGGGTCAGGAGGAGGCAGGCCAACAT
Organism: bacterium; assembly: GCA_022072165.1. NCBI lineage: Bacteria > bacterium. The sequence goes on along the minus strand of JAJVIF010000004.1, from coordinate 3,928 downwards.
GCCTGACCGCATCCTCGACCTCTCCGACACCCCCTGCAAAGTCGGGGCCCGCAACAGCCTCCTGGTCCTCTCGGCCCAGGACGCGCCTGACCTCACCATCCCCCTGGAGGATCTCGCGGCGGTTGTCGCCGCCCACCCCCAGATCAGTTTCTCCCACCCCGCCTTGAGCGCTCTGGCGAGTCATCAGGTGGCCCTCATCGTCTGCGACTCCAAGTACCTCCCCAGCGGCATGTTCCTGCCGCTGGAGGGTCACTTTGTCCAGACCGAGCGTTTTGCCCAGCAGGCCGCTGCGTCAGTTCCCACCCGCAAACGCTGCTGGGCGCAGGTGATCCGTCTGAAGATCGCCACTCAGGGAGCCGCCCTGGAAGCGCAGACCGGCAGTGATGCCGGACTCCGCACGCTCAGTGGACGAGTCAAAAGCGGCGACCCCTCCAACCTCGAAGCCCAGGCGTCCCGCAAGTACTGGGAGCGGATCTTTGGCGACCGTCAGTTTCGTCGCGACCGGCAGGCGGGGGATCAGAATCGCCACCTGAACTATGGCTACGCCATCCTCCGGGGGATCACCGCCCGGGCGATCTGCGGGGCCGGCCTGCACCCGTCGCTGGGCCTGCATCACAAGAACCGCTACAACCCCTTCTGTCTGGCGGATGATCTGATGGAGCCCTGGCGTCCGCTGGTGGACCTGGCGGTCGCCCGCTGGATTGCAGACCACGACCCGGAGGACCCCCTGGACCAGACCACCCGACGCTGGCTTTTGGAGCAGATCACCGGGCGGTATCTCTGGCAGGGGGAGTGGCGGACCCTGTTTGACTGTATCGCCCGGGTCGCCTCGTCTCTGGCGCAGGTGTATGCAGGGGAGCGCAAGACCTTGTTGCTGCCAGAGCTTGATCAGTTGCGACCACTGGAAGGACCCACCCTGCCGCTGCAGCAGGAAGCACAAGGAGCGCAGGACGCGCCGATCGCGCCGGAGTAACCCCAGCCGTGGCGCGTCGACGCACCACCCCGGACCCCTGGAGCATGCTGCTGGACTTCAGTGCGCCAGCGGAGTCGGCGGCTGCCCCGGCACCGGAAGCGCCACCGGCGCCGGAGCCTATGGAAGCGGCTGCGCCCGAAGCTGAGCTCCTGTTGCCGCTGATGTCGGAACATGAACCTGTTGTTGCACCGAAGCGCTCGCCCGGGCGCCCCCCAAAGCGTTCCCGTCAACCTCCTCCTTATCCTCCGTTATCGGCGGTGCGTGGCATGTGGCTCTTTGCAATGTTTGACCTGCCGGTGGAAACCAAGACCGATCGTCGGAACTACACGAAGTTTCGCAAGGCCCTCCTGGCGGAAGGCTTCATGATGTTGCAGTTCTCGGTCTACGCGATATACTGCGCCAGTGATGAAGTCTCGGAGAAATATCGTCGCCGGGTCCGGAGTGAGCTGCCGCCTGCTGGCCAGGTCCGCCTGGTGGCGATCACTGATCTGCAGTTCGGGAAGATGGACATCTTTTTCGGAAAATCGCGCGAAAAACCCGAAGATAGCCCCTCCCAACTGGTCCTTTTTTGAGGGAGAAATCGCTGCCTCAGCCGATCAACACTGGGCTGATGGGCTGAGGCATTGTACCTGAGCGGTCATTGTCCGACGGCCACAGCGTGTATCTGGCTGACCTCACGGGTTCTCTCATTGTA
>JAJVIF010000004.1:0-2251 GCA_022072165.1 bacterium | reverse complement strand
GAGCAGCGGAGGTACCATTGTACCTGAGCGGTCATTGTCCGACGGCCACAGCGGAGGTTCGCGTAGGCGAGGTCCACGCCGCATTGTACCTGAGCGGTCATTGTCCGACGGCCACAGCGCAGCGGCATCCTGACCGGCGTCGTGACCGATTGTACCTGAGCGGTCATTGTCCGACGGCCACAGCCCTCCACGGCGTGGGTATCCACAAGATGAAATTGTACCTGAGCGGTCATTGTCCGACGGCCACAGCGATCAACGTTGACGATCAGCAAGCCGACAAATTGTACCTGAGCGGTCATTGTCCGACGGCCACAGCATGAGCAGTGGCAGTACCTTGTCACCGCCGATTGTACCTGAGCGGTCATTGTCCGACGGCCACAGCCTCAAGGCCGCACGGCAGCAAGGGCAGCAGATTGTACCTGAGCGGTCATTGTCCGACGGCCACAGCTTTCAGAAAGTCGAACTCGAACTCCCCGAATTGTACCTGAGCGGTCATTGTCCGACGGCCACAGCCCCAGAGTGCGCCTTCGTCGCCATGCACCAATTGTACCTGAGCGGTCATTGTCCGACGGCCACAGCGTGGGGCAGTACCGGGTGCATCTCAACGGCATTGTACCTGAGCGGTCATTGTCCGACGGCCACAGCGCGAGCAGACGACTATCTCGCGGGGCTCGGATTGTACCTGAGCGGTCATTGTCCGACGGCCACAGCTGAGCGTGATCATGACTGCGAAGCTGGCAGATTGTACCTGAGCGGTCATTGTCCGACGGCCACAGCAAGACCCGGACAGGATCGCCCTCATCAAAATTGTACCTGAGCGGTCATTGTCCGACGGCCACAGCGTATTCAGGGAAGACTCTCTCCAGCGCTCCATTGTACCTGAGCGGTCATTGTCCGACGGCCACAGCTGCAGCAACAGGCAGGGACTGCGTCAGTCAATTGTACCTGAGCGGTCATTGTCCGACGGCCACAGCGCATGCCCAAAGAGGGCGTCTACAAGATCAATTGTACCTGAGCGGTCATTGTCCGACGGCCACAGCTACGGCTAGGTCGGGCCGTGCGTATCACGGATTGTACCTGAGCGGTCATTGTCCGACGGCCACAGCGCTGGCGACGCTGGCGGTGACGGATATCAAATTGTACCTGAGCGGTCATTGTCCGACGGCCACAGCCGGACCGGCAGCTCCCCCCCGGAGCCCCGGATTGTACCTGAGCGGTCATTGTCCGACGGCCACAGCGAAGTTGAAGGCTACTTTGTGCGGTGCAGGATTGTACCTGAGCGGTCATTGTCCGACGGCCACAGCCGGCGGGAGACGGCGCTCGGGACCGTGCAGATTGTACCTGAGCGGTCATTGTCCGACGGCCACAGCTAAATCAAGCATTATTCCAATCATACGTACATTGTACCTGAGCGGTCATTGTCCGACGGCCACAGCGGCGGAGGCCGTGAAGCACCTGCCCGAGGAATTGTACCTGAGCGGTCATTGTCCGACGGCCACAGCGTTCGAGCTGGAAGCCCTGGAAGCCCTCGCATTGTACCTGAGCGGTCATTGTCCGACGGCCACAGCGGTGATTGGCGGGTGTATCGCCCGGTTTGAATTGTACCTGAGCGGTCATTGTCCGACGGCCACAGCTGAATGGTGATGGTCTCGGCGTCCGTCCAATTGTACCTGAGCGGTCATTGTCCGACGGCCACAGCTCAATCCCGAGGAGATCATTTGGGCGTCCCATTGTACCTGAGCGGTCATTGTCCGACGGCCACAGCGCAGTGCGCCACGGTCAGGCCCAGGGTATATTGTACCTGAGCGGTCATTGTCCGACGGCCACAGCCGATCCGGTGCGAGTCCTGCTGGAAGTGAGATTGTACCTGAGCGGTCATTGTCCGACGGCCACAGCGCAGGGGGTGCCTCCCACGAGAAGGTCAATATTGTACCTGAGCGGTCATTGTCCGACGGCCACAGCGAATTGGTGGGGGACGCTGATGATAGCGATATTGTACCTGAGCGGTCATTGTCCGACGGCCACAGCTGAATGAGATTATGGCCCCATATAACGTCATTGTACCTGAGCGGTCATTGTCCGACGGCCACAGCGGCGCATGCCCTTCATTTCGTATCGGACGGATTGTACCTGAGCGGTCATTGTCCGACGGCCACAGCTCACAGGGGAGCAGGTCCCCGAAGGCCGGCATTGTACCTGAGCGGTCATTGTCCGACGGCCACAGCGCAATTCTGTAGGGGTATTTTTTTGA
>JAJVIF010000003.1:300000-425203 GCA_022072165.1 bacterium | reverse complement strand
TTGAGCTTCTCATAAGATTCAAATTGTACCTGAGCGGTCATTGTCCGACGGCCACAGCAGTATCGCCGCTTCATGGAGTCCATCACTGATTGTACCTGAGCGGTCATTGTCCGACGGCCACAGCGAAATTTTATATCACCCTATCACCCCATGTATTGTACCTGAGCGGTCATTGTCCGACGGCCACAGCTCGCGCTAATGGTGGACCACCACGCGCGAAATTGTACCTGAGCGGTCATTGTCCGACGGCCACAGCAAGGATAATGTTCCCGATGTTTTTGCCGTGATTGTACCTGAGCGGTCATTGTCCGACGGCCACAGCGCTGATTTGCTAGAATACTTACAGTACAGTATTGTACCTGAGCGGTCATTGTCCGACGGCCACAGCTATCCCTCGCCAGCGCGGGGCAGTGGACCAATTGTACCTGAGCGGTCATTGTCCGACGGCCACAGCATGATGATGACTGGTATCTGTTCTCCTTAAATTGTACCTGAGCGGTCATTGTCCGACGGCCACAGCGCGCCTTGTAGTGGATCGTCCACGGCTCGCATTGTACCTGAGCGGTCATTGTCCGACGGCCACAGCGATCTGGCTGGCCTGCTGGCTGGCCCCTAGATTGTACCTGAGCGGTCATTGTCCGACGGCCACAGCGATGGCGAGGTCGCTGTTGGGGAGGGTGAAATTGTACCTGAGCGGTCATTGTCCGACGGCCACAGCTCAGCGACATGCTGAGCAATCCAGCACGCAATTGTACCTGAGCGGTCATTGTCCGACGGCCACAGCATGACCCGCAGCTGACCCGCAGCTCGTTGAATTGTACCTGAGCGGTCATTGTCCGACGGCCACAGCTCAGTGCATAGGGGAATGTCCCCTACATCCATTGTACCTGAGCGGTCATTGTCCGACGGCCACAGCCTCGCAGGGTGTCTACGGTGCTCGTGAGGTTATTGTACCTGAGCGGTCATTGTCCGACGGCCACAGCCTCTGTCAGGTTCCCCCAGACTCCCCGGGGATTGTACCTGAGCGGTCATTGTCCGACGGCCACAGCTCAGGCCCGTGCAGTCGCCCCGGAGCCAGGATTGTACCTGAGCGGTCATTGTCCGACGGCCACAGCCGGCATCCAGCAGTTTCGCCATCTGCTTGTATTGTACCTGAGCGGTCATTGTCCGACGGCCACAGCAACCTGCGCGTCGATACTCTGAAGCATAGTATTGTACCTGAGCGGTCATTGTCCGACGGCCACAGCTCTTTTTCGTAAGTGTCCACCCGCTGCTGAATTGTACCTGAGCGGTCATTGTCCGACGGCCACAGCGGAACACTTGCGCAAGCGCTCCCCTTGTGATTGTACCTGAGCGGTCATTGTCCGACGGCCACAGCGTGTATCGGAAATTTCAGCGCGTAGACTCTATTGTACCTGAGCGGTCATTGTCCGACGGCCACAGCTCCTTGTGTGTGATGCCCTTTTCAGGGTACATTGTACCTGAGCGGTCATTGTCCGACGGCCACAATCGCGGACTCAGATGCCGCTACGCGGCATCTGTTTGTCTATACAAAATGCGTCTGCTGGCGCAGACGCCAGAGTAATCCAGGAGTCAGAACACAATCCATACCTACCGACGCGCGAACATGTTCAGCAGCCCGCCGCTCTTCTTCTCCGCCTGACCCGCCACCGCTTCCTGCGGCAGCAGCCCCTGCACGACGCTCCGGACCGCCTTCGCCAGGTCGCTTGTCGGGTTCGTGTCCATAAACGGCACCCCCCGATTAATGCTGTTGAGCACCAGGTCCTGGTCCAGCGGCAACTCGAAATCGATCCGCTTCTTGAGCCCCTTTTCCAAATCCAGCACCTTCGTATTGGGCAGGCAGTTCGCGCGGTTCAGGATCACTTTCACCGCATCCATGTTGTAGTTCAGCGACAAAAAGACCTGCAGCGACAGCGACGCGCTCTTGAGCGACAGGAAGTCCCCGCCAATGAGCATGAGGATTTCGTCGCTTAAGTCCAGCGCCGCCAGGATTTCGCCGGCGAAGGTCGGACGGGTGTCGACCACGATCCAGTCCCACTCCTCCCGCGCCAGTTCCAGCACCTTCGAGATGACCCCACTGGTCACCATCTCGGCGTATTCGGGCTTCGTGGGGGCCGCCAGAACATCTACGCCGTTGGGCGACGTGTGAATGTTGCTCTTGAGATATTCCAGATCGATGGCCTGGACCCCGGTCTGCGCCAGATTCGTCAGGGTCGAGGCGACATGGCAATTCAGCAGCAGCGCGACATCGCCGAACTCCACCGACAGGTCCACACAAAGCACCTTTTGCCGGGTCTCGCGCTTGAGCTCCGAGGCGACATTGGTCGCCAGGAGCGACTTCCCGATCCCTCCCCGTGGTGAGAAGACCGTCACAATCTTCCCCCGCTCAGGCTCGCCGTTGCCACCGGTTCCCGTGCCGACATTTCCCCAGCGGAAGCGTTCCTTCTCCACAACATTGTTGATGGTCCGGAAGAGCTCATCAGAATCGAAGGGCTTGACCAGGTATTCCCGGGCACCGGCAGACATCGCCCGCCGCATGTACTCCATTTCTTCCTGCACCGAAATGATGATGACTCCGGTCCGCGGCGACTTGATCGCGATCGCCTCGGTCGCCTTCAGCCCGTCCATCCCCGGCATATTGATATCCATCAGCACCAGGTCGGGCTTCAGCTCCGCGACCCGGTCTACCGCTTCCTCTCCGTTGCTGGCTTCTCCCACCACCCGTACCGTTTCGTTAAACGTCAGGAGCGTTTTGAGGGTCTCCCGCATTTCCTGGGAGTCATCCACGATGACGAGCGTGACTTCAGAGTTCCTGGCCATGCACACGGCTCCCTGGGCCACCGCAAGGGGGCCACCCAAGTCGATACGGTTTAGTATCGGGCGCGGCTGCCGGATAGTGACTGAGCCCGTGCCAGACCAGTACCCGTCGACTTTCAGCGAGAATCATTAACTTCTATGAAGGCCGGGTCTGATCCGCCCATTTGAGCACCCGCAGAGCCCGGAGAGTGTTCCAGCGGCTGGGGTGTCCGACACCATCCTCGTCCAGCGGGAACCACATCGGACCGAAGTGGGTCCGCTCGAGGAGGAAGCGACCATCCGGCTGCTGCTTCGCACGGAGGAGCGCGATCGCCTCGTCCATGCGCGGATCGGGCGCGACCTGGCGCGACTGGAAGTAATCGAGAACCCGCAGCAGGTCGTAGTACCAGTGTACCGGATAGGCGATCTCGAGCCAGTTCGGATTCACATACTCCCCGGTCGACCGGCGGCGCAGCAACTGACGGTCAAGGAGGTAGGTTTCGGCACGTTCGCGGGCAGTGGCGATGGCCTCGGCGGACTCCGCGAGCTGATGTCCGGAAGCCTGCTCGACTTCGCGCAATGTCTCGAGGACACAGATCGTGCTGTGAAACGAGGAGCGGACCGACCCCTTTTCCTGGTCGCAGTTCCAGCCGCCATCTGCCATCTGCTCCCCCAGCAGTCGCTGAATGATCGGCTCGACCGGCTGACCGAAGTAGAGGCCGATGGTCGCCGCACGGGCATTGATGCATGGCTCGACCTCGCCCTCGAAGAAGGGTTCGTTGGCGTACTCCCAGCGGCACTTCGCGTGGACTTGTGCGATCGCATCCTGGACACGCGCTTCGGCGGGGTCGATGCCGAACTCATGGAGCAGCTGCAACACCGGCAGGGTCGCGGTCCAGGGCTGGCCCTTCCCTTCCCAGTCCCAGGCGCTCCAGTCGAGGTGCCCGGGGAAGCAAGCGCCGCCATCCCAGTGTCCATCGTCACCCTGCAGGTCGAGGAGTCGCGCGCCCCAGCCCTCGTGCGCGATCCGTCGACGCTCGGTCGCGACCTCCCCGGGAGAGGCGTCGGTGAGGTCGCGGAGAGTTTGGAAGCGAATGACGGGATCACCGTCGAGGAGCCAGTCGAGGACGTTCATGTCCCAGAGGATTACGGCGACCGTCACCACCTGTGGGCAGCGTCTGTCCAACAACGCCGATCGACCCCTCGGAGGCGGGAGTCCCGACGGTCCTCATCGCCGGAGTCAGTGAGGGCTGCAAGAGCCTCCAGCTTGGTTACACGAGGATCGCCAAAGTGGGAGGTCGCTCAGGCACCCGGGGGATACGCCGTGGCATTGAACATCGGCCGACCTCGGCGCATCATGGTGGTTGAATCCGTCACGCAAGCTCACATCATCATCAGGAGACACCGACATGCCCCGACTTGCCCTGCCGCACTGGCCCGATCTCGGACTCCTCATGCTCCGCCTCAATGCGGGAGGCTTTATGGCATGGCTGCATGGCTGGGGAAAACTGGAGGCCTACAGCGAACGGGTGACATCGTTTACGAGCTTTCTCGGCCTGCCGCCTCCCGTGGAATACACCCTGCTGGTCGGCGCGGAGTTCTTCGCCGCCATCGCCATCGTGCTGGGCCTCTTCACCCGCTGGGCCGCGATACCGCTGGTCATCGCCATGCTGGTGGCGGGGTTCATCGCCCACGGTGCGGATCCCTGGAGCAAGAAGGAACTGGCGCTGCTGTACTGCCTGCAATACGTCGCGATTTTTTGTCTGGGGCCGGGGCGATGGTCCCTCGATGCCTGGTGGGGAGCGCGTCAGGGAGCCGGCGGCGGGGCCACCGACACGAACATGCCGGTCTGACGAGTCCGGCCGGTGGAATCGACTCCCAGCGCCCGGGCCGCCGCCTGATCCACCTGATGCGAGGGCGTCACCCAAACCGGGGCGGTGGGATCTTCCAGCAGCCGCTTCGTCGCCGCCTGACGTCCGGCGAACATCGCCAGCAGCTGCCACCGGACCACAGTCCCTTCCCCCAGTCGCCCCCCCATCCACCAGGGGGCGGTACACCAGATTTCATCGGTGAGCCGGGTCACGGTGGGACTCACCGCCACGAAGGCGTGGCGATGACGCCAGCTCGCGAAGGGTCCCCGCTCCTGCACATCCTCGATGAGGGTCGGCGCAGCGATGGTGGTCACCAGCGCATCCCAGGGAAAGCTGGCGATCCCGAAGCTGACTGTCAGGCATTGCACACTGACTCCCGCAGTGGGCGGGGTCGTGGCCTCCCCGACCCGGACCCGGGGAAAGGGAGGCGCGATGCGTGCGGCGTTGCGGGTGTCGAGGTGAAACGCAAAGACCCGCTCCAGCGGGGCTGCAATCTCGATGGCGCGTTGGAAGTGCAGCATCAGGTGAGGGAGCACGATACCCGACCTGGTCCGGTCAGATATCAGATTTCGCCGACATACCCCAGTTCAAACCGGACCCCATCCCGGATGGTATCCCAGAAAAGCCGGGCCTCAAGTAGCTCCAGTTCCTTGCCGAAGCCGAGTTCGAAGGTCCGCCATCGACTCTCCTCAATGTCATACCGCCCCCGAAGCAGTCCGCTCCAGCCATCCGGTCCGATGACTTTCTGGCGGAAGGCGGCTTCTTCCCGCAGACGCAGCCGGTCGTGGAGAAAGGGCGAAAAGCCCTGGTCATCCCGACGCATCCAGCTGACCTGTGTCCCCCACTCCCCCGGCTCGACGTACTGGAGGACGACGCCCCCCTCGAGGATTGTCTGCTCAAATCCCTGGTCGTAGTACCGCTGATCGGCGAGCCCCCGTAGCTGTGCGGTGAAATGCGGACTCCCCAGAGGCAATCGCGGGGTGCTCCAGCGGATTGTCCCCCGCAGGCGGTCAGATGTCCGGGCAGTCACCCGCTCCTCAATGCGACCCGCGCCGATCTCCGGACGCAGCGACAGCCAATCGCCGACCCCGATCACCGGGACCTGCCAGACCAGCTCCGGCGCGGTCTCGACCGCCAGCGAGCGATCATCGAGAGCTGAGATCCCCCGCTCGGTCCCCCACTTCAGTCGCAACTCCCCCAGGTCGGGCCTCCGGAAGGCGGCATACGGCTGCCAGTAGGTGCGGTCATCGAAAATTCCCTCGAAAGCCACGCCCAGCGCCAGGACTTCCCGGGCATCAGCGCCGCTGGTGAGCCAGTCATAGTGCACGGCGGTCTGGACACCGATGCCCTCGTCGGCAGAAACAAACCGGGGAAAGTCGACTTGCCAACCTTCCCGGGAGACCTCCCCATCTACCGTAAAGGTCTGCGTCCAGGGAAGCCGGACAACGGTCCAGCCAGCGAGCTGGATCCGCAGATTTTTCGTCCGTAATTGTGTGACATCGGGATAGGGATTGAAAACCTCCAGCGACCGCGCTGTGATCTTGAAGTCCTGACGCCCCTCCGCCAGCAGCGTCACCGAGGCCCCCTCGATGAGCACCTGATTCTCGGCAATCGCCACCCGGTCGCCATAGACCGTGGTCTGCACATCCCCCAGCGACAGCGGGATGTCACCGAGCGACTTCAGGAGGTCCTCCGGGAGGAGCAACTCGATGGCAGGCTTCAGCACCTGCCCTTCCCCGGACTGGAAGGCGTAGGAGAGTTCCTCGCCCCGGACCACCACCAGATTCTGCCGGACCCGAATCTCCATTACCGGTCCCGCTGCCAGGGTGTCGAGCAGCGGCTCTCCCCCTGCCGGGTCCGCGATGAAGGTCAGGGTGAGTGCTTCTGTGGTGAGTTCGATGGACCCGGCGGTGAGACGGACATCGCCGCGCCACGAGGCGGTCTGCGCGGCTTCGTCATAGACCAGGGTGTCGCCGGCCACTTCCACCAGCTGCAGCTGCGCCAGTTCCTGAGCGACCAGCGACTCTGGCGAGGCCCTGGGCCGCTCCGGTGCTTCTACGGCACTGCTGGCGAGGCGATAGGTCGCCTCTGCCGCCCACAACGCGGGGCTCAGCAGCCAGCAACAGACAGCCAGCGTCGGGATGAACCAGAGGCGCACGGAAGAGAAGAGTACCCCAGCGCTCTCCCGACCCGGCCTCCGACTGTGTACACTGCACGCGGCCGCCATCTACTTCTGTCTGCCAAGGAGCCCAGCCCGTGCTGGATATAGTCAAGCTGCGCGATCAGCTCTCAGATGCCCTGACTCATGCCCCGGAGGCCGAAGACGCCTCCATCAGACTGGAAGCCGACACCCGCACCCGCGTCAGCGCGAACAAGGGAGGCCTGACCGCCCTTTCCCAGGAATCCGACCTGGGCGGCTGTGTCCGCGTACTGGTGAACGGACGCTGGGGTTTCAGCTCCTTCAACGACCTCGATGAACTCCCCCGTCGCGTGGAGGAGGCCGTCAGCCTCGCCAAACTGCTCGGGAAGGGCGACGTCCAGCTCGCCGGGAAGCGCCCGGTGGAGGAGGTCGTGCATAGCTGCATCGAGACGTCGCCACGTCAGATCGGGATCGACCAAAAGGTCGCACAAGTCCTGGCCTACACCCGGCTCCTCAACAGTCAGGACTCCCAGGTCGCCAACGCCGACACCAACTACGGCGACTTCCATTACCAGCGCATCTTCTGCGACACCGCCGGCTCCTGGATCGTCCAGGAAAAAATGCGCGTGCAGTGCTATCTCATGGCGATGGTGCCGGATGCTGACGGTCTGATGCAGGTCGGGATGGAGACCGCGTATTCCCTCACCGACGCCAAAATCCTCTTTGGGCTGGAACCCAAGTGCGCCAAAGCGGTGAAGAAAGCCATCGCTATCGCGGGAGCCCCTTCAGTCCCGGCGGGGACTTATCCGGTGGTGGTCGATCCGGACCTCTGCGGTGTCTTTATCCATGAGGCTTTCGGGCACCTCTCGGAAGCGGACCACATCCACGCGAATCCGACCTGGCAGGAGTTGCTCCCCCTCGGGCGGACCATGGGCGAGAGCTTTCTCAATGTTGTGGACAGCGCCATCGGCCCCATCTGCGAAGGGGGTGCGTTCTCCTACGATGACGAAGGAGTCCGGACGCAGCAGACCTACCTGATCAAGAACGGCACCCTCAACGCCCGGCTCCACAGCCGGGAGACCGCCGCCGCATTGGGCGAGGCCCCCACCGGCAATGCCAGGGCGATCAACTATCGCTTCGCGCCCATTGTCCGGATGACCAACACCTACATCGAAGCGGGTCCCCACTCCCGCGAGGAGATGTTCAGCGACATCAAGCTCGGCGTCTATGCGGTCGGCGCGCATGGCGGACAGACCAACGGCGAGCTGTTCCAGTTCGGCGCTGACGAAGGCTACATGATCCGCGATGGGCAAATCGCCGAGCGGGTCCGAAATGTCTCCCTCGCCGGCAACCTGTTCCAGACCCTGTCGCACATCGACCGGGTGGGACAGGATGTCAGTTTCAAGTCCACCGGAGGCTGCGGCAAAGGCGAACAGGCGCCGCTGGTGGTCGGTCATGGCGGACCGCACATCCGCATCCAGAACGTGGTGCTCGGCGGCGCATAAACCCGTCTCGTCTCACGCTTCTCTGATTTCTCGCTGAACAGCACCACTGAAGGAGCCATCCATGAATCCTGTCGCGGTCTCCCGTGCCCTCGATTTTGCCCAGGAAGTCCTCGCTGCCGCCCGGGAGGGCGAGTTTGTCGAGACTTTCGTCCAGACTGCCATCACCACCAAGGTCTCTTTCGAGGCCAACAAGCTGAAAGACGCCACAGTCCGGGAAGCCCGGGGGCTGATGATCCGGATGCGCGACACCGCCGGTCGCCCCGGGGCCTTTGCCACCAGCGACTTCTCCGATCCGTCCGCGACCCTCGCCATGGCCCGGAATCTGGCGTCCCTAGGCGACCCCGCCGACTTCGAGCCGCAGTCCACCTATGCCCCCGCAGCTGTCGATACCGCTCCCGCTCTCCTGGCCGGTCGCTCGGCCTCGGATCTGGTCGCCGATGGTGAGTCCCTTATCGCCCAGTTGCAGGCCGCCATCCCGGCGGGCCTTCATGCGCTGGAGCTGTTCCACACGGAATGCAGCTTCGAACTCGGCAATTCTGCTGGCGCTCAGGCCCGCTACGGTCATACTGAAGAAGCGGGCTACCTCGTCACCAGTGTCACCCGACCAGAGGACCAGCTGGAAGCCTACGAGCTGTATCAGTCGACAGCGGAGGGGATCGACTACGCCAATCCCCTGTCGCGCATGGTGCTGAAAGTCCAGGGTTGCGAACGTCCTGCCCGACTGGCATCAGGGTCCTATCCCGTCCTGTTCACGCCCAACGCCCTCGGGACCTTCCATGCACTGACCAATGCCCTCAACGGCAAGCCGGTCGTGGAGGGCCTCTCCAGCCTGCGCGACGCCCTGGGGACCCAGGCGCTCTCAGAACTCCTGACCATCATCGATGACCCCACCGTCGCTGGCGGTCCGATGAGCTACCCCCTTGATGATGAGGGGGTCACCGCCAGCCCCACCGCGCTGGTGGACCAGGGCATCGTACGGGGCTTCCTCTTCGACCTGCGCTATGGCCAGCGAAGCGGCACCGGCTCCACCGGGAATGGCATCCGCTGCGGGCGGATGAGCCTCGGGGCAGGTCGCAGCTACCAGAACGAGATCATTCCCCACGCTTCCAACACCATCATCGGTGGCGGGACCCAGCCCCTGGCGGACCTGATCAAAGGCATCAGCCGGGGTGTCATCGTGGATGGCGTCATGGGGGTCCACACCACCAACCCCATCTCCGGCGACTTCGCGCTGAACCTCGACCTCGCCCTGGTCGTGGTGCAGGGAGAGATCGTGGGACGGCTGAAGGACGCCATGCTCAGCGGCAACACGTTCCAGCTATTGCGTCAACAGCTGCTGGCCCTCTCCGCCGAACGCCATTGGGTCGGGAACACCCTGGCCCCCTGGTTCCTCGTGGATGGGCTTGGGATCTCGACCGCCGAATAGGTCCCTCGCCTCACAGCGGCCTACAGCGCAACAACCAGGTCTTGCACAAAAAAACGTCCGGGGTCCCAGACCCCGGACGTGGCGTGTGTTTGTGGGAGTGCGTGGGTCCGGTGACCTACTTGATGGAATCCTTGAGACCGACACCGGGGCGGAAGAACGGCACGTTCTTCGCTTTGATCTTGATCTCCTTACCCGACTGCGGATTGACACCCTTGCGGGCATTCCGCTTGCGGACACCAAACGTACCGAAGCCGATGAGGCGAACTTCCTCATGCTTCTGCAGCTGGCCAGTGATGGTTTCGATGGTGGCCTCGACCGCCTTCTTGGCATCGGTCTTGGTCAGGCCCGTAGCTTCCGCTACGGCATCGATGAGCTCGGCTTTGTTCATTGCCAGAGGGCTCCTTTGAGTGACTACGGTCTTAAAGTGGATGCCCCACTGCACTGGCACTGTGACTTGCGGCTTACCGCATTTTTACAGCCCTATGCAGCGACTGGTCTCCGCGATGCCGCTATTCAAGCGGCTTTGCGGGCATCCGGGGGAAAAGTGTAGACATAGTGTGAATCGGGTGTCAAGCCCCTGGACCACAGAATCCCGCTTCAGATGCGGGGTTCCGGACTCAGGTATGCCAGCCTATCGCGCCTCAGAGACCCGGCCCTTATGTCGCTCGCGCTATAACATGCGCTGGACTGGCCTTCCTATTCTCCTGCATATTAGTCCGCACCACGATTATTGGGCCGCCAACTATAGCTCCCCTAGAACGGCACTGCGGGGTCCTCCGATGGACCACCCTCCGGGGTCCCCTCCGGATCCGGCACCGGATCCACCACCCGCACCGGTTCGTACACCCCATCCGGACCCGGGTTGTACCGGATGATCCCCCGCAGCGCATGAATCCGGTCCGTACTGATGATTTCCCGGCGCTCCTGCGGCGATCCCGGATCCCAGATCCGCGTGACCACGATCTTCTGGCCGCCAAATCCGGCATCTTCCGTCTTCTTGGTTCCTGGCGGCAGATTGAGATCCACCACCAGGTCCGGCTCCCCCGGCCCCCCCAGCCAGGTGACCTCCTCGCTCAGGGCGATGGCGGGGCGGCGGGCGGGATCGCCATAGAGCCGGAAGGTCACCTTCCCCCCTTCCGCCTCGGCGTGGACCAGCAGCGGGAAGTCGTAAGGATTTTCCAGCACCAGGTCCCTTGTGGGCCAGTCGACTGTCGCATCCCGACCAGGCGGGGCGTAGCTGCAAGGCCGGCTATGCCCCCCCCGGGAAATCACTTTCATTCCGGCTTCCAGCCCGGCGTTGTAGAGCGTCGTGCTCACCTGGCAAATCCCGCCCCCCAGTCCCTCGCTGACTCGCCGATTTTCATAGACCGGCGCCGGGAGGTACCCATTCTTGGCAGTCCGCTGCCCCACTGTCTCGTTGAAGCTGACCCGACCATGCGGAGGGATCACGACCCCCTGCCACTTCTTGACCGCGGTCGCGATGTTGTGGCTCCGGCTCCGCTTGCCGATGTCGAATTTCGTGGTGAATGACGCGAACACTTCATCAAAATTGACTGCTCCCAGCGAGGCCGCCTTCACGATGGCAGGAGCTTCCACTACGGGAAGCGAGACCTGGCGGGGCGTCAGGCGGGGAAGCGCATCATCCAGCAAGCCCTGCCATTGCCCGGCATCGAAAGACCGCCCGGTCTGATCCGGGATGACCTGCCGGGCTTCCCAGTCGATTCGGGCATCGACCGCTGACTGCTCCACCTGCGGCCGGACCGCTGCGATCCAGGCATCAAACGCTGTCTGATCCAGCACGACCGGGAAATCGAGGGTGGCGGGGGTCGGCGGAGTGACCCAGCGAACCAGTCGGTCCCAGGTGGTCCTGGGGGCTGGCTGCGCCTCCTCTAAAGCACGCTGGAGGTTGCTGAGTGATGGCTGGAGCCCAAAATCAGCAGGCCGGACCTCCAGAGTCTGGCTCCCCGCCTCCAGGACCCAGGGCTTCTTCGCGAAGTCTTCCCACAGCAGCCCCAGATGGGCGGCGGCATCGGCAGGCGTCAATCCGCTCACATCGATGCCCGCTACCTGACTTCCCCGGCTCAGGAGCCATCCCTGCGGACTGGAAGCTGCCACCGGGCTCGCCAGCACCCCCCCCACCGCTCCGGCGAGCAAAAGCCCGCCAAGCGCGAAGGTAAGGGTGGGAGCGGGGGCGGTCATGGGGGACAATGCCTTTCAGATCCGGGAGGGTGGTCGCGACCTGCCGCTGGCGAGCAGCCGTTATGCCACTTTGCCGGATGGTCCTAACCCTTATCGCATATCACCCCCGGAGAGATCGCGCAAGACCTGCCCTCTTTGAGCCGATACTAAGCAGCGTACCCCGTGGACCACACCGCCCCCCCGATCCTGGTTGTCACCCCTGACCCCCGCCACGCCCCAGCGCTGGCCGATGCGCTGCAACACGCCTGGCCCGTGAAATGGGTGCCCGATGGTCAGTCAGCCCTGATGGAAATCGCGCGGCAGCTCCCCCGGCTGGTCCTGCTGACCGCCGATATGCCCGGACTTTCCGGGCTCCAGGTGTGTCAGTTGCTGCGTCAGGAAGGCCAGATCGCCAAACTCCCGGTGGTCCTGATCTATTTCCACGGGCATCGCCTGGATGAGTTGCTCAGCCACGAAACCGACGCCGATCTCCACTTGTCCCTCTCCGATGGCACCCCCTTCGACTCCCCCGAGGTCCTGGAGCGGTTGCGGCCCTTGCTGGAGCGCCCGGTCCTCACACCCCTGCCGCCGGAGGTCAGCGCCCGCCTCGCCTGGGACTTCACGGCGGAAAAGCTCCTCCCCCGAATCGCCGGGCAGCTCAAGGACACGTTGCTCGAGCGGACCATCCTCCGGGCCCTGGCGGTCACCAGCACCAAGCTCCACGACCTCCCCACGCTGATCATGGAGCTTTTACTCCTTTGCGGCGATGTCCTGGAGTTTGATCGGGCCGGGCTCTATCTCTATGAAACCCGGACCCTCTATTCCATCCGGGGGGGCCGGACACCCGAGGCCGATCCGGAATTCCAGGAAGCGATGCTGGAGCAGGCGGAAATTTTCTCGGGGCTCATGGACTTCAGCGGCAAGCTCACCGAGCTCCCCCTTGGGGTTTTTCCCGGCGGATCGCAGCCAAGCGAGGACTCCCCCGCCTTCTTCGCGGTCCCCCTCCAGGCGGATGAGGACATGCTGGGGGTCATCGGGCTCCAGACCAGCAAAGCCTTCTCCCGTCGTGACTACTACCTGCGGACACTCGGCTTGCTTGCCCAGCAGATCACCCTCGCCCTCGCCAGCGCGCTGCTCTACCAGCGTGTGCAAAACCTCTCCCGCATCGATGAGCTGACGCAGCTCTACAACCGCAGGGCGTTCTTCGAGCGGGCCCGGGAAGAAGTGGTCCGGCATCGACGCAACGGCAAGGCGCTGACCATGCTGCTCTCAGACATCGACTTCT
The DNA here is from genome assembly GCA_022072165.1 of bacterium. Classification (NCBI taxonomy): domain Bacteria; species bacterium. Next base: position 411,981 of record JAJVIF010000003.1, on the reverse strand, counting down.
TCAAAAAAGTGAACGACACCTACGGGCATCAGCAGGGCGACTGGGTCCTGAAGGAAACCGCGCGCATCTTCCAGGACTCCCTCCGCGCCATCGACGTTCCCGGGAGGCTGGGAGGCGAGGAATATGCAGTCCTCCTGCCGGAAACCAACAGCGAAGGTGGGCTCATCGTCGCCGAGCGCCTCCGCCACGCCATCGAGAGTCACGCCTTCACACCAGTGGAAGGGAACGTCCCGTTGCGATGCACGGTCTCCGTGGGAGTCGCCACCTGGGATGGATCCGGGGACTGCGATGCCGAAGCGCTTCTCGCCGCCGCCGATGCTGCCCTGTATGAAGCGAAACATTCCGGCCGCAATCGGGTGATGCTGGGGTCCTACACCTCCATCACGACTGGCGCATAATCTCCCTGGCTTCCCGCTCGTCATCTTTTGAGCGGGACATCCAGGGAGGGACCCCATGGTGCTGCCTCTGCTTGTGCTGCTGTTGAGTGTGATCGCCTGGGGGCTCGCCCTGCTTCCTCCGCCGGCCGCTGACCAGTCCACTGATCCATCACCGCCACCCCGACCACTCCCCTGGATCCCGTTGCTGGTCGCCTTCGGCCTCCTCCTTGCCGGATCAGCCATCGGTCTGGGCGGACTTCCCGCAGGACGCTGGGTGACCCTCGGCATAGCCGCTGGGGGTCTCGTGACGCTCCTGGTCCTCCTCGCCGCTCAGCGACCCACCGCTTCCGGCGGGCTGATCGCCTGCGGCGCGGCGGGATTCTTGGTGTCCGGACTCGCCCTGCTCCCGCATGCCGCCTGGGCTCCGGCCATTGCCAGCGCCATCATCGCGAGCGGCCTGCTGACCGGCCTCGCCCACGACCCCGGGCGACGGATCGCCGCCGAAGCGACCCTCCTCATCGCCAGCGCTGGCGGACTCCTCCTGCTGGCCGCCCAGCGTCCTGAGCCTCGAATGGCGCAACTCGCCACGCTCGCCCTGGCGCTGCTCCTGTTGGTGGCCCTCATTGCGCGGGGGATCACGCTGATCGGGAGCGCAGGACGCCAGATCGTCTTGCCGGTGTCGTTCCTCCTCGCTGCCGCCGGCGGCTATGCCATCGCGGGCTATGTCGCGCTGCCGCAGCCCCTCCTCCTTGCCGCCATCGCCGCGGCCTCGACCCTGATCCTCGTGCTGCTCGTCCCGGGGCAGGAACGTCCAGCACCCGGCCCCGCACTACTCGGATGTCTCATCGCGATCACGGTCGGCACCATTGCCTTCGGACTCGCCCAGGGGACCGGCCTCGCCCTGGTGGCCCTCGTCGCCTGTGGGGTGCTGGTGCTCTGCCAGCGTCCTGACGCCCTGCTGGCTGCCAGCCCCCTGGTGATCCTGGCGTGGCATCGCGTCCTCCAGGAATATGGCGGCACGCTCCAGGCCACCCTGAATCCCAATCAGCACTATGTCCTGATCGGACTCCTGCTTGGCGCCGGACTCCCCGCCCTCCTCGCACTCCAGAGCGAGGCCGCCGAGGACGATCCCCAGGGTCCCTGGTACTGGCTTCCAGTGGCGGGACTCGGACTCCTCATCGCCAGCGCGACCCCCCTTCTCCTCGCGGATCGTGCGGCTACCGGATTCCTCGCCGGTGCCGCCCTCGCGCCGTTTGTCGCCCTGACCGGACATCCGGTGGCTCGTCCGGTCCTCGGGATGGCTCCACTGACGGTCGCGACAGCATTCCTCACTGTCATGCTCCGTCCGGAAGCATTCCTGCTGACCCGCGATGAAAAAATCAGCTGGCTCCTCCTGCTGGGAGGCGCAGGGTTCCTGCTCGCACTCCCCCTGGCGTTCCGCAAACCAACTCCAGCACCGGCCGTAGAAGAGGTGGCTCCATGACCGGACATCTGGGCCGGGTCATCAGCCTGGCGGCGTCCGTGGTGGCGCTCCTGCTGGCGCTCTGCTTTTCGTTCCAGGACGAGATTCCAGTGGGGAGCATCCAGGGACTCGCATTGAAGGAAGAGGGGCAGGCCCCCGCAGCGGGGGTCACGATCTGGGCGCGACCGGTTTTCGTGGTCACCGAGGAACTCCCCGATGCCCGGCGGACCCGCACCGACGATCAGGGGCGCTTTCATCTGCGGGGACTCCAGGAGGGGGTCTGGCAACTTGAAGGGAGCGGACGTCATCATCACGGGCCGGCGGTCCAGGTCACTATCGCCGAAGGGGAACTGGCATCTGCGCAACTGGAGCTGGTCCCGGATCCCCCGCGCATCGAGCTCTATGCGAGCCAGCGTATCTATGCCCCACAGGTGGCCCCAGAGGTCCGGGCGCATGGTTTCGGTCCGGATGCCTCGCTGGATTTCACGATCTGGCAGATCGACTTCAACACCCTCGCCGCTTCCGGCAGCATCGAGGAGCTGTACTGGCAGGAGCTGTCCGTAGCGGTAGAAGGACAGTGGGACCGGTCGTTCAATACCAACGCCGCCGCAATCACACAGCACGACTCCTTCACCTACACCCTGCGCGAGCGCGACCCGGAAGGGGGCTTTGCCGAACGGGTCACCCTGCCGGTTCTCCCCCCCGGCATCTACTACGTCAACTGCTCCGCCTGGGGCCAGCAGCAGGGGACCTTCCTCGAAGTCACCGACCTCGCCCTGGTGAGCAAGTCCACCGATGACGAACTCCTCACCTGGGTGACCCGCCTTGATACGGGTCAGCCGGTGCAGGGCGCGACCGTTTTTGCGCAGTCCGACGATGTCCCGAAGCGCCTCGGTGTGACCGGTCCCGATGGCCTCCTGCGGGCCACGATGCCCGCGGGAGGGGGCTCCCGCATCGGACTCTATGCGGAACTCGGCGACTCCCGGGCACTGCTGGGACTCTGGACCGGCTGGGATGATGGCACCCCTGCCGGGGAACCCCTCAAGCTCTGGCTCCATACCGACCGCCCCATCTATCGGCCCGGACACACCATTGCTTATCGCGGCCTGGCCCGGAAGCGGAACCCCGATGGCTACGGCCTCCCCCGCGCCAGAGCGGTCCTGGTGGAACTGCGGGACTTCGAGGACAACCTGGTCGCGGCGAACGCCCATACCCTCTCGGCCATCGGAACCTTCCATGGCGAGGTCACTCTCAATGCGGAAGCCCCTACAGGTATCTACTACCTGAACATTCAGAGTGATGGCAATGAAGAGAGTTACCCGGTGGAGGTCGCGGCGTATCGCAAGCCGGAGTATGTCGTGAGGGTCCTGCCGCAAGCTCCGTTTGTCGTGACCGGCGAGAGCTGTGAAGTGTCGGTGCAGGCGGAGTACTACTTCGGCGGACCGGTCCCCAACGCCGAGGTGTCGCTCTATGTTCTGCGAACCCCCACCTGGCACGATCCCTTCGCCCTCGAAGCCTGGGACAGCGGCTGGGACACCGGCGGCGAGTTTGTGGAGTCCCTCACCGCGACGACCGACAACAACGGGGTTGCGAAGTTCCGCATCCCCGCCACGATTCCTGACCCCGATGCTGAGCAGTACTGGCTCGCCGACAACGACTACCGCTACAACCTCACTGCTTCCGTGGTCGATGAGGGCGGGAAGTACTACGAAGGCAAGGGAACCTTTCTCGTTACCCACAGCACGCTGGCGGTCCAGGTGAGCCCGGACCGCTGGGTCGCCCCGCCCGGCAGCGACATTCCGTACACCGTGTCGGCGAAACGTCACGATGGACAGCCCCTGTCGTCGCAGCAACAGGTGACCGTGCAGTGGGGCTATGAAGTCTGGGAAGAGGATGCCCGGACCAAGCGCTGGACTCGTCGCGAAGAACCCGGCGGCAGCGAGGTCCTCACCATCGGAGCCGATGGCACCGCCACCGGGAGGGTGCGCGCTGCGTCGCAGGGCGAGTTAGTGATTCGGGTGCAGGCGAAGGATGATCGCGGACGGCCCGCCATCGCCCGGGCCTGGTGCTGGATCACCGATGGGAGTCCCCTCCCCGGGGGCCAGCATCAGCGGACCCTCCGCATCCAGCCCGACTTCCCCTCCTACGCGGTCGGTGACACCGCCCAGCTCCTTCTCTCCGGCGCTGAGGCTGGCGAACAGCTGCTGCTCACCGTCGAGTCTGACCGTATCTGGCATGCCCAGGTCATCACCATCGGCAAAGACTCCAGCCTGATTCCCCTCCCCATCGAGGCGGCCTGGCTCCCCAATGTCTATGTCAGTCTCACGCAGGTCCAGAACCGGGAATTGCTGCAGGCGAGCGCTCAGCTCCGGATCGACACCACGATTCGTGAAATCCAGGTCGCCATCGAAACCCCGCAGCAGGTCGTGAAGCCCGGCGATACCGTGACCTACTCCCTTCGGACCACCGATGCTTCGGGTGCGCCTCTCGCGGCAGAAGTCGCCCTCGGGATCGTGGATGAGTCCATCTTTGCCCTCCGTGAGGATCAGACCAACCCTCTCGGAGCGCTCTATCCCCGGCGCTGGAACAGTGTCAGCACCGCTTATTCCTTCGCGCCGATCTACCTCGATGGGGGCGACAAGGGGAGCATCAACGCCGACATCCGGACCCGGTTCCTCGATACCGCCGCCTGGATGCCCGCCATCATGACCAATGCCCAGGGGCTCGCCGAAGTCACCGTGACCCTCCCCGACAACCTGACCCAGTGGCGGGCGACCGCAGTCGCCCTCTCCGCTGACAGCCGGGTCGGGATGGCGACTCACAAGCTCCGCGCCCGCAAGGACCTGATGATCCGGCTCCAGTTGCCCCGGACCTTCACGCAGCAGGACACCACCGAGCTCATCGCGGTCCTGCATAACGAAACCGAGTCTCCGCTGCAGGTCAACACCACGGCAGAGACCACCATCGCTAAGCTCAACGGGGAGGCATCGCAGACGCTGACCCTTCCGCCTGGCACACCGACCGCAGTCCGCTGGCCCATCACCTGCCCGACCCCCGGCGATGCCAGCTTCACGGTGACAGCGAAAGCTGGCGGCCTCACCGATGGCGTCATGCAGCGAGTCCCCATCCAGCCCCGGGGCTATGTCCAGCGTGCCCGGACCGGCGGACAGTTCTCGGACTCCACCACCTTCACCTTCACGCTGGAACCCGATGCGATCCGTGAATCAGGCGGCATCGAACTCGCCCTCACCCCGACGCTGGCCCACAGCCTCCTCAACGCCCTCGACTACCTCATCGGGTATCCCTACGGCTGTACCGAGCAGACCATGAGCCGCTTCTTGCCATCGGTCCTGGCCGCCGATGCCCTGAGCCGCCTCGACCTCCCCGCACCGCCCATCGCTGCGGCCCTTCCGGATATCGTCGCGAAGTCCTATGCGCGACTGCAACGCTTCCAGCACGATGATGGCGGCTGGGGCTGGTGGGAATATGACGAGTCGGATCCCTGGATGACCGCTTATGTTCTGGAAGGCTGCGCCCGCGCCGCCGAGGCGGGGTATCCCGCGCCACGATCCATGGTGCGCGATGGCCTCCAGTGGGTTCGGGGCTTTCTGGAGCGCAACAACTCCGAAGAGAGCCTGAGTCTGCATCGGGGCGGACGCCTCTTCCTGCTGCGAGCGCTGGCGTTGCACGGCGAGACCGATGCGGTCCGTGGCTTCATTGGTCCCGACTTCTACAGCAAGCTCACGACTCCCGCGCAGCTCAGCTCCGGCATCATCATCGCCCAGGCGCTGCGCGATCAGCCCCGGGCCGAGGCCCTGGCGGCGCGACTCGCGCAACAAGCGGTCCGGACTCCCGATGGCGCCGCCTCCTGGGAAGAAGCCTGGTGGGGTGTCGAGACCACCGCCCAGGGACTCCTGGCCCTCGTGACCGCCAATCCCCGGGACCAGCTGATTCCGGAAGTCATCACCTACCTGGAGCGTCAGCGTCGCGGGGCCTACTGGACCTCTACCCGCGATACCGCCATCACCATCAACGCCCTGAGTCGCTATCTCCAGCGGACCGGGGCTGGGAATGTCGCCGACACCATTACCATCAGCCTCAACGGCGCGGTCATCAGCACCCAGAGCTACGATGCCGGGCTTTCCCTGACCCCGTTCCTGCTGCAAATTCCCACCAGCCAGTTGCGACCGGGTCAGAACGAAATCACGCTGAGCAAAACCGATTCGTCCAGCCCCTGCTTCTACAGTGCGGGCATTACCCAGGTGGTGGCGGAGCCGGTCCTGAAGGCGCGACCCCTGGGATCGCAGCTGACAGTGCGACGGGAGTACTACCTGCTGCAGGTGCGCCGCGATGCCGATGGCAACCAGCGTCTCCTCCCCGCGCCGAAGCCCGCGACCCGTTTCAAAGCGGGGGACATTCTCCGTTGTGTCGTGACCATCACCTCAGATACGGATCGCGAGTTCATCATGCTCCGGGACCCCCTGCCGGGCGGCTTCGAGTGCATCGAGCGGACCGCGCCGGAAGATCGCTGGAGCTGGATGCACTGGTGGGCCCAGACCGACCTGCGGGATGACCATATCGCCTTCTTTGCCCGGACCCTCCACACCGGCGAGCGCGAGTTTTCTTATCTCCTCCGGGCGGAGCAACCCGGCAGCTGGCAGGCGCTCCCCTCGCAGGTGGAAGCGATGTATGCCCCGCAGATCAGCGCCACCAGCGAGGGCCTGACGCTGGAGATCACGCCATGACCCCCCGTTGGCTCCCCGCGCTGGTGCTCCTCCTGCCGCTCGTCCTGCTGGCCGGTGGCGCATGGCTGTTGGTGCGTCAGGAACAACCGGAGGTCCGCCTCGCGGCCTATGCCACTTCCCTGGAGGGTCGCACCCGCAACCAGCGGTACAACACGCTGGAGAGCCTCCGTCATCTCGATGGGGTGCGGCTCGAACCCGGCGCGACACTCTCCTTCAACGACACCATCGGTACCTGGTCGCAGGATGCGGGCTATCGCAAAGCGCCGGTGAGCTACAACGGACAGCTGGTCTGGGCGATGGGGGGTGGGGTTTGCCAGACCTCCACCACGCTCTACAACGCCGCTCTTCTGGCGGGGCTGGAAGTCACTGAACGGCATCGGCATCACTTTGCACCGGGGTATGTCCCGCCCGGACGGGATGCGGCGGTGGCCTACAACACCCTGGATCTCAAGCTCCGGAACCCCCATCCCTGGCCGGTCCGCTTTGCCGCGCGACGTCAGGGGCAACAGGTCGTGGTGGAGGTCCTCGGAGCCGCGACCCCCGCGACTTCGGTCTCCCTTGTGTCAGATGTGCATGAGGTTCGGGCCGCCGATACCCTTCGGGGAGGGCGTCCTACCGCCGAATCGGTCCTGGTCCATCCCGGGAAGCCTGGGGTCCGGGTCACCACCTGGCGGGTCCTGACCGGTCCTCAGGGGGTGGTCCGGGAGCTCCTCAGCGAGGATGACTACCCCTCCATGCCCCGCATCGTGGTCCATGACCGGTAACTGAAAAATTTTTGGCCGCGGCTGGTCACAAATCGCCCGGCGGGGCCGACTCTACTCATACAAGCTACCTGATGTGCGCATGCACCTCCGCCTTCGGGGGGTCGAGCCCCGAGGGTTTGCGCAGAGCGAGACGAGAGAGGAAGCCCCCGCCGTCGCCAACCGGTGGGGGTTTTCGTTTACCCCGATGTTTCCCCGATTCCGCTGCCTGCCTTCCCCGTGTCTTTCCCCAATCTCCCCCCTCTCCCCCGCCAGGACTTGCCCTCCCTCACACCACTCCCTATAAAGAAGGGGCACCGATTGACAACCCGGAGGGCTTGTGAAAAATGTCACAAGGTGAGGCCGACCTGCTCCGGCAGGCCCTGGCGCTCGAGGAACAGGCCACCGCCTTCTATGCCCAGGCCCGGCAGGCGACTGCCGATGAGTTCCTCGCCGCCACTTTCCACTTTCTCGAAACTCAGCGCCTGCTGGCGCGGCAGCAACTGGAAGATGAGGCCCTTCGACTCGGCCTCGCTCTTCTCCCCCCTGCCGAAGGAGCCGCCTGATGCGGATCGTCGCTCTCCTCAAGGAAGTCCCCGATACCGGGACACGCCCTGACATCGCCAATGGCCGGATCGTCGAGGAGACCATCAAGTGGGTCGCGAATCCCTACGACGAATACGCGGTGGAAGCGGCGGTCCAGCTCAAAGAGAAGCTCGGGGCAGACACCGAGGTCGTGCTGGTGACCATCGGGAAAGAGCGCGCCCGCAAGACCATGGAGAAGATCCTCGCCATGGGTCCCGACCGGGGGCTGCTGATCTGGGATGACGCCCTGGAGGGGGCCGATGCCCACGCCATCGCGGTGGTCCTGCAGAAAGTCATCGACTCCCTCGGCGGCTGCGACCTCATCCTGGCAGGGCAGCAAGGGGTCGACTTCAATAACGCCCAGACCCCCCTCCTGCTGGCCGAACGTGCCGGCTGGCCCCATGTCCAGCTCGCCACCGGACTCGACATCGATGCCGCCGCCCGCACCGCGACCGTCACCTCCGAAATCGAAGGGGGCGCAGCGAAAGTTCAGGTACAGCTGCCGGCGGTCATCACCACCCAGAAGGGGCTAAACGAGCCCCGCTACCCCTCCCTCAAAGACATCATGGCCGTCAAGAAAAAGCCGCTGGACCGCAAGTCGCTGGCCGACCTCGGCCTCGATGCCGCCGCTGTCGCCCCCCGGGTCGCCCTCCAGAGCATCGTCCCCCCGCCTCCGAAGCAGGCCGGGCGCATCGCGGAAGGGGCCGCCGGCGTGCCGGACCTGATCGCTTTCCTGAAATCCGAAGCCGGGGTCCTCTGAGTCCCGGGAGCATCGATCCACCATCGCGCTTGCCTACTGTCGGTGTCTGTCGTTCGCTAAAGGAGCCGCAACATGATCCTGATCGTCGCTGAAGCCAAAGATGGCCACCTCAAGAAAAATCTTGGCGAACTGGTGACCGCAGCCCACCAACTGGCTGGCGGAGCGCCGGTGGCCATCGCGGTCCTGGGTGCAGACACCTCCTCGCTGGCGGAGGAAGCCGCCAGCTGGCCGGTCAGCGCGGTCCACGCCCTCACCGCCCCCGAGCTTGGCGCGTACTCCCCCGATGGCTGGGTCGCGGCCCTGACAGGACTCGTCCAGAGCCTTGGCGCGACTGCCATCGTCGCTGGACATTCCACCGAGGCCCGCGACTGGCTCCCCCGCCTCGCTGAGCGCCTGGGCGGCGGCATGGCGACCGACATCACCGGTCTGAATGTGAACGGCGACACGGCCGATATCACCCGGCCGGTCCTCTCCGGCAAAGGGATCGCGACCGTCCGCATCACCGCCCAGCCCGCCTGTCTGAGCATTCGACCCAACGCTTTCGTCGCCGCTGCGCCAGGCGGAGCCCCTGCTCCGGTCACGAATCACACACCTGCTATCGGGCAGATTGCCAGGACGCTGCTGGAAGCCCTCGGGAGTGGCGGCAATGGCAAAGTGGAACTGAGCGATGCGGAGATCATCGTGGCGGGGGGTCGGGGGATCCGGGGTCCGGAAAACTGGGGCCCCCTGCAGGAGCTCGCCGATGCCCTCGGCGCAGCGCTGGGAGCCTCCCGGGCCGTGGTCGACTCCGGCTGGATCGCCCATCATCATCAGGTCGGACAAACCGGCAAGACTGTCTCCCCCAAGCTCTACATCGCGGTCGGCATCAGTGGCGCGATCCAGCATCTGGCGGGGATGAGCAGTTCGCGGTACATCGTCGCCATCAACAGCGACCCCAATGCTCCCATCTTCAAAATCGCCGACTTCGGCATCGTAGGGGATCTCTTCGAGGTCCTGCCACAGCTCACGGCGGCGGTAAAGGCAGCGAAGGGCTAGAGCGACCGCTCCGGCAGCGTAGTAGCTGGCATCAACGGCGCCCCGACTCCCAGGGGCGCCTGTTCTTTGACCGGCACCCCCTTGCGAATCGCCTGCATGATCGCCAGCAACTGGAACGGGGCATACACCTGCGGCATCAGCGCGGTCAGCAACCCCCACTCCGGCAGGGCCACCGCCAGCAGCTGCTCGATCCCGGCATCGTTTCGAGTGGTCTGCAGCAGGAAGTAAGTGCCCGGATAGCCGCCGGCAGGCTGACGCTCCCGATAAAGGCGCGTGTCGCTGTCGACTTCTTCATGCAGGATCCAGCGCTGTGCCGCCGCGAGCCCATCGATGCGACGCCAGAGCAGCTCGCGACTGGCTAATGGATTCGCGATGACCGTCGCGGTGGCATGGGTCAGAGCGTGATGCTGCTGCGCCTTCCACTGTTCAGAAAGCAGGAACTGGAAGCCCCCGGCAGCGATGAAAGTCAGGGGCCAGGCCATCCACGGATTCAGCCAGGGCTGCAGATGGAGCATCACCCCGGCGACCACGGTCAGAAAGACCCACAATGCCCAGAAACGAGCTCGGGCGCGGGGCTCGCCCAGATCCTGGAACGCCAGCAGCTGTTCTTCGGGCAGTCGCCCTTTGAGACGCGCCAGTGGATGGGGCATGGCCAGCGTGGGGTCAGTCGCCCGATCCGCCAGCTCGCGGTACCGCTTCGCGAAGGTCCCAACATTTCTCGCGTGGATGCGTCGGATGTCCCCCACCCGGGTCGCTTCCACGAAGCGCGACTGCACCCGGATCTCGGAGGTCCGCTCCGATACATACGAGCAGAAGACGGTCACGACCTGCGGTGGAATCCCCTCGTACATCCCCTCCGGCGACAGGGCGACAATCACGAAATGGTCGTAGTCGATCTCCCAGGGGGTCCAGCCACACTCCGCCACGGTCCCCAGCGCCAGCCGAAATGCCGTCCCCGCTTTGTGTCCTGGCGAGAAGGAGTAGTGCCGCAGGGGTCGCTGCATGAGCCAGAGCCACCAGACGATAAATCCCACCAGCGCTCCGGCCAGGGGAATCCCCAGGACCGAGATCACAAAGAGCCTGGCGTCCTCGCGCTGCAGGATGGCGACACCGTTCTGCCACCAGCCCAGGCCGATGAGCAACAGCGCGACCCCGTAAGCAGTCCCGAAGGTCGCCCACCAGCGACGCGCCAGATTGCGACGTTCTTTCAGCAGGAGTTCATCGGCATAGACATACTCCGTCCGGCGCAGAACCGGACGAAACCAGCGAAAAGAAGTCTGGGGAGGTGTACTGGCCACGAGGATTGCTCAGTGTCAAGTATACGAGGCGGGGGCCATCCATGACGGCCCCCTGCCCAAATCCCCGACACCCCTGAGCCGATGCCTCAGGTCGCGATACCGGCTTCCACCGGCAGGATCACGAGCCCCACCTGCACCGGATGCCCCTCGATATCGCCGCTCTCGGTGATCTGACAGTCCGGCGCGAGACTTGCTTCGGGGCCCAGAACCTTCAGGGTCGCCATCAGCGTTTCGCCCATGACGTATTCCCGATGCAGCTCCACTGCAGCTGCCAGTGGCGCATCTGTGATCAGCTGCACCTGGATGCGGGCCTGATAGGGGAGGTCGTGCTGCTTGCGGACCTCGCTCACCAGATGGACGACTTCCCGCGCCCAGCCCTTGCGTCGCAAAACTTCGGTGATGTGCGTATCGAGGACCACACTCAGGCCCCCGGCCATCTCCGCGACATACCCCTCCCGGGCCTCGACCCGGAGCTCCAGCTCGTCACGACTCAGGATTGCCGTCTCACTGGCCACCGGGATCTCCACGGTCTCGATGGTCCCCAGCGCGATCTGCTGGATCTGCGTCTTGGGGAGCGCGGCGACCGCCGCAGCGACATCCTTCATCGCTTTCCCAAAGCGGGGTCCCAGTACCGGGAAGAGCGGCTTCGCACTGAAGGTGACGTAGTCATCGGGATTGGTCGCGAGCTCTACCAGCTCGACATTCAGCTCTTCGCCAATGACCTTCGCGTGCTGCTCAATCGCCGCCCGCTGGGAAGGATCCGCCACGATGACTTCGAGGCGGCGCAGGGGCTGTCGAACCCGCAACTGATGATGGGCCCGGGCGGCGCGTCCGAGGGTCACCACCTGCAGGACCGTCGCCATCGCACTCTCCAGGGCAGCATCCTCCAGCGAGGGGTCCGCGACGGGCCAGGAGAGCAGATGGACCGACTCCGCTGCGGTGGGGTCCGCGACCCGCACCAGTCCCTGATGCAGTTCTTCAGCCAGGAACGGCGTAAAGGGCGCGATCAGCCGGCTGAGTGTCGCGAGGCAGGTATGCAGGGTGGAGTACGCGGTCCACTTCTCCACGCCCCGGGTGCCACTCCAGAAGCGATGCCGGCTCCGGCGGAGCCACCAGTTCGAGAGATGATCCGTGAACTGGACCAGCGCCTGTGCCGCCGGGAGGACATCGATTCGTTCCAGTGATTCAGTGACCGTCCGGATGGTCCCCTGCAGACGCGACAGAATCCAGCGATCGAGCTCCGGCAAGGGTCCGGCGACCGGCTGTGTCGGGTCGTAGCCATCGATGGTGGCGTAGGTGGCGAAGAAGCTCGCGACATTCCGGAGCATCAGCAGGAACTGCCGGTTCGCTTCCCGGACACCATCTTTGTAGTACCGCTGAGGGGTCCAGGGATCGGTGTTGCCATAGAAGTACCAGCGCATGGCATCCGCGCCAAACTCGCTGATGACCTCCATCGAGTCAACGACATTCCCCTTGGACTTGGACATCTTCAGGCCCTCTTTGTCGAGGACGTGTCCCAGCACGAGGCAGTTCCGGTAGCTGATGGGCGAGGCGCGGAACGGTGCCAGGTCCGGATTCTCCAGTTGCTCCGGGCGATTCGCGATGTGATGCAGCAGGCAGGCGATCGCGTGCAGGGTGTAGAACCAGCCCCGGGTCTGATCGATCGCTTCGCAGATGAAGTCCGCGGGGTACCCGGTGACGAGTCCGCCATCGGCGCTCTTCTTGCGCGGCCAGTCCGCCTGCGCGATCGGCATCGCACCGGAATCGAACCAGCAGTCCGCCACCATCTCCACCCGGCGCATGTCGCAGCCATGCTCCGGGTCCTGGAAGGTCACGGCATCAATGAACGGCCGGTGGAGGTCTACGCCGCTGAGGTCCCGACCGCAGAGCGACTCCAGCTCCTTCAGGCTCCCCACGACCCGGATCACATCGGTCCCATCATCGGTCCGCCCGGTCCAGATCGGCAACGGGGTCCCCCAGAAGCGATTCCGGGAGAGCGCCCAGTCGACATTGTTCTCCAGGAAGTTCCCAAAGCGACCGGTCCCGATAGTCTCCGGGACCCAGTGGATCTGCCGGTTGGCTTCCAGCAACAGGTCCCGGACCGCTGTGGTCCGGATGAACCAGGTTTCGGTCGCCATATAGATCAGCGGCACATCGTGACGATAGCAATGGGGGTAGTTGTGCTGGTAGGTCTGCTGCGCCCAGACCTGTCCGCGTGCTTTGAGGTCCTGGATGACCGGCTTATCGGCCTCCTTGAAGTAGAGCCCCCGCAGGAACTCCGGCGCATCGGCGGTGAAGTGACCATCGCCACTCACCCGCTGGACCATGGGGATCCCCTGCCCCAGCCCGACCTGGAAGTCGTCCTCGCCATACCCCGGCGCGATGTGCACGATACCGGTGCCGTCGCTGGTCGTCACGAAATCTGCCGCCACCACATAGTGCGCCTGTCCCGCTTCAGGGCAGCGATCACTGACGTCATACAGCGGCTCGTACCGGGCGCCCTCCAGGGCCTTCCCTTTCATGCGCCGGAGGACCGCCTCTTCGGTGTACGCCTCTCCCAGGACCGCCGCCGCCCGGGATTCGGCGAGTGTCACTTCCCGGCCATCGGCCAGCCGAACCCGGACATAGTCGATGCCCGGTCCTACCGCCAGCGCCATGTTGCTGGGGAGAGTCCAGGGGGTGGTGGTCCAGGCGAGGAAGTAGCTGTCCGCCTCCCCGACCCGCTTAAAAAGCACGGTCAACGAAGGGTCCTGCACGTCCTTGTAGCCCTGGGCGACTTCATGGCTCGACAGGGGCGATCCGCAGCGCCAGCAATACGGCACCACTTTGTGCCCCAGGTAGAGCAAATCGGCCTTATGAATCTGCTGGATGATCCACCAGAGAGACTCGATGTAGTCCCGGTAGTAGGTCACATAGGGCCGCTCCATGTCGATCCAGTAGGCCATCCGGGTGGTCAGGTCCTGCCACTTGTCCAGATACTTCCAGACCGACTCCCGGCACTTTTCGGCGAACGCCTCGACCCCGTAGTCCTCGATGGCCCGGTGGTCGAAGAGTCCCAGTGTTTTCTCGACCTCGATCTCCACCGGCAACCCGTGGGTATCCCAGCCCGCCTTCCGCGCGACATGGAAGCCCTGCATCGTTTTGAAGCGGGGGAAGAGGTCCTTCATGGCCCGGGTGATGACATGCCCGGCATGGGGAGCGCCGTTGGCGGTCGGCGGCCCCTCATAAAAGATCCAGGCCGGCTTGTCAGCCGTCGCTTCCAGGGTCCGCTCGAAAATCCGGTGCTCCTGCCAGAACCGCAAGATGGTCTCTTCCTCGGTGAGGATGAGATCGGGTTTACAGACAGCACGAAAAGTCGGGGCAGCCATGAGAGACACCGGCTCCTTGCCAGACACAGGATCGCCCGCCATCTCGATCCGGCGGGCAACTTCCCATTCTATCTGACTTGAGGGAGAAACTGAGGATCCGGCAGGCGACAGCGCTGCGGGCGTGTCTTGACTCCGGGACGCCTTAGTCCGGGAGCGCGAGGAGGGCCTCCGCGATCTGAATCGCGTTCAGCGCGGCCCCTTTCCGCAGATTGTCTGCCGCTGCCACCAGCCCAATAACCCCATCTTCCAGCAAACGCACGCGACCCACCGCCACCGGATCAGTGCCCGCGACACCCACCGGCGTCGGCCAGAGCCCCGTCGCCGGGTCATCCTGCACCACGACCCCTGGTGCTGACGCCAGCAGCGCCCGGACCGCATCGGCATCCGCCGGTACGCGCTCGACCGCTACATGCACCGCACAAAGATGCCCCACCTGCACCGGAACCCGGACTGCTGTCCCAAAGACCGGCAGGTCCGGCAGTCCCAAAATCTTGCGGGTCTCCAGCCGCATCTTGGTCTCTTCGCTCGTACTCCCATCCGCCCCGACACTCCCGATAGCCGGAATGACGTTCAGGGGCAGCCGGGACGCATCACTGTTCCGACCCTCCAATGCGATCTCCACATGCCGTTGCTGGAAATCTTCATACGCCGCTGTTCCAGCCCCGGAAATTGCCTGATAGCTCGCCACACTCACCCAGCACAGACCATAGGCGGCCTGCAATGCTGCGAGCGGCACCACAAACGTGATGGTGGTGCAGTTGGGATTCGCGATGAGTCCCTGATGCTGCTGAAGTGCCGCGCCGTTGACCTCCGGGACCACCAGGGGGACATACGGCTCCTGACGAAAAGTCGCGGAATTGTCGATCACCAGTGCGCCACTCGCAACTACCTGCGGCACCAGGTCCGCCGCCAGATCATCGTGGCCGGTGAAAAAGACGAGATCCCCCGGACCGGTCGCGACCCGCGTGACATCCTGGATCGTGAGCCGTCGATCCCCCTGATGCAGCGGACGTCCGGCGGAGGCGGGAGACGCCGCGACCACCAGCTCCGGACAAGGGAACTCCCGCTCCGCGAGGAGCCGGAGCAACTCCCGTCCCACCAGGCCGGTCGCGCCCATGATCAGTAGTCTGGTGAAGCGGCTCATCCTGCCCCCGTCGCGGCACAAATCATGCGAAAGCCATCAGCCCCGGCTATTGGACTGGAGCAACTGCTCCAGCCCTTCCTGGTATCCGGTCAGCTGCGGCAGATGCAGAGCTGCCCGGATGATCCCCTCCACGAATGCCGACCGGTCCAGCGTGTCGTGGGTGAGGGTCAGCGTCTCTCCGGTCCCCCCGAAAAAGACCTGCTGATGTGCCAGCAGACCGGGGAGTCGGATGCTGTGGATTGGTACCTCCTGCACCGCCATCCCCCGGGCGCTGGCAGCGATAGCGCTGCCGACGCTCGGTGAGGACTCCGCCATCACCGGCGGGCTGTAGACCGCGGCGCCTGGCGCGGCCCCCGCTGCCGCAATCAGGCGCGCCGTGGCAGCCGCCGACCCTGACGGGGCATCCAGCTTGCGGTCGTGGTGCAGTTCCAGAATCTCTACCGCCCCGAAGTACTGCCGGGCGAGCCGGGCGGCTTCGTTCAGCACCAGCATCCCCAGCGAAAAGTTGGGACACCACCAGACCCGACGACCGGTCGCTGCGGGGAGCTCCCGAAGCCAGCGCCGTTCTTCGTCATCGAAACCGGTCACGCCGATCAGCGCGTCCACGCCCTTGTGCAGGGCCGCCTCGAGATTGGAGCGAATTCCCTCACGATTGGAGAAGTCGAGCCAGATGTCCGCACCGTCGATGAGATTCAACAGGGCGATGGGGCTGGAATCGAGTTCCACTCCGGCGTGGACGAGTTCTTCGCGGAACGGGGAGGTCTCAGCTTCCTCGTGCGGGGCATAGATGCCCCCGACCAGGTCGATCCGGGGATCCGCCATCAGTAGCGGGGCGAGGGCCTGGCCCATGCGGCCAAAAATGCCGGACAGCACCAGTCGCGGACGGGTTGTGCTCATGGCTGGATGATACCGATGATCGGACGGGGTCAGGCCGACCCGGAGGCGGCCGGTCGCAGGGCAAAGACGTGGTCCATGATCCGCTCCGCCGTCTCAGCCAGCTGGTCCTTATCCTTCAGATTCCGCTCTTCAGCACTAAGCTGAAACGGTGCACCGAAATAGATAGTCACCGGCTTGCGGAACTTCGGAAAGCCGGCACCCGGTGGTAACGCCTCGAAGCTCCCACTGATATACGCCGGGACAATGGGAACATCCCCCGCCAGCGCCGCGATGGCCACTACACCGCTCTGCGCGGGGAGTCGCTCGCCGGTCTTTGACCGCGTTCCTTCAGGAAAGACCCCAAGAATGTGCTGGTCCTTGATCACCCGGATGCCGGAGCGCATGGCAGCTGAGGCGTTCCCTTCCCGGGGTGTCGACACCATTCCCATCCAGACCATCAGGACTTTGAGCACCGGGACCCGGAAGAGTTCCTCTTTGGCTAAAAAGTGAATCGGGCGGGATGCAAACGCGCTGAGGAAGGCCGGGTCCAGGTGCGACTGATGGTTGCTGACCACCAGGACGCCCCCTTGCCTGGGAAGCTGCTCCAGCCCCACCACCCGGACACCATGCCAGAGGTGGGCGTAGGTGCGTACGACCAGCCGCGCCAGATCGTGGAACCAGAGCGTTCCTTTACTCAGCCGGTGTTCAGCCATGGCTCGGGTGCGACACTCCTGCCCTCTGCTCCGGCGCCAGGTCGAAGACGCGGTCCATGATCATCTCGGCTGTCCGCTCCATCTCGTCCCGATTCCGCAGGTCCTTTTGCTCTGGGGTCAGATGAATCAGGTCACCATACCGGATGCCAATCGGCCGGAACGGGATGGGGAGTTTCGACTTCGGCGGGAAGGCTTCCCGGGTCCCCCAGATGTACGCCGGCAGAATCGGGACATCGCCCATGCTGGCGAGGACCACCACACCTGTCCGGGCCTTCTGCCGCTCCCCGGTTTTGGAGCGGGTCCCTTCAGGAAAGACGCCGAGGACTTTGCCATCTCGCAGGAGTCGTGCGCCGGTTTTCAGCGCCATCCCCGCACCAGAGCCCTCCCGCGCTACCGGTACCTGGCCGATGGCTGGCAGGAACCAGTTCAGGAACGGCTTGTGAAAGAGTTCCTCTTTCGCGAGGTTGTGCACCACCCGCGGCAGAGCGACTCCCAGGAGGGGCGGATCGAGGTGCGACTGATGATTCGCCGCAATGATCACGCCACCACTCTTCGGCATCTTCTGCGGATCGATCACCGTCATCTGATGCCAGACTTTGTAGTGCGTGAACACGATGACCTGGCAAAAGCGATAGAAGCCCCTCCACTCACGGTGGGCTGCCGCATGCAGGGACTCGTCGTTGCCTGGACGGTGCGGGGTGTCGCTCATTGCAGGAGTTGCATTCTAACAATGCTCACCCAGGACCGTGCAGCCACATCGCGTTCGACTCGCCACCTCGTGCCAGCGCACGGCAACTCACACACGACTCCACACTCGTCACACATTTTCTCCGCGAACCACTTGTACTGAGCTGCGGGTGGTAAAATCGCCTTCGTACTCCCGTACCGCGCCATGCACGCGATCTCATCACAGGACTCCACTTGTGTCGCTGCTTCCTCTCCCCCGGTCAGGTACTGAGCTTGATGTGCCCGTGGGCAATCTCTTCCTCATCGATCAGCTCGCCAACACCGAACAGGCGCTGCATCTGCTGACCCGACGCCACCGGCTCCGGTGGCCCGCCCGGGTGCTCTACAGCCTGCTGCAGGGTCCGCGACGTGGGGGAGTCTGGGCGGAGTCGCTGGGCTATGAAGCCGATGAAGTCCTGGGCTTCGATTCCCTCTGGACCATGGATCAGCGCTCCCTGTTCGAGACCCGGCTGGAGAGCTACTACGCCCCGGACATCAGCCCCGCCTGGATTGAGTTTCGTGTCCGGGAAGATTTTTCCGGACTCACACGCCCCGGCACGGCTGGTCTGTTGCTCGGCGCAGAAGCCATCGAACAGCAGGGCGACCTCGTCGCGCTGAAACCCTTCGGCTATCTCCTGGCGGTCGTGCTGCATGAGCATGAAGCCAACGCGCAGCTCGGCTCGCTCACCGATGAGCATCTGCGCCTCGTCGGACACATCGCGATCCTTGGTGGCTGGTTGAATACCGATGCCCATCGCGGGTACGATCACCGTGTCCGGCGCAGCTAACACTCCCGGACAGACAGTTCGAGCAGGTGGAACGAACCCCGGCGCCCTCTGGCGCCGGGGTTTTGTTTTGTCCCGCACGCCACTATTCCTCACAACAAGTTAAATGGCGACACAGAAAAAGCGCCGCCCCATCGGGGCGACGCTGTAGTTGCTCGGCGTGAACGCGATTGTGTGCGATCTACCAGACCGCGCTCTGACCTGCCGGACCATCCTTCTTCGCTTCCCAGATCACGACCGCCTGGCCATCCGCGTTGCTGATGATCTTGGGATCCAGACGGTCCTGGCCGCTGGTGGGATCCGGAGTCAGCTGCGACCGGACAATGCTGCCAGGGGTCAGACTGCTGTCGATGGTGGCCGCGAAGATGCGACGGGCATTCGCCCCCAGGTCTGCCTCATAGCAGACACCCACCTTGAAGCCGCCGCCACTCAGCGGCAGAATCGCCACGTCCGCTTCTTTCTCGTCCAGATCCAGCGCATCCTCGTTCACCTGCACCGCCGTCCCCCAGGAGGCGCCGGCTTTGGTGGAGATAAACACATCCCGGTCGGTGAGTTCGCCGTCATCGATCACGGTCGCGCTGTTGAAGTCGATCACCACGAACGGCTGGCCGGTGACCGGGTCGACCGCCAGATTGGGACGGGTGGTGCCGCTCAGCAGCTTGCCAGGGAATGGCGACTCGATGGGCGAGACCACTGCCCCCAGGACCGTGCGGTACTCAATGGCGCTGTCGCCGTTGTCCTTCCAGAGGAAGTGGACCCGTCCCGTGTTGTCGGTCTGGACATCCACATCAAACCGACTCTGTCCGGCATCCGGGCCGTTATCGATCACCCCACCGTTGGCCTCAGTGGCCTTGCGCTTCGTCAGAGTTGCCGTACCCACCCCTTCCACCAGGAAGTACTGCACTTCGTTGGAAGTTGCCGGAACCGTCTCCCGCCGATTCATCCCGATAGCGATCTTGCTCGGGTCGTTGACCAGCGAGGCGGTACTCACCGTGAAGTTGCGACCATCGCCCCGCGCCAGGACTTCGATGCGATTCGCGACGCCGGTCGGCCAGGTGGTGAGATTCGTGCCGCTATTGGTCCCCACGAGGCAGACGACATCCTCATCGGAGTCTATTCCGACCAGCACCGGCACGCCGCCGGGACCAGTCGTGATGCTGAAGCCCCGCCCCTCGAACTCTGTCCCGGCGATGGCATCTCCCGCCACTTTCACCGGCGCACCCCAGGTGGTCCCGCCATCAGCCGAGCGGGCGACAAACAGCGCACTGTCGTCGTTCCCCTGCCAGTGCCAGATCGCGTAGATGTTGTTCCCGCTCGCCGCAAGGCCATTACGGAAAAAGTCGTTAGTCATTCCCGGATTCGCCCGGGCGGGGGTGTCCGGAATGAAGACCCCTTGCGGCACTGGCGGCTCCCCGCTCAGGTCTACTTTGGCGAACTGATAAGTGATGAGGAGCGGACTCGCACTCACCACGCTCGGTCCGTTGAAGACATTGAGGTCCTTCTGCAGGCCGGTCATCGACTCAAAGACGTTGGGATTCAGGGGATCGGCACCGGCGGCCGCGACATCCAGGACCGGTGCCTGACGTCGCGAGTCATTCACATAGCACCCGACGCGCAGGGTCCCGCTGAAACCGTTCACGTTGGTGAACGGCACAGTCAGCGTCTTGGGGCTCGCGTAGGAACCGGTCCCGCTGGCCGCCGCGACCACATCACGATTGAAGGCCCCCGGCTGCGGTGAGGCTCCCAGGAAGTTGTTGACGTTCCCGATGAACTCACCCAGGGTCGGCTCCACGGACTCGATGCGGCCATCCGCCCAGACCTTGCTGTAGTCCTTGTCGTTCAGCGCCTGCAGCGGGTCCGAGGCGATGGACGCACCCTGCTGGAAGTCCACGGCCCGGATCACCAGTTCGCCCGCCGAGCCGACATCCACACCGGGAGTCTGGGTGAAGCTGATCTGCACGTTGGGGCTTTGCTGGATCGCCCCTTCCGGCATGAAGTACCGGCTCGTGAGGCGGGTGTCCCGGCCATCGGCGGCCCCGATGTAGCTTGCGAGGATCACCAGATTGGTCGTGAAGTTGCCAGTCGCTCCCTGCGACAGATCAAACTCCAGTTCATCAATGACCGTCCCCCCCTGGGGCAGGACATTGAAGCCCTTGGGATACGCGCTGGTCGTTTCCGGATTCCCGCTCAGGACCGCTTCCCAGCCTGTCCCCGGACCAATCCCTGGCAGGAAGTTTCCCTGACCATTGTTTGTCGCCAGACCATCTCCCATGGTGATGAAGGGGAAGACATCAGCGGCGTAGATGGGGTCCAGGGCCACCACCGGCTCCACTTTCGTGTAGCCATCGGCATTGGTGACCTGATCCATGTTGACCGTGACCCGCCGCGTCCCGGGGAACATCTCCGTGGTGCCATCCACCAGGGCGACCAGCCGGACATTCGTCACATGCAGGTCGTTCCGGTTCAGGACCGCCCCGATGGGGCTCACGCCATCAGGGGCAGGAATCGGATGCCGCAGCTGAAACTCCACCGCGATCCGGCTCGGCCCGGTGGGGCGAATCCCGGTCACCCGGAAGCAGTCGGGACACCGCGTCAGGATCTCCCCGGACATCGCCGCTGTGAGATCGGTCTCGAACTTCGCTCCGGTGAGGCTGGCGGATCGCCAGGCCGGAGCCAGGCTCGCGACACCATCCACGAGGTCGAGGCGATACACCCCCATCGCCGCCGTGCCCGCCACGAGTCCGCTCTCCTGCAAATGGAGTGCAGGCTGGGTCAGGCCAATCAACGGGACATCAGTCCCGGTGTCGGAAAACGAGGGGGCGTTGACTGAACTCCCTGACTGACAGGCGGCTATCAGGGCGCTCAGACTCAGCAGGAGAGAGACTCCGAGGGCGCGGCTCAGGCGGCGCATGGCAGGATTCCTCCAGACGAAAGTGGGTCCGTCCGGGGAGCGTAGCACGGCATCCACAGTCCGTGACTGGCATCGACCGCATGTCACATAGCCGTAACCTGCACGTCGCAAAACTCAAGCTGGAATGCGCGTTACATCACCACCGGGGCGTCGATGCCCAGCAGCGCCAGGCCATTCGCCAGCACCTGACGAGTCGCCTGGACCAGGCAGAGACGGGTGTTCAGCGCGGCGGGGTCTTCGGCCTTCAGCACCGGGATCTTCTGATAGAAATCATTGAACTCCTGCGCTACCTCATACACATAAGTCGCTACCGGCAGCGGATTGTTCTCCCCCGCCGCCTTTTGGATCACATCGCCCAGATGGCCGAGCTTTTTCGCCAGCTCCAGCTCTTCCTGTCCAATCTCTCCGGCATTTCCCAGATGAGAGGGGTCCGGGGTCGTCGCCAGCTCCGAGGCGGCCTTTTCAAGAATGCGACACGCCCGCGCATGGGCGTACTGGATGTACGGCGCGGTGCGCCCCTCAAAGGAGAGGGCCTCATCGCGATCAAAGACGATGGTCCGGGTAGCATCGACCTTGAGCATGTCGTATTTCATCGCTCCGAAAGCGACCTGACGTGCAATTTGCGCCCTGGCGGCATCCCCCAGCTCCGGCTGCTTTTCCTTCACGATCCGCCAGGCAGCGTCCAGCATCTCCTTCACAAAATCGAAGTAGAGAACCACGTTCCCTTTGCGGCTCGACATCTTCCCCTCAGGCAGTGTCACCAGCCCGTAGGACAGGTGGAAGCAGTCCTGGGCCTGCTCGAACCCCGCCAGCTCGAGGATCTTGAAAATCTGCTGGAAGTAGAACGCCTGCTCATCGGCGACCACATAGACCGACCGCGTGATGCCGTGGTCCTGAAACTTCTTGCGGGCCAGCGAGAGGTCCTTCGTGGAATAGAGGCTGGAGCCATCGGCCCGAAGCACGATCAGTGTGCGATAGCGCTCCTTCTCCGGCTCCTGGAGCCCCCGGGCTGCGAGGAGCGCATCGATCCGGACGATCAACGCTCCCTGATCCTGGACCGCGACCCCCTGCTCCACCAGCTCCCGGACATATGCTTTCCCGGGCTCTTCCTCCTCCGACTCGTAGAACTCCACATCGAACTGCGCGCCGAGCTGCTGGTAAATCTCCCGGAACTCCGCCAGGGACCACTCCCGGGTCTCTTCCCACAACGACACCAGCGCCGGCGCATGGGCCTCCCACTGGGCGAAGGTGTCGAGCACCTCGAAGCCGTACTGCCAGGCCGGGGTGGTTGGATCAAAGCGCTGCGCTGCGATTTGCAGCAGCGCCGCATCCTCTTCATCGATCAGCGGCAGCTGCGTGAAGAGGTAGGTCATCGCCCGGGTGATGTTGGTCCAGAGTTCCCGTTTGCCCAGGGTCGGGGCCAGGCTGATCCGCTCCGCATTCAGGTGATTCAGCAGACGCTTCCCCATCTCGGCTTCGGCCCGGGTCGTGGGCATCTTCGTAAGGTCCTGCATCCACTTCAACGCTTCGGTTTTCACGTCTTCTGACGCGGCATACTTCGACTCCGCGAAGGTGTAGACCTCCCCGAGAAAGGTCCCCCGACGTTTCGGCGGCTCCTGCCCCTTATAAAAGCGCTGATAGCCCCAGAGGCACTTGATGACATGGGTGCCAATGTCGCCGTAGTAGTTCGCCGGGATCGTGTCGAATCCCGCCGCGCGATAAATGTTGACCAGCGCCATCCCCAGCGCCACATTCCGCATATGCCCGATGTGGAAGCCCTTGTGCGTGTTGGGCTGGGAGTACTCCACCATGACCCGTCCGGGCTGGCGAGTCGTGGCATGACCGTAGGCGGGTCCCTCCTGCAGAATCCGCTGGAGGGTCTGTGCGAGGAGATCGCCCCGGGGAAAAATGAAATTCAGGAAACCATTCGCTGCCATCTCGACCCGTCCGACTTCAGGCCGCCCGGCCAGCGCGGCAATGAGGTCTGCCCCGATTCGCTGGGCGATCTCGGGATTCGAGGCGCCCGGATGCTGGTCCCGGACCTGCCCGGCCAGCGCCAGCAGCAGCGGCGTCCCAAAGCCTGCGGCGCCCTCAAACGGAATCTCCCGCAGGTCGATCTTGGCGGGAGGCGTATAGCCCAGGGTCGGCAGGATGTCGTGCAGCGCCGCCAGAATGGCAGCCGTCTGAGGTGCGTCGCTCATAGCAGGGGGAGTATAGGCGCGAGCCTGCGCCTGAAGGGTCAGTCAGGGCGCACCAGCGGCGGGCGATTGTCCGGTTCCGCGACCGTCAGGCGACTTCCTCGACCAGGCGCAGGACGACATCCGCCACCTGTACCTCATCTCCAACTTCCAGTACCACCCAGCGTTGCGGCAGCACGCGGCTCCCATTGATCTGGGTCCCGTTCTCGCTCTTATGGTCCTGCAACTCAATGCGGAATTTCCCGAACTGGTCTTCCAGCCGGATGGTGGCGTGCTGTCGCGAGACGGCTTCGTTGTCATTCAGCCGAATGTGGGCAAAGTCGCCCCGCCCGATGATGTTTTCGCCGGGTCGGAGCGCAAAGCGGACCCCCGTGCTGCTGTCGAGGTAGTACGCCTTGCCGTAGGTCGTCAGCCCCCCCGACTCGCCCTTGAAGAGAATCTCGAATTCCTTGTTCCCCAGGCGGAGGCGTTCGCCTTCCAGCACGGGAATGTCCTCGTTGGGAGGGAGTCGTCGATCGCCCAGGACAGTCCCATTGCGGGAATCGAGGTCCCGGACATACAGCTGGCCATCACGGTAGAGCACGGCAGCATGGAGCCGGCTCAACTGCAGGTCCTCGGGGAACTTCAGATCCCCCTGGTCCCGTCCAATGAGGAAAGGCGTCTCTTTCACAAGATAGCTTTCGGCCGCTGACACCTTCAGCGCGACCACGACACCCGCCAGTGCCTGACGAGTCCCCAGGGCTTGGGCCGCCGGGGGGGCCTGATCCAGGAACCAGCCGCACCGGGGGCAGAAACCGTCTGCTGGGGTCGGCGAGGTGATGTCGCAATTGGGACAGTGGACTGTCCCCAGGAGGGCGGGCATAGCCGCCTGGGTGAAGGCGGGATTCAGCGGCTCAGGCATCGGGGCGTCAGACTCCTTTCTAGCTACTGTCCCGGACTCAGCGTTCTTCCGGACCTATCCCTCTGATTCCTCATCGGCATCGTGTACCGGACGCGCCCCGCGCTGCAGGTGGAACGCACTCTGCCCGAGCTCCTTCACCGCTTCCTCGTCCTGCCCCTGCCCCAGAAGATGGATCGCCTGCTGGATCTCCATCGCTTCGAGGGTCCGTCCCTTGAGGACCAGGGTCTTCTGGTATTCCTTGAGCTCCACGTAGGCCTGCTCCCGACTCAGGGTCTGCGTTTTGATCCCCTGCATAGTCGACAACAGATGCGACTGTACATTTTTGACGGTCAGCGCCCGGTCGACCCGGGGATGATTCTGGACCTCCCGCAGGCGTACGGGATCAAGGGAGTAATGCCACCAGGCGAACCCCTGCGCCGAGGCTCGCTTCTCCTGGCCGACCGGCGTGGCATGCAGGGTCAGGTCCAGGGCCTTGAAGAGTCCCGACGGATGGGCGTCGCTACTCAGCTTCAGCAGGACTTCGCTCTCCTCGGCTTTCTCAAGATCCGGCAGTCGCACCCGATGGGCCTCGCCGACATGCCGCGCCTGGGCATTCACGGCCTGCAGCAACTGAAAGCCCTGCGGCAGTTTCAGCTCCAGCTCGATATCCCGCAGATGGATGTTCTTGAACGCCGCCATTTCCCGCTGAAAGAGCTTCCGGATATCCCGGGGGCGACTGGAGTGGTAGTAATAGCCGCCGCCGCGCTCCGCCAGTTGCATCAGCAGTTCTTCGTCATAGTCCACGCCGAGTCCGATGCACGAGAGGCTAATACCCGACTCCCGGAGCTCATCCGCCAGAGCTGCCAGCTCCAGCGACTCCAGCGCGCCTGCGGTCGGCCGACCATCGGTGAGGAGCAGCAGCTTGTCCGCCTCACCCGGCCGGCGTTCCCGACGCAGCATCCGTTCCCCGGCCCGCAACGCCCCCTCCAGGTCGGTGCGCCCGCCGAGCATGGCGGTCCCCCGGAGTTTCTGTGAAGTCGTGGGGAGGTCCGCAGTGGTGCCCTGGACGATGATCTCCTGCACCTGCTCATCGAAGGTCCCGATACTGATCCGGTCCCTTCGATCCAGCTGGCTCATCACAGCCAGCGCCCCTTCGGTCGCCTGGGCAAAGGGACCGCCGAGCATCGACTGCGAGGAGTCCAGCAGGAGTCCGAGGTTCAGCGTCACCTGCGAGACCTGGCCACCAGCGGCCTGGCTCCTGAGGATCAGCAGAACATAGTGCTCAGTGGGGGATCCCGCCAGGATCAGGTCGCGCAGGGGGAGGACCTCCACCTCGCACTGGAGCGCAGGAGCGACGAAGAGTCGCGGCGGTGGGGCGGCAGTTATCGTGGGATGCACGACAGGGCAGACTCCTTACGACAGGCCAGCGCGAAACCAGCCAGTGTCATCAGGATAACCGGTAGAATGCCCGGGTATGACCACTCCAGGCTGGTATCCCTGTCCGTATCTGAATAGGATGGTCGAGCTCACTGGGGAACGGCTGGAGCACATCGCAGAAGCACATCCGACTTTTCTGAAAGCGCTGGAGAACCTGATTGCTGAAGTGCTGGCATAGCCTGAGCAGATACTGGCCAAGCGACCGGAAAGCGGCGAACTCCTTTTCTGTCGCTGGTATCCAGCTGTTGCAGGCGGTAAGTTTGCAGTAGTAGTGGTCGTCAGATCATGTGACACTGACAGAAGCTGGGTAGTCACCGCGTATCTCGCACGACGCCTCGCAGGAGTAACGCTATGGCCGGTGAACTGACCATCCGGTATGACCCGCTGGGGGACATCCTCTTTCTGTGGAAGACTCTTCCGCATCCCGAGCAGGTCATCGACATGCTTGAGGCGGATGTCCTGATGCGGAGCCATGGTGTCACTGGCGAGATTGAGGGCTACGATTTGCTCTTCTTTTCACAACGCATGGCTGCTGGGGAATCGCTGCTCTTGCCGGGCAGTTTTGATCTCAGCGACTGGCAACACTTACTTCAGCAACATAAGCCGGCTGCCTGAGCTGCTGGAATCTGGTCTGGCGCACTCGGAGGGATTCGAACCCCCAACCGTCTGATCCGAAGTCAGATGCTCTATCCGTTGAGCTACGAGTGCGCACCAGGGCTCCTAGCATACCCGCTCTCACACGCCTCCGTGCCGGGGCTGCCGCTTGCCCCGCTGCACCCCGCTCCCTACAATGACCCGGCATCGATTCGCCCCGCCCTGACCGGGGCCGCCAAGGAGTGTGCAGTCCACATGGGCTTCTTCCCTGCCCCCCCCGCCGACCCCGTCGAAATTGGAGTCTTTGGCGGCTCGGGCTTCTACAACTTCGTTGACCAGATCGAAGAACGGTGGATTGAGACCCCCTACGGGCCCCCAAGCGATGCCGTCATTATCGGCATGGTCGGTGACCGAAAGGTCGCCTTCCTGCCCCGGCACGGTCGCGACCACCGGTATCCCCCGCACATGATCAATTACCGGGCGAATGTCTGGGCCATGAAAAGCCTGGGGGTCGCCTGGCTCCTCGGCCCCTGCGCCGCCGGGTCGCTGCAGGCGCATGTCGCGCCGGGACACTTCGTGGTCACCGACCAGTATGTGGACCGCACCAACGGTCGCAAAGACACCTTCTTCGAGGGCCCCATCGCGACCCACATCTCCCAGGCGCAGCCCTTCTGTCCCGTGATGCGGGACCTGGCGATCCAGGCGGCCGCGGATGAAGGCATCACTTGCCACCCCACGGGCACGATCGTGGTGATCAACGGCCCCCGCTTCAGCACAAAGGCGGAGAGTCGCTGGTTCGCGGGCCAGGGCTGGGAGGTCATCAACATGACCAACTACCCGGAGAATGTCCTCGCCCGGGAAGCGGAGATCAGCTACTGCAACATCGCGCTGATCACGGACTACGATGTCGGACTCGAGGATGACCCCAACGTGGAACCGGTGTCGCACGAGGAAGTGATCCGGGTCTTTACGGAAAACAACGACAAGCTCCGGGGCCTGCTCTTCCGGGTCATCGCGCATCTGCCGGATCCTGACGCGCGTCCGGCCTGGATCAGTCACGCGCTCGCCGGCGCCCGCCTGGGCTAACCGGCGACCTCCGCGGTCGGTCAACCGGATCATGCTAGGGGCGCGATTCATCGCGCCCTGTTTTTGTCGTCGCGCGCTGACTCGTTAGGGTCCTGATTGATGCTGATTTAAGAACAGGCTGCGATGAATCGCAGCCCTAACATCGACCTCACACGCGACATCTCAATTGGGCGACAGCCCCTCCCCCCCGGATCATGCTAGGGGCGCGATTCATCGCGCCCAGTGTTTGTCATCGCGCCCTGATTTTGCCGCCCCGCCCTGCCTTCGTCATCATGCGACTTCTTTCGCGCTCGCTCATCAATTTCGCTTAACCAATACGCGCCCCACCCGACACGACTCTACATATAGCCATTTGCCTTCCCGGAGGAGGGGTGCCAGAATACCCTCCTCTTAGATACATCACCGACCGAGCCGTGCCGTACGGTCGCATCCCGTTCCCACGAAAGAGATGCCCATGCGCCTGCATGACCTGCCTTCTCTGACCCACGCGCCAGTGCGCTGCCTCGCGCTGGCTGCCCTCCTTTCCCTGCTGACTGCGGGCTTCACCGCCTGCTCCGGCAGCAACGCTCCCACCGACCCGGCACGGGATCCGAATGCCGGCTCCCTGACTGGGAAGCCGCTTGTCTCACCTGCTCCGGCCCCCCTCCTGGGAGGCACCCCAGGAACGACCTCCATCGATGGTACGCCGGTCTCATCCTTTGGGCTCGTCATTCCGGTCAGCTCCACGATGCCGACCGCCGATGACTTTGCCGCCGGACGCATCCTCGTCCGCTTTGCTCCTTCCGCTGATGCCGATGCCATCCATGCCCGCCTCGGCGGGACTTTCGACAAGTTCATCGAAGGCATGGATGTGCAGATTGTCACGGTCCCGGCCGGCCAGGAACTCGCCCTGATCGCAGCGTACAACCGCGAAGCCGGGGTCGACTACGCCGAGCCGGATCACAAATACGCTGCCTTCTTCACCCCCAACGACACTTCCTTCGCCTCCAAGCAATGGGACATGACGAAGATGAATTGCCAGGGGGCCTGGGATGTGACGAAGGGGCTCGCCAGCATCAAAGTCGCCGTGCTGGATACGGGTCTCGACACCGGTCATACGGATGTCGGACCCAAGATGGTGGCGAGCAAGAATTTCAGCTCGACCAGCACGTCGGTGCAGGATGCTCATGGACACGGCACGCACTGCGCCGGGACAGTCGCCGCTGCCACAAACAACAGCAAGGGTGTCGCCGGGGTCGGCTTCAACACCAGCCTGATGGTCGGGAAGGTGCTCGCAGATAACGGAAGCGGCTACACCTCCTGGATCGCCAGCGGTATCAACTGGGCCTATCAAAACGGCGCAAAGGTCATCAGCATGAGCCTCGGTGGCGGGGGCGGCTCCTCCACGATGCAAAGCGCGGTCAATGCGGCCTGGAACGCCGGTTGCGTCGTGGTCGCCGCCGCTGGCAACAGCAACACCAGCACGATGTCCTACCCGGCAGCCTACACGAACTGCATCGCGGTCGCCGCGACTACGTCATCGGATAAGAGAGCCTCGTACTCCAACTACGGCACCTGGGTGGATGTCGCGGCACCGGGCTCCAGCATCTACTCCACCTACAAGCGCTCCGGAACCACTGATGCCTACGCCACCATGAGCGGCACCTCCATGGCCTGTCCGCATGTGGCCGGACTCGCCGCACTGGTCTGGGCCTCCCCCTATGGCACTTCTGCCAGTGCGGTTCGGGCACGCATCGAATCCACCGGCGACACCATCACCACGGACAAGCCCATTGGCAAGCGGGTCAACGCGGCCAGGGCGGTCGGCGCGATTCCGTAAATCGCTCCCGACCTAACCGCTACATCGTCACGATGCTTAGGGGCGCGATTCATCGCGCCCTGTTTTGTTGTTGTGCTCCCTGAAAAATTGCCCGGTTGAAGAACAGGCTGCGATGAATCGCAGCCCTAACATCGACATCACGGGCGACATCTCCGATGGGCGACAGCACCTCCCCCCGGAACCATGCTTAGGGGCGCGATACATCGCGCCTTGGGCTGGCGGCCTCATGCAGTTTCTTCACACCTACCCCCCCACGACTTCGCCCAACACCGCTGCATGCACCATCCGTTCAAACACGCCCCGCGCCTTACCCAGCAGTTCATCGATCTCCATCGGACTCTCCGGACGATCCGGCAGATAGAGCACCACCAGCAAATGCCGGGTCTCGTCGGTGATCCGGGTCGGCCAGGCATCGGCGTGAGGTCCCCCCAGCACTTTGTCCCGGTCGGTCAGCAGCAGTTTCCCCTGGGTCCGCTGCTCGACCCCATCAATCCCCAGGTATGTCGCCTGCCCAGCGCCCAAATCAAAGGTCAGTCGCGATCCCGCGATGTTGGTCCGGTCGTAAAGGCCGCAGGGGACCCGCAGGGTCAGCGACAACAGATTGTTGGTGTCCACTAGGTCGTTGATGCGAACAAGATCGCGACCCTGAACCAGCCGCCGAATCAGCGCGTGGGCAGAGGGGGCATACCGCTTCGGATTCGCTCCCGCCCGCCGGAAGGTCTCTTCCATGGCCAGCAGACGCGGGTGACGCAGGGGATCGTCCTCTGCCAGGAGCTCCCGCGAAACCGCCTCCAGCGCTGCCGTAATCCCGGCTTCCTGCGATCCGTTGCGTGAGACGGAAGCGATCAGTCCCCCCAGTCGCAGATTGGGGCAGGTGTGCCGCAGGTAGTCCGACAGTTGCAGGACCAGAGGACTCGCCATAGCCCGTTCACGATAGCGCAGGACTTTTACAGTCGTGTGACCGCCGCGATGCGCCTTTGTGATGATGGCCGATAACACTCACCTCCCGTTAGCCGGCGGTGATTGAGGGGCAGGCCCGCTCTCCCCCGCCGCCCGGTTTCTGTCTTTGCCGGGTCCCCGAGTTCTGTGGACGACGCGCTAAACCAGCCCCCCCTCGCACGCCTCCGCCCTCGCGCAGAGGGCCCTCCGGTGAGTGACTGACCGTTCTGACTGCTCCAGCCCGCTGCCGCCTACGCAGCGGGCTGTCTTTTTTGCAGGGTCTGTCGTCCCCTGACTACAATGCCCTATGTCGCGCTGCTCCCTCATCGCCCTGCTCCTCCTTGGCGTACTGCTGCTGCTTGGCAGCAACACGCCCCCGGACCCCACCTCACGCCTCTGGGCCATCACCAATGCCCGGATCTGCCCCGCTGATGCGCCACCCTTCACCGGGACACTGATCCTGGCTGATGGTCAGATTCAGGCGCTGGGACCCCGGCTCGCGATTCCCAAAAGTGCGACAGTCGTGGATGCCGAGGGCGGCTGGGTCATTCCCGGCCTCGTGGATCCCCATTCCCACATGGGCATCTATCCCCTTCCCGGTGCCCCGGCGCACAGCGACGGCAACGAAGCCAGCGACCCCATCACCCCGCAGGTCCGGACCCTCGATGCCCTCCACCTCGACGATCCTGCGTTCGGCATGGCGCTGAGCGGCGGAGTCACCACCGTCTTCATCATTCCCGGCTCCGCGAATCTCATCGGCGGCCAGGGCTGCCTCCTGAAAAATCTGCCGGCTGCCCCCCTCGCCGACCGCATCCTCATGGAGTCTGCCGGGGTCAAAATGGCCCTGGGGGAAAATCCGAAGCGCACCTATGGCGGACGCGGCCAGCTCCCCTCCACCAGGATGGGTGTCGCCGCAGGACTCCGGCAGGCCTTCGTGGATGGCCAGAACTACAAGGCCCAGTGGGATCGCTACGCCCAGGAGCTCGCCCGCTATGAAGCCTCGCTGGCGCGCTGGCTGGCAGAAGACTCCCCCGACCCCGCCAGCGAACCACAGCCCCCCGATCCTCCGGCGGTCGACCTGAAGCTCGAGGCGCTGAAGGCGATCCTCGAGCGACGCCTCCCGGTGCATATCCACTGCCATCGCGCCGATGACATGCTCACCGCCATCCGCCTCCGCGACGAGTTCGGCTTCGACCTCGCTGCCCTCCACCACGCGACTGAAGCGTATCTGATCACGCAGGAACTGCGTGACGCCAAGGTCCCGGTGGTGGAATTCGCCGCCTACTGGGCCGGCATCAAGCTCGAAACCGACAACATGACGCCCAAAAACATTGTCCGGTCCCACGAAGCCGGACTCACGGTCGCCCTCCACTCGGATCATCCGGTCATCAGTCAGGAATACCTCCGGGATGAGGCCGCCCTCGCCATTGCCCAGGGCCTCCCCTGGGAGGTCGCGCTGCAGGCGGTCACGCTGACACCCGCCCGGATCCTCCGGGTCGACCACCGCATCGGCAGCCTGACCCCCGGCAAAGACGCCGACGTGGTCCTCTTCTCCGGGGACCCCTTCGATATCCAGTCGCAGGTCCGCATGATCTGGATCAACGGTCGGCTGGTGCTCGATCGCGAGCAGGGCGGCATCATCGGTGCACCGAATCCCCCCACGATCCCTATGCTCTGGAGGCTCAGCGAGCCATGGTGCTAATCCCTCTGCAACGGACCCCCGGCCCGCTGCTGGTCCTGCTGCTCCTTTGCCTCTTCGCAGCTCCTGCCAAGCCGGTCCAGGCGGACCCAGCCACCGACTTCGCCCGCTACCTCACCGGACGAAAGGGAGTCCGTCTGATTCACGCCCGGATCCTCCCCATGACCGGCGACCGCACCACCGGCCTGATCGCTGATGGCTGGCTCGATGTCGGTGCGGATGGGCGGATCCTGGCGCTGGGACCGATGTCCTCACAGCCCCGTACAAGCTCTCCCACCCTCGACTGCGACGGACGATGGCTCACCCCGGGGCTCATCGATGCCAACACCATTCTCGGACTCTCCGGGCATCCGGTCACCGGCATCACGCAGGAGCAAAACGAAAACTCCGAACGGAGCCTGCCACAACTGCGGGTGATCGATGGCATCAACCCCCTCGACCGGGCCATCCCCCGGGTCCGGGCCAGTGGCATCACCACGGTCTATGTCAATCCCGGCGAAGAGACCCTCATCAGCGGTCAGGGAGCCCTCATCAAACTGCGACCCTCCGCCAACATCGCGGACCTGGTCCTGAAAGCCCCGGCAGCCCTCCATCTGAATCTTGGCGAAGCCCCGAAGAACACCTGGGGAGGCAAAGGGGGGCCGGGCACCCGGATGGGATCTGCCGCCGTCCTGCGGATGGAACTCACCGCGGCCCGCAACTGGCTCCGGGGGTCTGAAAAACATGTGCGGGAGCAGGCACAGTACGAAGCGAAGGTCGCGAAACTCGGTGAGGGCGAAGAGCCACCCATGCCCCCCGCGCCCCGGGACATCGATCTGAAAAAGCAGGTGCTGGCCGCCGCCCTGCAGGGGGACCTCCCGGTCATCTGCAGCGCGCATCGACAGGACGACATCCTCACGGCCCTGCGGATCACCAGCGAGTTCGGTATCCGGCCGATCCTGCTCCACGCCACCGCCGCGTGGCAGATCCTGCCGGAGATCGGCGATGCCCAGGTCCCGCTGCTCCTGGGGCCCATCCGGACAGGTCCCAACACCTTCGAGACCGCCGCCGCCCGCCTCGACAACGCAGCGCTGGTAGCGGCTGCTGGACTCCCTTTCGCCATCCAGACCAGCGGCGCGCTGAATGTCCGCGCCCTCCCCCATGAAGCCGCCTGGGCCGTGAGTGGCGGACTCCCCGCCGACCTCGCGCTCCTTGCCATCACGCGCTATCCCGCCGAGATTTTTGGTGTCGCCGACCGCATTGGATCGTTGACCCCCGGACTCGCTGCCGATCTCGTCCTCTGGGATGGTCATCCACTGGAAACCAAGAGTCGGGCGCGCTACGTCATTATTGAGGGACAGCTGGTGAATGATGCTGCCCTCTTCGAGCCCTTCCCTGATGGGCCTGGTTGGTAAGTCGGCAGTCGCAGTTAGCGCTGTTGGCGATAGGTGTCGGTGACGATATTGCGTGGACGCGCACCGGTTCCTGCTGGTGTCAGGGGGCCGGTCCGTCGCTCCTGCCCCAGAGCGGTGCCGATCCGCCCATGATCCAGCGCATCGATAGACTGATGCAGCAACGCAGTCGCCCGCTGTCGCAGCACCTGCAGCCGACGCTGCTCGGTCGCAATCACCAGGAGCCACCATCCGATGAAAGCGCAGAGGACCACCAGGACGCCGCCAGTCGCTGAGCTAAAGAGCGCCGCGGCATCAGTGCCCCAGGGACGCTGCCAGAGGAGCCAGCCGAGCGTCAGGGCGATGGTCACCAGGCCGGTTCCCTGGACCCACTGACGAGCCCGTCCGAGATGCCCCAGCAGCGACGGCAGCCGTCGCTGAGCTTCCCCCACCAGTGCAACCCCTTCCCACTGACGCGGATTCACGATCCCTTTCCAGAAGCCCGACAGCACCACACACAGCGGATGCGATTCTCCTTCAAGCAACACCAGCGCCCGCAACACATCCCCCTCCGCAAAATAGAGCAGCGACATGCCGATCTCCCGGGGCTCGCCGATCATCCCCGCTGCCGCTTCCTCACGCAGCCGCGATGCCCAGGCTGCGGTCCAGGGCAGCCCGACCCACAGGGGCCAGCCGGTCCACACAATGTCCAGGAAGAGACTCATGGTGTTGCCAGCGCGTATTCTAAGTCCCCGGCCCCGTCAGTCTGAGACCCTGGCCGGGCGCATACCCTACAGTGCCAGCTGACAGCCCCGTGAGGTGCCCGATGCCCCGTACACCTAAAGACCCCACGACTCCCTACACAGGAGCCACTTCCCGGCGGACAGTTGCCCCTTCGGCGGGGGCAGACATCACCGCTGGCACCACCGCGCCCGCGAGTCTCACCGACTATCAGCAGATGCGGGACTTCGCCGCGACCCCCGAACCGAGCGGCGATGAACTCCCCCCCCAACTGCCGCGACCCCTCTTCTGCATCCAGCATCACCAGGCAACCGCCCGGCACTACGATTTTCGCCTGGAGATCGATGGGGTCCTGAAATCCTGGGCGGTACCGAAAGGTCCCAGCTACAACCCGAAGGATAAGCGCCTCGCGATGATGACCGAGGACCATCCCCTCGCCTACGCCACCTTCGAGGGGGTCATCCCCGCCGGCCACTACGGTGCCGGACCAGTGCTCCTTTGGGATTTGGGTGCCGTGAGGTTTATGCCCGATGAAAAAACAGGCGAGCCAGATCCCGGCGTGAATCTCAATCGCGGCAAGCTGGTGTTTCAGCTCCAGGGAGAGAAGCTCCGGGGAGAATGGACTCTGGTGAAGACGAAGGGCTTTGGTGGACGGGAAAACAGCTGGCTGCTGATTAAACATCGGGATGCCACTGCCCGCGAGGAGGGCGACATCGTGACCGAGGAGCCGCTGTCGATTCAGAGCGGACGGGACATCGCGGCGATCCGCGACGCAGGCTAAGGCAGCGCGAGATCCACGGGATAGTGACGCTGTCCCTGCGGGGTCGTGACGGTGTAGTTCCGGCCATCGGTGACGATCGTGATGTCGCCGCTCGCCTGCGTAATTACAGGCGAGACGGTCACATTGATGCCGTCAAAGGTTCTGGTATCCGCGGTTCCGGTGGTGGACCAGAACATATGTTCCAGGATCACCGGATTGGTGTAGAGCACTGTGTCGATGCGATTCAGCAATTCCTGATGCGGATGCCCGTAAGGGTTCCCCGCACCACACTGGATCAGAATAACTTCCGGCTTCAGCAGATTCATCCAGGTGGTGTTCGAGGAGTATCGCGACCCGTGGTGATGCGCCATCATGACATCGAGGCCGAAGCCAATGGACGCCAGGGCATTGGCGAGCGTCGTCTCAAAGTCCTGCCCACCCCCTCCGCTGGACCCCACCAGATCGCCACCGATTTCGGTGTCAAACGCCCCATGCGAGAAAATCACCGACAGCGAATTGGTGTTTTCGTCGGTGACACTCCGCCCGAGGTCCACGCCATTGAAAACGGCCCGGTTCCCCGCCGCGATCCAGAGTTCCAGCCCCGGCTCCGAAAGCGACATCAGCGACTTGTCGCCCAGAAAGTCTTTGGTCCAGGTCTGCCGCGCCCGCCAGGTCGCCGCCCGCCAGATCCGGTCAGACTGCTGATTCTCGAGATCATCATTCCCCGTGTCGAAGCTCTTGAGCGGCATCAGGTCATCGGACCCCGGCCAGCCATATTCTTCCCGGTCCTCGAAGTTGTCCGTGGACCCATCCCCGTCATCATCGACATTCTTGCGCCCCGGCGCACCATCGGGGCCTGAGATGATGTACGCGATGTTACCGATGTGGTCGCCATCGAAGTGGCTGGCGATGGTGTACTTCAGGGTCAGGCCATTGTTGATGATGAAGTCCCGGATCCGCTCCCCCCGGGGTTTGTTCGAAGGCCCCACATCCAGCAGTAACGCTTCCTTCGCCGCCGAGTAAATCAGCGTCGCATGGCCCTGCCCGATGTCGAAGTAGACAAAGGTCACAGGCCGCAGATTGACCCGCAGAGTCAGCGGCGTCTGCGCACTCGCCGGCGTGGAGCAGGCATCCTGCACCCGGATCGTGACCGGCCAGGCCTGGAAGAAGTCCGCCCGACGGGTCGGCGTCCCGCTGAGGAGTCCGTTGTCCGCCAGACTGAGGCCTTCCGGCAGCGTGCCGTTCGCCACGGAGAAGGTGTAAGGAGCCGTACCGCCGGTCGCCTGGAACGTGTAGGTGTAAGGCACCCCGAGCACCGGATCAGGAGGCTCGGCCGCCGTAAAAGTCACATTGTTCGGACATCCCGCATCTGTGATCGGCAGCGCAAAGACCGCATAGGTCGCGTATTCCGTCAGCTGCCGGGCGAACTGCAGCGGATTGCTCCCCGGTCCTGGCGCGTCGAGGACATCGTTGTTCCCCAGCCCGTCGCCCGTTTGACCTGCCGGATAGGCATCGAGCACCCGGACCAGTCCCAGATAGTTCCCGACCCCCGCCCCCTTCGCGTTGGGGATCGTGACGTCATACGCCAGGGGATTCAGGATGTTGCGGGGCTGTCCCTGGACCGGTGTCGGATTGTTCAGCACCAGGGGCGCAGTCATCAGCCCCGGAACCTCGACATCGATGCGGGCGACATAGGAGTGAAAGTCGATCTCGCCCAGCCCTGTCCCCACGGGAGCATCGGCGTTGGTATCCAGCACCCGGATGCGGAGCGACGCGGTCGACGCGGCATCGCCCCCTTTGAGTCCATTGGTCACCACACTGACGGTCACTTCACTGGCGGCCTTCTTGGAAAACTGTGGGACCCGATAGACCGGCTCCAGCAGACTGCCGGGAGCGAGATTGGCCTGTCCCCAGGACGCCTGTGCATACAGATAGAGCCGCCGCTGGCCAGTCCCCGGCAGCCGCAACTGGAAGGTCTTGGTGTCGTACCCGCTCCCCATGGGCATCACCATGTAGCCCCGGGGATTCC
The DNA here is from genome assembly GCA_022072165.1 of bacterium. Classification (NCBI taxonomy): domain Bacteria; species bacterium. The sequence continues at coordinate 374,904 of JAJVIF010000003.1, read as the reverse complement.
GGACATCGGCATACCCACTCGACACATTGAAATTGCCCTGCGTGTAATCCCGGAAGAAGACCCGATACGGATAGACCGTCAGGCCCAGCCCCAGCGGTCCAACAATAGCCGGCGTGAGATTGGCGCTATAGCCATCGGCGTTGCTCACCAGCGTGTCTGCCGCGACCTGCCCGAGTCCGGGGAATGTAGTCTTCTGCTCAAAATCATTCACCAGCAGGACCCCTTCCACATTGTAGACATGGAGGTCCAGCCGATTCGTGGCGCTGCCAGGCAGATCAGGATTCCCCGGTGTGAAGGGATGCCGGATCGCGACATCCAGCCCGAGTTGTCCGCCCGGGAGCCGGCGGACCCCCGCGATTTTCAGGCAGTCCGCACAGGGCTTCGTGGTCAGGTAGCTGGTGAGATGCACCGACTCCAGGCCCCCCTGCCCGGACCGCTCGGGGACCGTCAACGGCGCAAATGTCGCCTGAAGGGTCTCGGGATCCAGATCGATGGCCACCAGTCCCAGGCCCTGCTGCTCCGGCAGGGCGGTGGTCTGCAGCAGCACTTCAGTATCCGCCAACGGCGGCTGCTCAGGATCCGCAGCACCACATCCCGGCTGCAGGGCCAGCGTCAGGACCACCAGCAATGATGTGAGCAGCAGGCGCACGCGGGCATCTCCGGCGAGTCCGGGAATTCGATGCGAACTGACCTATTCTACGGCGTAGCAAAGACCACCGGGGCCTCCGGTGGTCGTAATCAGCGACTTTTACGCGACAGGACAGTCCATCGGCGGTACTCCCGCCGGACTAGTGGCCGTGATTGCCGTGATCGTGATCAGTCTCATCCAGCTCATGCATCCAGTGAAACCCCTGCCAGAGACAGACCGGCAGGATCACGAAGACGAAGAGCATCGCCAGGGGAAAAAGATAGCCGTACTGGACCGGTTCCATGCGCAGCGGGTCCTTTGACGCTTAGACCTCGGCGATGAGGCCGAAGCTGGCGATGATGTAGAGAATAAAGGCGAAGAAGGCGAAGTACGCCACATACCGGATATCGACCGCGGTGACTTCGCGGGGATCGACCGGCGGCTTCGGGATGTCAGGCTTGGCCATCAGCGGGCCCTCCAGCGATGAGACTGCGATACGAACGGAACGTCCGGTCGTTACTTCCGGGCGGCAGCGCGGGACCGGCGGAGCTCCGCCTCGTGCGCGGCGATAGCCGCTGGCATCTTCTCCGGATGCTCCTTACAGAAGGAAAGCGCCCGGTCCTTGAAACTGGCGATGAGACCGTAGAGTTCTTCTTCCATCATGGCCCGGGAGAACCAGATGGTCCCGATCTGCTCGAGGTTGTACTTGCGCTTGATCTGCGGCCGCCGGGTCCGTTCGATCCGCTCTTTGATGACGTAGTTCCCGTCCCGAAAGTAGCAGTCGCCAAGGAGGCAGCCCATAACGAAAGCGCCCTGCGCGCCTGCCTCCAGCGCCTTTTCGATGAACCCCGGCTGCACCATGCCACTGCAGGGCAGGGCGATGAGCCGGACATCAGGATCCGCTTTCAGGGTCCCGTCGGCGTTCAGGATTTTCTCCAGGTCGTACGCCCGTTCGCAGACAAAGCCGATGATCCGGACTTTCTCTGGGGCTCCGACAGCGGTGGCAGTCTCGCTCACGGCAGGTCCTCTCTGACGGCTTTCCAGTCTAGCTGCACAGCGCCGCGACCGCGGCCTCGATCTCCTGCGAGCGGACTCGCGGGATCTCGATCGCCTCATACGCGCAGGAACCGACGCAGACTCCACAGGAGGTGCAGCGCGCTTCGTACACGATCGCCAGCAGTTTCGGTTTGCGCCCCTTCTTGAGGCTCGGCTTCTCGATCATTTCGATGGCGTTGAAGGGGCAGTCGAGGTAGCAGAGCTGGCAGCCGACACAGGCTTCCTCGATGACGTAGGCAAAAGGCCGGTGCGTCTTCACGAAGTACGGCACAAAGAAGAGCACCGTAATCAGGGCCATGAAGAGCCAGAAGGCTCCCGGTCCGATGGAGTAGTACAGACCATAGGGCCACATGTACAGCCAGTCGATGGTCCAGGAGGCGTCACCAGCCGCGAGCTCCGCGCCGGCAGCCTGCGCCGCCATGCTCACGGCCTCGTCGTAGCTGATGCCCATGCTCCGGGAATACCCGGCCACGTTGTCACCAGTCCCCGGGAATATCAGCGGGGTCGGCAGATCTGCCGTCACCGGCACCGCCCCGGCGATGATGAACGTGATCCCCAGGAACACCATCCAGAGGGGCATGGGGGTCGAAGTCTTCGGTTTGTACAACCGGATGTAATGCAGCACCAGGAAGAAGAAGATCCCCACCGCGAACATGATGTGGATCGAAAAGTAACGACCCAGCGTGTTGTCGGTGATAGCCTCGCCGCCCCGCAGGAAGTCCTGCAGCCAGCCGCCGATCAACGGCACCGTAGAGAACATATCCAGGGTCATGGCGGTCACGATCTGTGCCCGGCCATCCCAGATCAGCATGTACCCGGTGATGCCGACGATATACAGCATCCAGAGGAGCCCGACGCCGGTGAGCCAGGGGAGGATGCGGGAGCCCCGGTACCGGTCGGTGAACCAGACCCGGAACATGTGCACCAGCACCACGATCATCATCCCGTCAGCCGCGTAGCGATGGACCCCCCGCATCCAGACCCCGAACGGCACCGAGTTCGTCATGAACTCGATTTCCGTATACGCCCGGGGCCGGGTGGGGATGTAGTGGAACATCAGGAAGATGCCCGTCGCAAACAGCGTAAAGAGGAAGAAGTTCGGGAGCGCTCCGTGGTAGTAAAAGGGATTCAGCCGGTTGTTGAACGCCCGGTTGACCTTGTCTTCCATCCAGAGCACAGCCCGCCAGAAGACCTCAACATAGGTCTGCTGGATCTGGGGCTTCGTGATGACTTCCTGGATCGATGTCGCCATCGTCAGTCCTCTCTCTGGGCAGCAACGCTATGCGCCGCTGGCGTCACTCTCAGGAGCCAGCGCGGCCGCCGGCTCATCCTTCTGGTACAGCGGCATGATCGCCAGACCGGTGCAGATCAGCGCGAACCCGAACAGGATCAGCGTCACCTGCTGGAACTCCACTGTCGACAGCACCGCCCGGCCAAATCCGGGCACAGCGAAGGGGAGCGTCACGCTATGCAGGTACTGCTGGGCTTCCTTGTCGAAGGTGACGTAAAACGTCTCCAGCCAGAGGATCAGCAGCACCACGACTCCACCCAGGCCAGCCCAGGTGAGCGACCACGCTGACACCACGAGGTTCAGTGCGGTTCCGGTATTCAGCTTCGGCGGTTCGTGCCCGGCCATTACGGCTCCTTCGCTTCCGGCTCCCGACGCTGCTGATCAGCGATGGTGAGCGCCTTTTCGAACAGGGGAATCTGGCGGACCACTTTCCCCTTCTTTTTTTGCGACTTGTAGTCCAGAAAGACGATCACAGGCATCGTCGTAGCCAGACCAGCGACGCTCAGGATGAGGCCCAGCACATGCTCCGGCCCAGGAGTCCCTTCCCGTGTGCCGGTCAGGACTCCCACACACTGCAGCAGCAGCATCAGCGCCCCTGCCGCGATCGCCACCAGCATCCACCAGAACATGGTGCCGGGGCTCCTCTCTGCCGGATTCGCTCCGGCATCAGACCAGCCAGACTACTCCGCCGGAGTGGCCTGCGGACGGGTCTGTGGTGGGGCTTCCGGACGCTTCATCACCTGATTGGCGAAGACCGGCAGCGCCCAGAGACCCTTCGGAACTTTCGTCTTCTTAAAGTGCTGCCACTCGAGCCAGCCGGCCAGGACCCCCGGCAGCATCAGGCTCAGATACCAGAACGGGGGGTCCCGCTGAATGTCCGCGATGTTGAGAATGATCAGGACGCTCAGTGCGATGAACTGCAGCAGCGCGGCGATCGAGCAGACTGCCATCCCCGGACGTTGCCAGAGGGAACGCTCCGGCCGGACATCCAGGAAGGCACAGAGAATCGCCACCGCCGGAATCGCCACCGTCACCCAGGTCGCCGTCACCGGATGCTGATATTTCATCAGCTGGTAGAGCGCCAGGAAGTACCAGTCCGACAGAATCGGGTTCGGGGTCACGGTCGGATTGGCGAACGTGCCCATTTCTGACGGGCGCATGAAGACGACGCCCACGATGATCGCGAAGGTCGTGATCATCTGCGGCACGGAGAGATTGATCCGGCGGTGCTTGGTCTTCCAGAAGTACTGCTCGATCAGCAGGAACGCAATGATTGACAGCGCATAGTGCGCCGTCAGGAAGTTCGTCATCGTCCCCTGACCAATGGACCCGCCCCCCAGCCACCAGAACGCGGTGTTGCGGCCGAAGTACTGGAAGCCCAGCCCAGGGGTGTAGTCGATGTAGGTCGGGAACGTCACCATCACCTTCGTGGCCCAGAAGGCCCGCTGATTCCAGATCAGCAGATACCCGGTGAGCCCCGAGTACATACAGAGAATGATGGCGAAGATCGAAATGAAGTAGACGATCTCGTAGGGCTTCTTGTAGTCCCCTGTGAAGACAAAGCGATAGGCCCGCATGGTCGCCAGGATGATCATGGCGTCCCCGGCGTACTTGTGGACCGCCCGGAACAGCCAGCCGTAGGGGATCTCATGCTGGATCCGCTCGATGCTGGCATATCCCTGCTCGATGGTCGGCGTGTACCACATCCAGAGCCAGAAGCCGGTGACCAGCACGATCACCCAGGAGAGATAGAACATCCCGCCGATGGCATACCAGGGGTTCGTTTTCGCCCGGTCCGTAAAGGTCTCATCGAAGAGATCCATTACGGCCAGCCGCTCCGACAACCAGGCCTGGGCCTGCTGCAGGATGTCCGGTGCGCCTTTGATGAGCGCGGCGTTGGTCGCCATTAGCTCAGGCCTCCGCCTTCGAGTTGCACGATAAAGATGTCCCCACTCTGCTCATCCACCCTCACCTTGAAGGGGCGGGCCGGACGCGGCGCAGGGCCCGAGACCACTTTGGGTCCCAGCATCCAGTCTTTGTCTTCCGGACTGATGGACACGCCTGGAATCGGGATCAGCTGCGACAGGTCATACACCGAGAGGTGACACGGGCACCCGAAGTGGACCTCGTTCAGCGGCACGGCGTAATTGAAGCCGGTCTTGATGGCATCCCGGCCCACCACGTAGTCAAACACGCAGCCAAGGTGGACACAGATACGGGAGAACGCCCGGTATTCCACTTCGCCTGCCTTCGGATTGGAAGGGTCTTTCGGAATCGCCACCAGGAACCCGGGCACCCGGGTGTTGTAGATCCCGTCGGAAGTGAAGAGGCGGGCCTGCCGGACAAACTCGAAGGGCCGGAAGTCCCAGGGATTCTTCATGTTCGAGACGTTCTCAACGTACTGTTCCTTTTCGGTCCCCAGCACCTGTTCGGAGAAGAAGCCGTATGGCTCCATGGTGGGGAACAAAAAGCGCCACCAGACCGGGATGAGGTACGCCAGCAGGCCGAAGCCCGGCAGCGCCCCCAGCCAGGCGGCCATGAAGTTGCGTCGGCTCAGACTTTTCTCCATGACGCGCGTCTCCCCTTAGTCCTGCACGTAGCTCAGGCTGCGGATGAATTCCACGAGACCCCACATGTCTTCTTCGCGCAGGGTGTCTTTCCAGAACGGCATCCCGGTCCACCGGGGCTCCGGATTCCCCGGCGTCCCCTCGATGGAACCCGGATGAATCTTGCCGTTCGCGATGATTTCGTACAGATATTCGTCGGTCACCGGGTAGCCCGCCTTCACACCGGCGGACCAGTCGAGGTAAGTGAAGTTCATCGGCTTGGGCACCAGTTTGTGCCCTTCGGGACCATCCCCACGACCCACGGCCCCGTGACAGATGGAGCAATGGGTGCCATAGATCGTCTTCCGCAGAGCGACCTGCTGATCCCAGGCTTCCTGCCAGTCCGCCTGGCCGTTATCGAGCCCCATGTTGGCGATGTAGTAGACCACTGCCCACCGTTCACGGTCGGAGAGCCGGTCCTTGTAGTTGTACTTCTGATTCGCATCACCATGCTCGCCATGGGAGAGCATCTCGAAAATCTGGTGGTAGGTATAGTCCGACAGGGGGGACTTGGCGCCGTTCGCGTAGCGGCTGAACTCGCCGCCATTGGCAAACCAGCGGAAGTCGTACATGTCTTCATAGGGGCCCTGGACCGGCGGATAGAAGGGGTCCGGTTCCGACTTGCGGATCTCCATGCGGGCAGCTTTTTGCGCATCGAGCATCTCAATCCGCTCGGTGCTGAGCCGCTTGCCCGGCACATCGAGGTTATACGGGGGCATGGGCCCCACCTGACCATGGCAGCCCGAGCAGTTCTGCTGATAGATGAACTTGCCGAGGTACCGACTCGGCCGCTCCGGCGAATGATGGGCGAGCTCAGTGCCGGTCACCAGCGTCGCATTCACCGCCCGTCCTCCGGTTGGTGCTGCCCCACAGGCAGCCCCCAGCAGCAGGGTCAGCGACAGCCCGAGCCCGCTCAGGACCCGCACCCCTGTCAGTTGCCCATGACGACTTGCGCTCATGCCTTCCCCTTCTCTCCGGCCGCCTGGCGACCTACCACTGACTGCCTTCCACCCCGCCGAAGAACGGAACCCACGAGAAGATTCCCCACAGCAGGACGCCGACAAAGATCCAGATCAGCAGCGCCGGGACATTCCCGACATCCGCGTCGACTTCGTACTCACCGTACTCCACCGCCTTGGTGGCCTCTACGGATGTGCCTTCTTCCGACATGACTGCTCCTTTGCCATCCTGCGCTCCCCGCTCCGGGGCTAGTCGTCATCCTCGCAGTCGAGAATGGCGTACTTCACTTCCAGATGATCCTCGTCCCGGCCTCCGAGGCCATTCCGGTTCGCCAGGAGCATGAAGCCCGCCAGCATCCCGAACAGCCCCACGATGAAAAAAGCGGCCCACCAGCCCGGTCCCAGCTCTGCCAGTTTTGCTGCACAGTTGGGACAGCCCATGGTCCCCTCCCTTCGTTGCGGCCCTGTGGCCTAGTCGGTCAGCGACTCGTCGTCATCCGGATCAAAGATGGAGTACTTAACCCCTTCCATGTACTGGAAGTGGCCATGCCGGATGCTCCAGAGGGCGGCTCCGATGGCGATGGCTCCGAAAGCCAGTGACAGAAAGATCACCAGGTAGTGCGCGCTGTAGAGATTGTGGGTCAGCATGACTGGTGTCCTCCTCGTCGGAGCTCAGACGTTGATGATGCGGTCAGTTACCTGCGGCACCGACCGGCTGCCCGGTCTCCGCCAGCTCTTCATCGACCTGCAGGGTGAGCCCGGGGTCCAGGGCCGGATCAGACTGGGGCATCCCGGGCGGAGGCTCGGGATAGCTCACCACCAGGTCATCCCCTTCGTAATGGAAGGTCCGACCACCCAGCTCCGGTGCCCGCAACGGCTCATCGCGGGGGGGCAGCGGCAGCGTCCGGTCCGCCGCCAGGTAGCGGCAGTAGATCACCAGGTACCAGATCTGGTCGGGATGCAGGACTCCATTCCAGCGCGGCATCACCGCGCCGGGGCCGGCCCCCTCAGCGATCTTCCAGTACCACTTGATGTCCGACCACTCGTCGTAACCCATGTTCGGGTCATTGGACTGGAAGTTTGCCGGACGTTCGGTCAGTGACAGGGCCCGGGGACCGTTGCCGTCCCCCTGGACACCATGACAGTGGGCGCACTTGTTGTTGTAGATCCCCCGGGCCCCGGCGATGTACCGGTTCTCGTACTTGATGGGGTTCTGGTTCTTGTACTTCTTCTCGTAGAACTGCTTGAACTCCCAGGGAACTTCCGGCTCGATCAGATAGCCCAGGGAGACGCCCCCCTCGGTAGTTGTCTGATACGCCGCATTGAAGTTCCCCCGGAATGTCTCATGCGCCTGCCGGGAAAGGGCGTTCTTCTTCCGACCCAGGGTCTGCAGATACGCCACCAGGTCGTCCATCTCCTGCTCGGAGAGGTAGTTGTACTTCGGCATGATCGACCCGGGATTGAAGGCCTGCGGATTGGCGTGATGCGCCTTGTGCCAGGCATCGGGCATCTTGCCGCCGATAAGGCTCAGGTCCGGACCGGTCCGCTCCGTGCCGAGCAGATGCACGAGCTGATAGCCGTGCTCTTTGGCAAGCTGGACCGTCTCTTCCTTGAACTCGAAGTCCCCGGAGAGGGCCACCGGTCCTTCATTGCGGTCCTGGGGCCGGACAAACTGCGTATGGCAGTACCAGCACCCTTCTTTCTTGTAGACCTCCCGCCCCCGGAGCTCCTGGACCGTCAGCGCTTCCACATAGTCCGAAGGCTGCGGCTGGAACACCATGTTCGGCAGGATCACCGTCATAAAGACGATGCTGAGGAACGTGGCGGAAACGAAGGCCACCAGGAAGGCGTAGTCTTTTTGCCGGACCTGCATGAGCGTTGCCCTCCTCTACGCGGCCTGCGTCGCAGGGGTTGCGACCGGCGCGTCAGAATCTTCCTCGACCTCCACTGGCGTGAAGAAGGTCCGGTAAATGTTCCAGGCGAAGATGTACTGCCCCACCACGATCATGATGCCGCCGAGCCAGCGGACCACCTGCTCCGGATACATCGCCTGGACCCACTGCACGATCGGGTAGCCGTAGCGCCACCCTGCCGCCTGCACCAGACCGGCGATGGTCAGCGCCACGAAGAACTGCGTGAAGCCGAACTGCGTGAGCCACCAGTGCCAGGCCATCGCCGGACGGCTGAAAATGGGCCGGCCGGTGATACGCGGCACGATGTAGTAGATCGCCGCGATCGACATGTTGGTGAAAGTCCCCAGCAGCGCCAGGTGCGCGTGCGCCACCACCCACTGCGTGAAGTGGATGTACCAGTTCACCCACCGGGTCGCCTGGAACGGACCCTGTACGCAGGTGATCAGGTAGAACACACACCCCGAAATCAAAAAGCGGAGGGTGTAGTTCGCATAGGCCTGCGGCCACTTCTTGTCGAGGGTCAGGAAGAAGTTGAAGAGGACTGTCAGCACTGGCACGAGCAGCCCGATGGAGCTCACGACCGCCAGGGACTTCAGCCAGTAGGGGACCGGCGACTGCAGGATGTGGTGGGTCCCGGTCGGCGCATAGAAGAGCGCGATGGCCCAGAAGCCGATCATGCTCAGCTTGTGGGAGTAAATCGGACGGCGCACCAGGAGCGGCATCAGGTAGTAGGTGATCCCGACACCCACCGTCGTGAACCAGAGCCCGAGAATGTTGTGCCCGTAGAACCAGTTCGCGATGGCGTCGTTCAGGCCATCGAGGCGCATAAACACCCGGTTCCCGAGGATGTACACGCAGGGGAACCAGATCAGCGTCCCGGTGAAGTACCAGATGCTGACATAGAGCTTTTTCTGGGTCCGGTTGGCGATGGTCATGAACAGATTGACCGCCACCGCCACCAGATAGAGGAGGAAAATAATGTCGAGGAACCAGGGAGCTTCGGCGTATTCCCGGGCTTCGGTAATCCCATTCGACAGGCAGATCACCGCCGCCCAGACCCAGCCAAAGTGCGCCACTGCGGTCCAGCGCCCCAGCGTCTCCGACCAGAGGGGCGTCTTACACATCTTCGGGATCATGTAGTACATGGCACCCACATACGCCATGCTCAGCCAGCCGAAGGCCACCAGGTGAATATGGACCGGCCGCATCCGCCCGAAGGAAAGCTGCGGAATCCCTTCCACCCAGGTGGGCATGATGAAGTGCGTCGCGCTGAACAGCCCGTAGGTCACGCCCAGTGGGAGGAAAATGAGGGCCCCCCAGAAGTACATCGCGACCGAGAGCTGCTTGACCTTCGGCATACCAGACCCCTGCGCTTAGCGCTGACTGACGTCGGCGCATCCGCTTGTGAAAGTTTTCACAAGCGCAGTGTAGCACTGTCGCTCCCCCAACCGCAAACGGCTGGGGCGAGCCTCAGTGACCTGCGCGACCCCGCCTGCGGGGTCCTGCTCTGATGCGAGTGTTGCGAACCAGCGGGGACGGTACCCCGCCCGGCGCAGTCTGGTCAAGCTGATTCCGTCGTCCCTCGCTACAATCAGATTCAAATGGGCTCCGCTCCCCGACCCCGACCCGCCGCAGCCTCCCCGGCCGATGATGATCGTCGACTGGTCCAGGCCCTCCTCCTTGGAGAGCCGGCGGCGTTCGAGCGGCTGCATCAGATGCTCGAAGTCCTGCTCCAGGGCCTCAGTCGGCGGTATCAGCTCTCGGAGGCCGATGTGAACGATGCCATCGCCGAAGTGGAGCGCCGATTACTCGCCAATTCTGCCGCTCGTCTGCAGAATTTCGCCTACCGGTGTCATCTGGAGGAGTGGCTGGGGGTCGTGACCCTCAATGTCGTCCGGGAGCGGATGCGGGCGGAGTTCCGTCGACGGGAGCGGGAACAGCGGGCGCACCTGAGGCAGGAAGCCCTCAGCGCGGTGCCGGAGCATGAGCAGCTCATCGAGCGCCTGAGCGCTGCCGCCGATGTCGCCTTTGCCCGGGAGGGTCTCGACCCCCTCACCTGGCAGATCCTGCGCCTCCGGTTCGAGCAGGGCTTTCCCTGGCAGGCGATTGCCCAGCTGACCGGACTCTCGGAAAGGGCGGTCACCAGCCGGGCCTACCGCGCCCTGGAGTCCATGCAGCAGCGACTGCAGGAGCGCGACACCGCCAGCAGCAGTACGCCATCTCCCCTCGTCGGAGGCCCCCCATGACCGACTCCACCCCCGAGGTCTATCTCGTGACCGGTGCGGAGCTCCCCCTCGCCCCCTCCGAAGAGGACTGGGGGGTCCTGATCGGTGGGCACGCAAGTCCCTGGCTCCGGCAGCACCTGCTCGACTACACCCTGAGCGACCCGGAGTCCGCTGAGCGCCTCAGGAGTCTCACGGATCCGGCGTATCAGACCGCCATCGAGGAGGCGGGCGCGCTGAAGCGGGAGCCGTTGACTACCCCGGCGCAGATTCGCACCCTCGAAGGGGGATCAAGTCTGAGTCGGCAAGTCAAACTCCGTCTTCGTCCACAACTGACGACGCTGTTTGTCGGCGTTAGTTGCCTCACGCTGTCGGTCCTGGCAGACCCCCACTTCCGGGCGATCCTCATCGTGGGGAGCCTGGTGGCGTTCCTGTACTTCGCGATTGAGCTCTACAACTCCCATCCGCGAGTGCAGGCGGAACGTGCCCGGGCGGCGGGGGACAACGCCCTGGCGGAGGCTATCGAGCAGGAAATGCGCAAAGCCGCCGGAAGCTAAATCTGCCTGGTCCCGGAATCAACCCCGACCCGCAATTGTTGGTCACATTGCAGACACGACTGGCCCTTTCACCAGGACAGTCTGCGATACTGACACCCGTCCGACTTCCTGCATGTCTTCCACCGGAGGCTGACTATGTTCCGACCCCTCTTGCTCCTTCCCCTGCTGATCCTGGCGTTGCTCCTCCCCGGAGCAGCCCTGGCCGAAGCCCCCGCCAAAGACAGCAATCCCACCAAAGGGGATGCCCTGGGATTCGTGGTCACCACCCTCGATGAGGAACCGGTGGAGCTCTCCAGCCTGGAGCTCTATGGCAAAAAGCCCGTCGTGCTGGTCTATTGGGCGACCTGGTGCGGTCCCTGCCTGAAAGAGATCCCCGCCATTAAGACGCTCGCCAAGGAGTTCGGCGACAAGGTGCAGTTCATCGGTGTCAGTGTCGACACCGCCAAAACACCGGAAGAACTCGACAAGCTGGTCCGGGGCGCGATGACCAAACATGGCATCGACTACACAGTCGCCATCGATACCGACCGCTCCCTCTCCCAGCGCTTCAAAATCACCGCCATCCCGATGATTTATGGCGTCGACCTCAAGGGCAATGGCCACACCAAGGTCGGACTCACCAGCGAAGAAAACCTCCGGAGCTTCGTCAAGAGTCTGCAATCCTGATCGGACATCCCCCCAGACACCAATAGACTGTACGCTTACCGGGTGCGGCCCTGCTGCACCCGGTTCGCTTCTGACGACGACTCCATCGCTGAGGTCCTGCTCCCATGCGCACCCTGCTGTGCCTCCCGCTCTGTTTCATCCTCGGCTGCTCCGCGACTCCCCAGTCCCAGGAGGCCGACACCCCCACGCCCGCATCGCGCGATGCTGCAGGCCCCGCTCAGGCCCCTGCCGATCCGGAACCGGCTCCTCCCCCATCCGAGGCGTCGGAGTCCGCGACTGAACCAGCCACCGATGCCGCCGGACAGGAAGCCTCCGCCGATGAGGGGGAATGGATCCAGGCCGATGTCCCCGCCTCGACATCGAAGTCGGTGACGAAGGAAGAGGGTCGCGCCCCCGACTTTGTCGTCACCACCCTCGATGGACGCACCCTCGATTCGACGGTCCTCTACGGGACCAAACCGGTCAGCATCACTCTCTGGGCGACCTGGTGCGGTCCCTGCCTCCATGAAATCCCGGTCATCCAGAAGCTCTATGACCAGTACGGCAAAGAAGTCGAATTCATCGCCATCTCCCTGGACGACCCGAAAGCCGCCGCCGCGGTCACCAAAATGGTGGAGCAGCGCAAGATCACCTACCCGGTCGCCCACGACACTGCCATGAAAGTCGCGAAAGATTTCAAGGCAATGAGCATTCCGCTCACCCTCTTTGTGGATCGCGAGGGACGTCTGGTGGAACGGCTCGAAGGCTTCGGCGGCGAGGCCCACCTGATCAAGGCCTTTGAGAAGGCGTTCCTGAAAGACGGGGCTGTCGCCCAGTCCGGGGGCACCAGCATTTAGCAGTCCCGCCACCAGTCACCTGACCCTGCTGCTGGCCGGAGTGCTCCTGGTCAGTACGATCCCTGGCTGCCAGCGCGACCCGGAGGATGCCATCCCCCTCCGGGAGCGGGAGAGTCTGCAGCTCCTCCGGGGAGTGCTGGCTGTGCTCCCCTCCACCGGCGAGATACCGACCCCCGACACCCTGCGCCAGCTCCCGGCAGTCCGGCTCCCGCTGGAGCAGTACACCCGCCATTACCCAGCCGCGACCAAAGGGCAACTCGCCTGGCTCCGATGGTGGAGTGGCAAGTACCAGGACGCTGATCTGCCGCCCGGGGCGGCCATCGCCGCTTCCCTGGTCCCCCTTCTCCTGCCACCGCCGGACCCCACCACCCTCGATGCCTGGCTTCGGGCCAACGGGGAGTCGCTCTTTCAGTACGACCCCCCGCTGCATCAGCCCGCCGTAGATGCTCTCGCACTCCTGATGAGCTTTGTTCCCAGGACCCTGCCAGCGCTGTATGTCGCCACCGGGGACTTTCCCGAAGCCCGCCTCGGAGTCGCCGAGCAGGCCCTCTCACGCTTGCTCCTCGCCTGCGATGCCCCAACGGACATCTCGCTCACTCCCGGATTACCGCTGGCCGCAGCAGCACTGACACCGGATGACGTTTCACTGTTGCGCGCCGCCTGGATCAATAAAACACTGGCGCAACTCCAGTCGGAATTGCTCCTGCCCGAGGCCCTCGGCCTCGATCCCCGGGTCTTCGGGCAACCATTCGCCCCAGCCGGTCGTGCCATGCTCCTGCTGCTCCTGGAAGACATCCCACCCGATGACCCCCGACTGCAACATCCTGCACTCCTGCAAACGCTGATTCTCACCCTGCGATCGCTGGTCCAGCAGCGTTCCGCCACCGACCCCACCGCCGAATCGCCCGACCGCTGGCTCCGGGTCCTCGATGCCCGCTTTCCCGACAGCGCCCTCTCCCAGGACCCCGCCTTCAGCGCTGCCCTGGAGCAGCTACGGCAGATCACGCTCCAGCCAGCAGACGCGCCCTAGATTCCCAGTTCCCGGCGCACATCTTTGTCCTGCAGATATTCCGCCAGCGCGACTTTCCAGTCCCGCATCGGCGCGAAACCCCGGACCCGCCAGATGAAGTCATCCAGCACCGAGTAGCTCGGACGTTTCGCCGGGCGATCCAGTTCCGCGGACCCCTGCGGCTTCAGTGCCATCCCTTCCAGCTGTCCGGTCTGTCGCAGGATCTCTTCGGCGAACTCGAACCAGCTGGTCGCCCCCTGATTGGTGACGTGATAAAGGCCGTAGTACGGCGTCTCAATCAGCTGCCGGATCGCGGCGGCCAGGTCGCTGGTGAAGGTGGGACGGCCAAACTGGTCGTTCACCACGCTCAGTTCCTTCCGCTCCCGCGCCAGATTCGCGATGGTCTTGACGAAGTTGCTCCCCCGCTTCCCGACCAGCCAGGAGGTCCGGATGATGAAATGGCGAATCAGCAGCTGCTTGACGTATTCCTCCCCCAGCAGTTTCGACTCCCCATAGACATTGATTGGATGGGGATGGTCGTACTCGCGGTAGGGAGTCCCCTTGGTGCCATCGAACACATAGTCGGTGCTGATGTAGACCATCAGGCTCCCGAATTCTTCACAGGCGAGGGCCAGATTCTGGGTCCCCATGGCATTCACCAGGAACGCCTTCTCCGGGTCTTCCTCGCAGGCATCGACCTTCGTGTAGGCCGCCGGATGGATCACGATGTTCGGCTCAAAGAGGGTGAAGGTCGCCACCACTTCATCCGGCTTCACCACATCCATCTCGTGCCGGGAGACCGCCATGACGTTGTAATCCTTCTTCAGGATTTCTGTCAGGTCATGCCCCAGCTGGCCATTGGCCCCGGTAATGAGAATCTTGGGTCGCAGGTCCTGGTCCGGCAACTCTTCGATCTCCTCGAACTCTTCCCAGTTGTCTTCGTTGAACTCGAGGCTCGATGAGTACGCCGATTCCCCCCGGCTGGAGGGCTCGCCCCCGATGTTGGGGCCCACCGGGTCATTGCCACGGGCCAAAATGCTGGAAAGTCCCAGGGGATAGGAGCGTCGGGAGGTCGCCACGAACAGTGCCTCGGGTCCGGACAGCGCTAAGCACCCCGGCTGTCAGCACCGGGGCGTACCAGCGCAAGAGGGTACCACTCCCCTGCTTTACCAGTGTTGATGCCATGTTGACAGTAATCTGCGGAGAGCATGTATGACCCGGCACGACTGCTGCTGGCTCCAGCCTATGGCGCGGCGGAGAAAGGAACATCCACGACCGGCGTGCCATCCGGCGGCCCCTGCAGGGTCTCCGGCACCGGCAGACGCTGGGCGTGGCGGATCAGATCGCAGATTTCCCGGACACAACCGGCTCCCCCCGGCAACTGCGCCACATAGTGCACCGCCTTCAGGACCTCCGGCACCGCATCCGCCGGGCAGGCTCCGAACCCCACTCGCGACAAACAGGGGAGATCATTCAGATCATCTCCCATATACGCCACCTGATTGAATGCCAGCCGCGACTGCGCCGCCAGGGTCCGCAAGGCTTCCAGTTTGTCATCGATCCCCAGCAACACCTGCCGGATCCCCAGGCGCTGTGCCCTGGCTTCGGTGATGGGAGAGGGGTCGCCGCTGAGCAACGCGACTTCGATGCGTCCCAGCATCAGGAGCTTCAGTCCGAGACCATCCTTGGCCTGAAACCGTTTGAAGGCAAGACCAGTCCGGTCGTAGATGAGACCCCCATCTGTCAGGACACCATCGACATCCAGGACAAGCAACCTGATGTCTGCCAGTTGTGGGTAGAGCGCGTTCATGCGCCGGATTGAACCACGTCCGGCGCGGCCACGCGCCTGCGTCGCTTGCGCAGCAGACGGAAGACCCGGGGCTCCAGCGACCGGATCCGGCTCTCAAAGAGCGCCGCCGAGAGACGGTGGAGTCCCAGGGCAGTGATGACATACATCCCGAAGGTCAGCGACCAGCTGACCACGTCCTGCAGGCTCCGGGCCGGCACATCCATGACATTGAAAGAAGTCCCCCAGTACCAGTTCCAGAGGTCCGAGGGGAGGAGCGGCAGGAGGTGCATCATCCCCTGCGACACAAAATGCCAGATGGTCCCCAGCGGCTCCCAGATCAGGATTCGCAGGACGTCCAGCGGATACGCCAGCCGGTCAGCGAGCAGATACAGCAGCCGTCCGCCTCCCAGCGCTTCCAGCACCACCACCACCAGCAACAGACAGCCAGTCAGGACCCAGATGGCGGTCATTGTGCCGGCCTTTCCCTTCGGATGCGGCAGGCAGAGCACCACCAGGAGTCCCAGTTGCGTGAGCTGATAGAGCCAGGCCATTTGCGCCGCCGCCAGGACCAGGTACCCCATCGCGCTCAGGGGCTCCAGGAACTGCGCCTGCCATTCCACGACCCGCGAACCATAGATGTACCGTGGCACGAACCCCAGCCAGAGCAGGGGGTCGAGCACCAGTAATACCAGGACGATTAACAGCATCCCGAAGCAGGCCAGCTGCACAAAAAACGCCCAGCGTCCCGCCAGCCAGCCGGCCCCCATCTGCGGATTGAGCAGGGTGATTTCCCAGTCCGGACGCTTCCGCTCCCGCAACCAGCTGTAGATCGGCAGTCCCAGCATCACCAGCGGACAGCTCTGGAACATCCACCGCAACCAGGTGTAGGCAAACTCCTGAGTCCAGCGCAGATTGACCGAGTCGTGCGAGTTGTAGAGCGAAACGTTCCGCAACGCCACACTGACTTCCATGAGCGCGTAGAGCGTGGCTCCGGTACAGGCGATAAAGAGCGCGAAGCTCGCGATGGTGACATTCACCACCAGCAGGATGGTCCAGCTATAGCCCCACTGCCCCTCCTGCTTCCCCTGGAGCACCCGCTGCAACGCCCGCCAGTCCCGGGCGAAGAAGGGATTCTGACGCAGTGTCTCCGGCACGATGCGCCCGGTAAGCGCGACGAGGATTCCGATCCCCTGCGCCAGATGCCGGAACCCCCAGGGCAACGGACGCGCCGGTTTGGGCTCCACCCCATCGATGGCCAGCACCGGTACGGGCATCGGTGCCACCGGCGCGACCGCCATCGCCGGTGCCGGTATAGCGGCCGGCTGGGATGTCATGACGGGCGCCGCCGCTGCGACCGTCGGCACCGGGGTCTGCTGCGGCAGTGCGGACGTCTGGCTAGCGGGCGACGGTACTGATGTCTGGAGTTCCACTGCTGCAACAGGCGGGGCTTGTCGCGACTGTTGCGCCGGCGGGAGCCGTCGGGGGCGACTCGCCGGGGCGCGTCGGGACCTGCGCGCCTCCTGCCAGGCAAACAACGCTTCCGGTTCCATGGTGATGGCCCGATACGCCAGGCGCGGGGCCGCGAAGCGCCAGCACCATGCCAGAAGCCAGCGTGCAGGCTGACGCAGCCGCGCCGGAACCCGCTGGTCGATCCATTGCCCCCGGGGATACAACTGCGCCGACAGGGTCCGGACATTCCGGGTCTGGAGGCGCTGACGCTCCAGCCAGCGGAGTTCTGCCAGCCGCTCGGGATACCCCCGCACCCGGAAAAATTCGAACTGGTCCTGCCCCCGGGCAAAGGCATCCCGCGTGAAAAGCAAATGGATCCCCAGCAGGAAGGCCCAGTTGAAGCCCGAGAAGAGGGGAACAGACCAGCAAAAATCGAGGAGACGTCCCAGCGTCCCCAGACTCCCGGCAAAAAGAGTCCCAGGAGGCGCAAAGGAGGACGCGAGATTGAGCAGCATCGTAAAAGGAGCAGCCAGCACCGGCATCGCTTCACTGTTGCGGATCATCGTGCCGTAGACGGAGGTCTGCATCAGCCACGTGAAGACCGGATTCTGGATGGCGTAGTAGACCAGAATCGGCAGGGCAACTATCGAAATGCTGAAGAGCATGAAGAAGGCCACGACATCATCAGCGTTGCTCCAGCCCAGGGCCTGACTGATCATGGACATCACGCTGATGATGGTGCCACTCAGGGTCCCCATCCCCGCCACGAAGAGGAATGTCGCGATCGGGAGCCCGAAGAAAATCGCCGGGACGCGTGGCACCCGGGTCACTCCATGCACCGCGACAGTCCAGAGCGTCAACAGCATCAGCACCAGCTTGAAAAGCAGCTGGGGATAGCTCACCGCTCCCATCCCGACCAGCAGCAGGATCCCCGGCAGCAACAGCATCCAGAGGAGGATTGGCTGGAAGAGCACCGCCACCGTCTGGCAGTACAACAGCTCCCGGCCATCCCGCGGCAGGACGCATAAAAAGACCGCGTTTTCACCGTGGTACCGGACATGAGGACGTGACAGTCGGTACTGCAGATGGACAAAGCAAAAGAGCAGGACCGTCAGAGGCAGCAACTCCAGCAGCAGGGTCAGTCCCGGCAGGGTGGGCTGACGCGCCGCCAGGCTCAGTTCCAGCCAGATCGCCGCGAGTCCCACCACCGCGATCCCCAGGAACCTTCGATCCCGCTGAATGAGATTCAGCTCATGAACCAGCCAGGGATTCCGGTCAGGGTGCACCGCGACTGCCATGGCGGATTCCCGCCAGTGCTGCAACCAGCGTTGGGGAAAAGCCCGGATCGGGACCGCCGCCACTGCCACGTGACAGCATTAGACCACAGCCGCCAGCCCACAGGATGGCATCATCCCTACTCGTGATACCCCCAGGTCCCGACTGGCCCGCCGCGCTCGTACTCGGGCTCCTGCTCAGCTGTAGCAGCCTGCGACTTGCCGCCGGACCTGCCGGACTGACCCACCTGGAGCGGGGGGTCATCGCCGGACTCGCCTGCTGGACACTCGCCCTCGCGACCATCCTCCTGGCAGGCGCGATACCAGGGGGCCTGCGTCCCTGGCCCCTGGTACTGGTCGCCCTGATGCTGACACTCCTCATCCTGCGCGGCACGACCTCCCCCGCCGCTCCCGGCTGGTGGCGTGATCTGCCGTCACTCATCTGGCAACGTCCCCGCCCGGAACGACTCCTCTACCTCGCCTGCGCCCTCTCCTTCGCGATGCTGGCGCTGCAGATCCTGCGACTCCCTCCCACCGGGGTTGACTCCCTCGGCTACCACCTGCTGGGGCCGGTCGCCTGGGTCCAGGAGGGGCGGATTGTCCGGATCGAGACCTACTGGGACTGGGCCAACAGCTATCCGCAGAATGTCGAGGTCCTCTCCGCTCTGGCGCTGGCTTTTTTCCCTCACTTGCGATTCGCCGATCTCCCCAATCTCCTCTTCCTCGCGCTCCTCTTTGGCAGCATCGCAGTGATCGCCCGACACTTCGATGGGCATCCCTTCGCTATCGCTCTCGCCTGTCTCAGCCTGCTGCTGTCGCCGTTTGTCATCGCCTACGCCAGCGCAACCTACTGCGATCTGCCGATGGCATCGGCCCTCCTGGCGAGTCTGGCGCTCCTGCTGACAGCGCGTCGTACCCATGACTGGCCGGCAGTCTGGTGGGGGCTGGTAGCTGCCGGACTCGCCGCCGGTTGCAAGGCCTCCGGACTCCCGGCACTGGGCCTCCTCACGCTTTTGGGGTGGGCATGGTTGCGGGATGCCGGACTCCCGGCCATACGCTGGCAGCGTTGTCTGCCGCTGGCGGCGTACATCCTCCTGGCCCTGGCGGGATGGTGGTACCTCCGGTCGTGGTGGTGGTATGGCAATCCGTTCCACCCCTGGACTATCGCGCTGGGACCCTGGACCCTCTTCGCCGGACCCGCTGGCCCCTATGCCGCGCACATCGAGAGCATCGATGGCCTCTATGTCGGCAGTCGCGACCCCTGGCGCCTGGGAGTTGCACGCTACTTCGGGTACTTCGGCGGCGATTTGCGTCTGCAGCTCATGTGGGCGAGGGAATGGTTCGGACCCCAGGTCAGCATCGCCGGGACAGTCGCCCTCGGATGGTGGCTCCTCGCCCGGGACTCGGCTGCGCCGCCGCAGCGGGGAGTCGCGCTCCTGCTCATGGCTTTCGCCGCGACCCTGGCGCTCCTGAATCCGGTCCCGATGGTCCCGCGCTTCGCGGCGCACTGGCCCGCCTTCACCACCATCGCCCTGGCGCTCCTGCTGACCCATGCCGGGATCCTGCTCCGGACACTCGCCAGCACCATCCTCACCCTGAGTCTTGCCCTGACCCTCCTGTTGTTGCCCTGGAGTCTGGTCCCCATCGATGACGCCGCCCTCATTCCGGACCGTTTCTATGCTTATGACGGCGCGGCGTACTGGTGGACCAGCCAGCTCCTGCGACCCGGCGACACGGTCCTCTATGTCCAGCCCTTGCGGGCCACCGGACGGGCCCTTCCCAATGATCTGTCAGCCAAGATCCGCTACCTGTCGCCGACCGCGTTTTCACGCACCTCGGCCCTCGCGAGTCGCGGAACCACCTGGCTGCTGCTCGCCGAAGAAGAACGGGTCCAGCGCATCGATGCCGGACGCACCCGGGAGGGACTCTTGCAGCAACTCACCGACCAGGCCCCGGAGCTCGAGTTTCGCCTGATGGCGTCGGGCTCGACCTTCACGCTCCGCAACTACCGACTCTATGCCCTGCGACTGAAGGAGGCCCATTGATGTTGATGGGTCCGCGTCATGAACGCTGGTGCGCGGTAGCGCTCCTGGTGTTGCTGGTCGACTGGCTGGTGCTGAACCCCGGTACTCGCGTCTGGCTGGCCCACGCCTGGACCATGTGGGGCGTCCTGCTCAGGAGCTAGGAGGCGTCCTCCACCCGTTGGCCAGCGTGATCCCAGCGCAGCGAGCGCTTGAGTCCGTTGAGGTGACTTTGCCGAAGGAGCCCATCATGCTGGAGCCGTCCAACCACTATGCCCGGCGCAATGTCGATGCTCGCAGCAAATGCCTTGACCGCCTGGGCAGAGATAAATCTGGTCTCCAGAAAAGCGGCGTAGTGTGACGACGGAATCAGCAGCTCTGCCGCGAACTCGTTAGCCTCCTGCTCGACCGCAGATTCAGAGTCCGACGCCGTCCCATCGATGAAGGTCTGCCGCTTTTGATGTAGCAAAACATGGGCTGCCTCGTGATAAAGGCTGAACCAGAACTGATCATCCCGCTTAAAGCGCAGACTCAGCTGAATCAGCGCCTGGTCAGGATGTAACCACCGACTCGCCCCGGAGACCGGAGCCCCTGGCAACTCCGGCACCACAACAAGCGCGACTCCAGCATCCCTGAACGCCTGCACGAGTTTTGGCAGCGACTCCTGCACCGGCTGCTGACTCAGGGCGCGACATTGCTTCAGCACCTTCCGAAATGCCGCCTCCTCGTACGGTGCCACCTGCAACTCCCGGGACTGCCGCTCTCCCTGCCAGAGCCAGGCCACGACCGCTCCAAAACTAATCGCTGCTTTGTCGCTCCGTCGCCACGCCACGGCCTCGTGTTCCCACTGGTCGCGCCAGGCCTGGACTGATGCCACCTGGAAGTACTCAAGCAGCGCTGCCAGTTGCAGTTCCGGGACTTTCAGTCGCTCCACCCACCCGTACCGGATCATGGCTGCCAGCGGTAGTTCCTTCATCCAGTCGAGGTCCGACCGGAGCCGCACCGCTTCCTCCTGACGTGCCCGAAACTCCTGATAGCGCGCCTCCCGACTCATCCAGAAGCGCGCCGGGATCCGGACCGCCCGTTCCAGTTGCAGCGCAGTTTCGACTGTCAGCGGCACCTTCCCCTGCAGGAGGCGATTCACCATCTGCGGCGACCGCCGCATCCGGCGGGCCAGCTCGTCCTGTGTCATCCCTGCTTCGGAGAGCACCTCCGCCAGCGTTTCCCCAGGGGCAGAAACACTCTCCGGCTGATAGAGCCTGGTGTCCTTTTTAGGAGTCATGGGTGTCCTCGATCCGCAGAATGAGTACTTTGGTGACGCGAGACCAGTCGAGGGACCCGTCGGCGCGCAGCGGCTGGGGATCGTGATCCGGTCGCAGGATCAGGCGATACGGGTGCTTGAGATTCAACGACAGCTCATGATCCCGGTTGGTGAGGGGATGACACCGGCCAGGGAGGGGCGTGAACCCCGGACGCTGCCCAAAGTCCGCCAGCGACTCAGCCGCTTCCAGGTCATCCAGTCGCTTCTGCAGTTCCTGGGCCTGCTCTGGTCCGTACTTCCTGACCCGCTGAGCATCGCTCTCGCACTGCTTCTGGAGTTTATGGGACTGGAAGCGGACTTCCATGCAGCCTCCCGTTTTGCTTAATGCGGGAGGTTAACACAATGTACCAGACTTTCCGCCACTTCCCGCCCCCCCCGACGCCACTACAATCCCCTGCCATGCCCGCTCTCCCGCTGGCCGCACGCCTCCGACCCGCGAGCCTCACCGACTTCGTCGGCCAGACCCCCCTGGTCGGCCCCGGTGGGGTCCTCCGACGCCTGGTCGACGCCCGCACCCTCCACTCCCTGGTCCTCTGGGGACCCCCCGGCTGCGGCAAAACCACCCTCATCCGCCTCCTCGCCACCGAAACCGGCATCCCCCTGGTCGAGTTCAGCGCCGTCACCAGCGGCATCGCCGAAGTCCGGCAGGTCATCGCCGAAGCCCGCGCCCGACTCGAGGCCGGCGAGGGCCAGACTGCCGTCTTCATCGATGAACTCCATCGCTTCAACAAAGCGCAGCAGGACGCCTTTCTCCCCCATGTCGAGCAGGGGACCATCATCCTCCTGGGCGCGACCACCGAAAACCCCTACTTCTCCATCAACGCCGCCTTGCGCTCCCGCCTGAAGATCTACCAGCTCCAGGCCCTGACCCCCGATGACCTCTCCCTCATCCTCGACCGCGCCCTCGCGACGCTCGGCACCGACCACGCCGCTATCTCCCTTGATTCCGACGCCCGGCAGCTCCTCCTCGACCTCGCCGGCGGCGATGCCCGCTTTGTCCTCGGCGCCCTCGAAGTCGCCTGCACCATCGCCCCGGACCATGCAATCACCGCCACTGTCATCGAGCAGGTGCTGCAGCAACGACAGCTCCTCTACGACAAAACCGGCGACCAGCACTACGACACCATCTCCGCTTTCATCAAGAGTATTCGGGGCTCCGATGTCGATGCCGCCCTCCACTACCTCGCCCGGATGCTGGAGGCCGGCGAAGACCCGGCGTTTATCGCCCGACGTCTGGTCATTGCCGCCAGCGAGGACATCGGTCTCGCCAACGCCATGGGACTCGTGGTCGCCAACGCCTGCCGCGACGCGGTCGAGCATCTCGGGATGCCCGAGGCCCACTACCCCCTGGCGCAGGCGACGGTCTATCTGGCGGCGTCCCCCAAGTCCAACACCGCCGGCTCCGCCCTTCATGCTGCCCGTAAGGCGGTCCAGCAGGGACCGGTCCCTCCGGTCCCCCTCCATCTGCGCAACGCGCCGGTCCCCCAGATGGCCCGGGAGCATGGCATGAGTGTCGGGTATCGCTATCCCCACGACTCCCCCACCGGCTGGCTCCCCCAGCAGTACCTCCCCGACGGCGTCACCAATCTGCCGTACTATCGTCCCAAGCCCATCGGCGAGGAGCGCGACATCGCCGCCTGGCTCAAACACCTCAAAACACCGCCGTCGGGCAGCTAAGCGGCTGACCTGGTGCCTGGTGAAGGAGTCCCCATGACCGACCCCACCCCGGAAGGCTATCGTCAGGAAGCGCCCCGACGGCTCCTCTATTCGGAGTCCCGCTTCACCGGCGCGATGACCGACGATCTCTATATGCGGAACAGTGTGGCGACCGTCCTGACTGCCACGGATGCGACGATCGAGCAGTCCGGGGTCGGGGTCCTGATTGCGGAGAAGGTGAAGTGTGAGAACACCGCGACCCTCTTTTTGATTGCAGGGGACATCGAGGGGGAAGTCCGTCCGTTGTTCAGCACGGCGGGGGCGATGCTGGTGGCGGGGGCGATGTTGCTGGGCTGGGCGCTCTGGGGCCGGGTCGCCAAATCCCGCCGGTAGTTATGTCACTCCCGGACCCCGGGTCTTTAGACCCGGGACGTGAAGCTGTCTCCGCTCGCTTTTTTAGCGTCCTGCCACCGGGGACTGAAGTCCCTACGCCCATCGACTTGGAAGTCGACATCCCGGTCGACCTGGAGGTCGACCCCCCAGCCGTAGCGGCGTGGCTTGCTGCGCCGCTCCCCTTGCCACACCCCACCCCGGAGGGGCGACCCCCGGTCGCCCGGTCTCCCGACGCCTCGTCGGTGGGCCCCGGACGCGCCCCGCGTCCGGCCCTCTCCCCTACCCCCTTCCCCCCCTGTCCCCTCTCCCTCCCGGAGGCCGGGTCTTTAGACCCGGACCGCGCCCCGCGTCCAGCCCTCTCCCCCGGACCAGCCACCACTGCAGTTACCGTTTTGTATACTCCGGACCCATGCGACGCATTGAGCCTGGCGACCCTGAATCCCGCACTCCCGATCTGCGTGATGGCAACATCGAACGCCTGAAGCAGTGTTTTCCGGAAGCCCTTTCCGATGGACAGATCGACTTTGATCTGTTGCGCGAGTTGTTGGGCGATGCCGTCGAGGAATCAGATGAGAAGTACGGACTGAACTGGCATGGCAAGCGCCGCGCCAGGCAACTGGCGATGACTCCCAGCACGGGGACGCTCCGCCCTTGTCCGGAAGAATCGGTTGACTGGGAGGGGACAACGCACCTGATGATCGAGGGAGACAACCTGGAGGTCCTTAAACTGCTTCAAAAGAGCTACGCGGGCAAGGTGAAGCTGATCTACATCGACCCGCCGTATAACACTGGCAAGGATTTTGTCTATCCCGACGACTACCGGGACGGCATTCGTAACTATCTGGAGCTGACAGGCCAGATTGACAGTGATGAAGCTGGACAGCGGAGGAGAGTCAGCTCGAATACTGAGACCTCTGGTCGGTTCCACACGAACTGGCTAAACATGATGTATCCACGCCTGCGCCTTGCCCGAGAACTGCTGCGGGAGGATGGAGTTATCCTTGCATCTTGCGATGAAATTGAGCAACCTCGTATCCGCCTCATGTTAGACGAGATCTTTGGCTTGGAGAATTTTGTAGCGGACTTTGTGTGGGCGGCAGGACGAAAGAATGACTCTAAATTGGTGTCCGTGTCACACGAGTACATCCTATGTTACGCAAAGAGCACTGATCACCTGCGGAGCAGCGCAGTCCTATGGAGGCAGAGAAAGAAAGGACTGGACGAGATTTACGCGAAGTACGATCAGTTGCTGGCTCAGCTGGGGACTGACTATGACGCTATTAGCGCTCAGCTTAAGGCTTGGTACAAATCACTTCCTGACAGCCATCCTGCAAAGGCGCACGATCATTATAACAAGGTTGACAGGAGAGGCGTATACTTTCCTGATAATATCTCATGGCCAGGGGGGGGTGGGCCTCAGTATGAAGTTCTTCATCCCGAGACACTGAAGCCTGTTCGAGTTCCATCTCGTGGCTGGATGACCAGTGATCCTGCTAAAATGAAAGCTTGGATTGAAGAAGATCGAGTCCAGTTTGGTGTAGACGAGCTTTCCGTCCCTTGCATAAAAGCATATCTTCGAGATCGAGAACGTTCAGCGCCATACAGTGTATTCTACAAGGATGGCAGAGCTGCCACCAAGCGATTAAGATCGTTGATGGGTATTGACGTCTTTTCCTATCCCAAGGATGAGACTGTGCTGTCAGAGTTTGTGGAATTCGCCTCATCAGGAGGAGATATTATTTTGGATTTTTTTGCTGGCTCTGGGGCGTCGGGGCATTCCGTTATGGAGCAGAACTTGGCCGATGCAAGCTATCGTCAGTATATTCTCGTCCAGCTGCCGGAGCCGTTGGATCACACAATAGCCGAGCAAAAGGCGGCAGCAGAATTCTGCGACTCCCTGGGAGTCCCGCGCAACATCGCCGAGCTCACAAAAGAACGCCTCCGGCGCGCTGGTCGAAAAATAAAAACTGAAAATCCTCTCTTCACCGGCGATACCGGATTCCGCGTCTTCAAGCTCGATACCTCCAACATCCGCGCCTGGCATCCTCGTCCAGACCAGCCTGTGCAGGCAATGCTGGAGAGTGTCGAGCACCTGCTGGAAGGCCGCGCCGAGCTTGATCTGCTCTATGAGATTCTCCTGAAACTCGGCCTCGAACTGACTGTGCCGGTAGAAGCCCGCAGTATCACGCAGCGGACAGTCTACGCTGCCGGAGACCCGGGCGGACGCCTCCTCTTTGCCTGTCTGGACCATCACATCACCAGCGCTGATTACGAGGCCCTCGCTCTCGGAATCACCCAGTGGTATGAGGAACTGGGGTCCCCACCGGATGCGACCGCCATCTTCCGGGACAACGCCTTTGTCGATGATGTGGCGAAGGTCAATCTCACGCAGATCCTGGCGCAGCATGGGCTGACCAACGTATTGAGTCTGTAACGATGACCATGCGCATCCGGTTCGAGCCAGATCTCGACTATCAGCAGGCGGCCATCGAAGCAGTCTGCGACCTGTTCCAGGGACAGGAGCGCTTCCATTCGTCCTTCTCAGTGCAGGTACCCATGGAACTGGCTCCCGGGCTCTCCCTGCCCATGACCGATCGAGGCTACGGCAACGTCCTCTCCCTCAGCGAAAGCAGGTTGCTGGAAAATTTGCAGGCGGTGCAACGCAGGCAGCATCTCCCTCCGTCGGAAGCCCTCGGGCCGCTGGATGATCTTCAGTTTACGGTTGAGATGGAGACTGGCACCGGCAAGACCTATGTTTATCTGCGCACGATGCTTGAACTGCACCAGCGCTACGGTTTCACCAAATTTGTCATTGTGGTGCCGTCAATCGCCATCAAGGAAGGGGTCTACAAGTCCCTGCAGATGACGGAGGAGCACTTCCGTACACACTTCGGCGGCCTGTACTACGAGTACTTCCTCTACGACAGCGCGAAGCTCGGGCAGGTGCGTCAATTTGCCACGGCGAGCGGCATCCAGATCATGGTGGTGACGGTAGGGGCAATAAACAAGAAGGACATCAACAACCTCTACAAGGACACCGAGAAGACGGGAGGTGACCTGCCCATCGACCTGATTCGCCGGACACATCCGGTGGTGATTGTCGATGAGCCTCAGAGTGTCGAAGGGACCCGCGTTCTCAACAGCCAGGGGAGTCAGGCACTACGCCGGATGGAGCCGCTGTGTACGCTCCGGTACTCCGCAACCCATGCGCACAAGCATCACATGGTCTATCGGCTCGATGCAGTCGATGCGTATCAGCGGCAGCTGGTGAAGCAAATCGAGGTCGCGTCTATCGACTTCCAGACCGGGCACAACGCGCCGTACCTGAAGGTGATTGCGATCCCCGGCGGTCGCACTGGATTGCCGAAGGCCAAAGTCGAAATCGACATCGCCACGTCATCGGATGTTCGCAGAACTGAGATGACCGTACAGGATGGCGATGACCTGCAGCACCTGACCGGGCGCGACATCTATGCCGGGATGCGGATTGGGGAGATTCGTCGCGCTCGAGGCGACAGTTGGGTGGAACTGCGTTCCACGGCTGGAGAGCGATACCTCAAAGTGGGGGACTCTATCGGTGGGGTCGATCCGCTGGTCGTGCAGCGACAAATGATCCAGATGACCATCCGGCAGCATCTGGAGAAGGAACAGCGCCTGCGCCCACTGGGCATCAAGGTCCTGAGTCTGTTCTTCGTGCCGGAAGTCGCGGCGTACCGCCAATATTCCGCTGAAGGAGTCGCGCAGAAAGGACCGCTCGCGCAGATTTTCGAGGAGGAGTATCGCCGCTGGGTGCAGCATCCGGATTTTGTCGAATTGTTCGAAGGTGCGGACCTGGACGCGGACCCATCCAGGGTGCACGAGGGTTACTTCGCGATCGACAAGAAGGGCGCATGGGCGGATCTGGCTGAAGATGGGGCCGAATCCAATCAGACCAACCGGGACAATGCCGGTCGCGCCTATGAGCTCATCATGAAGGAGAAAGAGAAGCTGCTCAGTTTCGAGACTCCGCTACGGTTCATCTTTTCGCATTCGGCCCTGCAGGAAGGCTGGGACAACCCCAATGTCTTCCAGATTTGCGCGATGCGTGAATTCGGGACCGAGCGCAGGCGTCGGCAGACCATCGGTCGGGGATTGCGACTCTGTGTTGATCAAACTGGCAACCGGGTGCGTGGCTTCGCAGTCAACACTCTGACAGTCGTCGCGACGGAGAGTTACCAGGCTTTCGCAGACAACCTGCAGCACGAGATCGAAAAGGACACGGGCGTTCGCTTTGGTGTGCTCGAGTCCCACGATTTTGCGCATCTCCCAGGCGACGCAGATGCGGAATCATCGGCACCGCTGGGCCTCGAGGCATCGCGCGAACTGTACCAGTGGCTTCGATCACGGCATTTTGTGGATGCGAACGGGCGGATTCAGGATGCCCTGCGCGGGGAATTGCGCGACGGCACATTAACCGTCCCTCCGGCATTTGCAGCAGCTCTCCCGCAGATTGTCGAGTTGCTGACAAAGCGAGCCGGCCGTATCGATATCAAAGATGCCCGCGAACGGATCGCGATACCCCTTAACAAGGAGGTCTACTGTGGAGAAGAGTTCCAGGCCCTGTGGGATCGGATCAAACACCGCACGACGTATCGAGTTCACTTCAATTCCGACACCCTGATCCGCGATTGTGCACAGGCCATCCGTGATCACCTGTCCACGGTCTCGGTACCTACCATGCAGGAGCACCGCGCCATTCTTGATATCGCGGAGTCCGGCGTCGAAGCCAAAAAGGTCCGTAGTGGAGCACTGCGTCGCCTCGATCAACCGGTGCCGGAGCTGCCGGATATCCTGACTATTCTTCAGGAACGGACTGGGCTAACCCGGCGCTCCCTGGCTGAAATCCTGCGATTGAGCGGTGGCATGGCTGTGTTCATCCTCAATCCGCAGGAGTTTCTGGATCGGGCAGTGGTCCTCATCAAGCGTTGTCTGTCGCATACCCTGGTGGATGGCATCCGGTATCAGCGGCTTGGTGAGGAGTGCTACTACGCCCAGGAGTTGTTCGAGGCTGCTGAGTTGACGGGATACCTCACCAACCTGGTTCAGAACACCAGGCGATCCGTCTTTCAGCATGTGCGCTACGACAGCTCAGTCGAAAGGGAGTTTGTCGAGCAGCTGGAAGCCAACGACGCAATTCGCGTGTATGCCAAGCTGCCACCGAAATTCGTGATCCCCACTCCGCTGGGTCCTTACAATCCGGACTGGGCGGTCGTCGTGGCAACAGATGCGGGAGAGCGTGTCTACTTTGTAGTTGAGACCAAAAGTACCGATCTCACGCTGGACCTGCGCCGAACTGAAGCAGACAAGATCAGGTGCGGGAAAGCGCATGTTGCAGCGCTGCAAGATCAGGAGCATCCGCCTCGATTCGAGCACGTTGTCACGGTCAACGAGCTGCTGGCAAGGCGGTTTCAGGAGTAGCGTCGCCCCTCCGGGACAATTCCCCAATCACAGGTCGAGCACTAGGCGAGCGACCGTAACACCGCACGCACCGGACTGGCGTCAGCCCCCACCAGCCGCAACGGCAACGCAATGAGCTCGTACATGCCGGGCGCGACCCCGGTCAGCACCACCCCCTCCAGAATCGCCATGTCCCGCGCCGCGATCGCCTGATGACTCTCTAGCCCCTTGGAGTCGAAGGGATCGATGCTGGGGGTGTCGAGGCCCAGGAGCCGCGCCCCGCGGTCGTGGCACCAGGCGATAAGCTCCGGCGAGAGGCTGGCGAAATCCGCGTTCCAGACATCGGGGTCCGGGAAGGTGCCGGTGCAAAAAAGAACCCGTCCGGGCAGCGGGTCGGGGAGGTCTTGGGGGAGGTCCGATGGGTAGATGCGAGCGCCGGGGGCGACCGTGACGGCCACCACGAGGCAGGGGCCGAGGTAGAGGTCCAGCGGACGGGTGTCGATGCCGGCACCGGCGGCGACATAGTGACTGGGGGCGTCGGTGTGCGCGCCGAGGTGGACGGTCGTGTGAATGGTGGAGAGGTCGATGTTGTCGCCGGCGCTGATGGCGAGCAGGCACTCGCGGGTGAAGGGGGTGTCGCCGGGCCAGACCGCGATGCCAGGATGAAGTGGCGGGCTGATGTCGTGCAGAACCATGCGGGGAGGATACGCTCCCCGGCACTGAAGCGGGAAGCGCTCTGGTATTCTGTCTGTCATGGCGGTGAGCTGGTCCGAAACTGGCCTGACAACCCGGCAGGAGATCGCGGACTTTGTGTCGGCGATCGCCGGTCACTTTCCGGTGGAGCGGGCGATGCTCTTTGGCTCCTACGCCACAGGGCGCGCCGGACTGGGGTCGGATGTCGATCTCTTACTGGTGATGGATTTCGCCGAGCCGCGGCACAAAGTCGCCGCGCGGATGCGATGGCTGTGTCCGTCGCCGTTTCCCCTGGATCTGCTGCTGCTGAAGCCTGCGGAGTTTGCCGCACTGCCAGAGAACGAGCCACTTCTCTGGGCTGAGCTGGAACGGACCGGCCAGACACTGCGTCTCTCATGATTGCCAATCGCTGGATCCGTCTGGGTGATGAAGACCTCGCCGCCGCCCGCAAACTGCTGGCCCCACCGGATGCCCAGCCCCGAATCGCCTGCTTCCTGCTGCAACAGGCAGCGGAAAAGTATCTCAAGGCACTCCTGGCACATCGCGGCAGTCCGCTGCTTCGTACGCACGACCTGTTGTTTCTCTATCAGGAACTGCTACCCGATCTGGCGCTCTCGCTTGAGCAGTCCGAGCTTCTGGAGCAGATGAACGAGTTCGCAGTCGCGTTGCGTTATTACCTTGAGGTCCCACCTCCTGACACGATTGAGGCGGTCCTGGAGTATTGCGTTTTGCTCCGGGCTGAAGTCATCGTCCGTCTCAGTACGACTCTTGATCCCTGACGTTCAAATTCGCCGTCATGCAATGCTCGCCCATGAGAGTGGTCGGGCTACCCCACCAACTGCCACCAGCCGATGAGCCCCAGCCCCGAGAGGGCCATGACCTGCAGCAACAGCCCCCAGATGCGGTCGGAGACCCGGATCAGCAGGCGCCAGCCGCGCCCCAGCCAGCGGCAGGTCACCGCGACCGGATACAGTGGGGACTCGTAGGGGATGGCGACAGATGTGTGCATGCGTTTAGTATGCACCACCCTCGACCTGAAGTCAGCCCTATTGTGGCCAAAACCGACTAAAATATCGTTTACCCAATGACCGCGATCACCTTCAGCTCCACATGGATCGGGGTCGGCAGCTTTTCGACTTCAACCGTCGTCCTCGTGGGGCCGATGGCGGCGAAGTACTCGCCGTAGACCTCGTTGAATCCCGCAAAATCGTCGTCCAGGTCGGTCAAAAAGGCCTGGACATCCACCACGTTGGCCAGACTGCCGCCCGCCTCCTCGAGGATGGCGCGGATGTTCTCGATGCAGGCGCGGGTCTGCACCCGGATGTCGTGGGCCACCACTTTCTTGCCCCCCTTCCCGAAGGTCACCCCCGGGATCTCCTGGCTCCCCCGCTGCCGCGGTCCGATGCCGGAGACAAAGAGGAGATTCCCGACCCGTCGCGCATGGGGATAGGGTCCTACCGGTTCCGGCGCGACTCCGCTCACCACCGCCTGACTGCCGGCCTCGGACACGGCAGTCGCGGCGTCGCCCTGACGGGGAGTAGTGCGTACGGGGGCTGCTTCCGCGGTCATGGAAACGGGAGCTGTCGCAGCTATCGGCGCTTCGTCGACTTCCTTCTCCAGGGTCTCCTTCAGCGCGGGGGTCAGCGACACCACCGCTGCGCCGGTCCCCCAGACCGGGGCATAGGCGTACACCTGTCCGGTGAAGCGATTGTGCTGTCCGGTGATGCCGGCCAGCCACCAGATCCCCTTGAAGCCCATGTCGCCATTGGCCTGCCGCGCGACATCCCGGGCGACCTGCGCGACATCCTCGAGGCGTCCTTCTCCCAGGAGCTCCAGAATCTTGCGATTCCATTCGTCATCTTTGAGGGAATGGATCCGGTCGTTGGCGGGGTCGATGGGGGTCGTGAAGAAGCGATGCGACAGGCCGCTCACGAGCACCACAATCGCCCGCTTGCCGCTTCGCTCCAGCGCCAGACGTCCTGCTGCTGCCAGACGCAGGGTTTCGTCGCGCTCGGCGTACATGTTGCAGCTCACCATGCTCAGGGGAAAGCGATTGTCCGGATTCAGCAGCTTCGCCGCGATGACCGTGCCGGGATCCACCGGAAAGCCGTAATAGGCCACGGTACTCGCCTGCATTCCCAGTTCCCGGGCGCAGGCGGCATAGGTCGCACCGAAATCGGGATCGACCCGCAGCTTGTACGGGATCGAGCCGTACTCATACCAGTTCTGATCCACCAGGGTCCATTCCGGTGCGGGGTCGGTCTGGAAGAGATGCCCGATGACTGACAACCATTGCGTGGAGTAGATCAGCATCACGTCGGCTTCGACCTGCGCGAGTTCCTCCCGCAGCCCGGCGTAGGCGTCGTGCAGCGACTGCCAGCCCGGATTCTTCTCCGGGGCGAGGTAGATGTGGGGGAGTCCGGGGACCAGGCAGGCCCTGGCAATACAGGGGTCGGGATGCATGGCATGCATTCTACGGCGACCCCGTGGTTGAAGCTCAAGACTCAGTGTTGGTCTTGATGTCATCTAGCTTGTCCGCGATGTCCCGCAAAACATCGAGGATACTGTCAAGCGCCAATTCGATATTGGAGAGGTGATCTTCCACCCCCTCCATGCCAGTCTCAATGGTGCTGACCGAATCTTTGATGGAGCCTATGTCGGTCTCAATGGTGTCGACCGAATATTTGATGGTGTCTATGTCGGTCTCAATGGTGCTGACCGAATCTTTGATGGTGTCTATGTCGGTCTCAATGGTGTCGACCGAACATTTGATGGTGACTGTGGTGGGCTCAAGGGTGCTGACCGAATCTTTGATGGAGTCGATGTCAGACTCAATGGCCTTGACCGATGATGTGACGTCGAAGACTTCATCGAAGCCCCATTCTGAGTCTGTCATGGCCTGTTCCCTTCTTTGCTGGCTTGCGGTCTGAGTGTCAAAAGCTACTTCGTCCCGGCTCCCTGGTACCGCGCAATCGTCGCGGGGTCGGGTGCCGGACGTGCTCCCAGCCCCGACGCGCCGGAATCGTGGCCGGTCGTGTAGTACTCATGGTCCCACTCGACAATGGCGTTGCCGGTCCCGATGACATTGCCGTAGGCGTGCACTACCGCCGGATAGTCGGGATAGTCGAGCGCGCCGATCATCCAGGAGAGCGCACCAGCCTTCACCTCGCTCACCGCATGGTCCATGAACTCCGGCAGGACATCGATCAGCTGTCGCGTTTTGCCCTCCCGCATCAGCTTCAGCACTTCCATGTCCCAGAGATACTGCCCGTGGTGATAGACATGCTCGTGGCTCATGTCCTCGGGCAGCTCCGGCTCCTCGGTGAAATGACGATGCGACAGCGAGTTCGATGCCAGCAGCACCGCGCGACGTCCGAGACGGTCGATGGCGCGACGAGTCGCGGCCCCGAGCTTCAGCATCAGCTCCTGGCCCATCTCATTGGAAAAATAGTAGGGGCTGTTGTTGGCGCTGATGCCAACAATGGGGATATCCCAGGCGGGGTTCATCAGATGGCACGACGTGATCGTGCCGTAGTCCACCCGGAATTGCGGGTTCCGCATGAGCTGCATGGTGAGCCCATCAGCTTCCCCCTCAGCAGCGATGGCTTCCGCCAGCTCTACATCGACATCCAGCGCGTAGTGGTACCGGAAGATGTTGGGAAAGATGGGATCGACGGAGAGCCCCTCGAAGTGCGGGACTGCCAGCAGATGGGTGCCGACCACCGTCGTCCAGTGGGGCGAATGGACCAGTATCACATCCGGTTTCTTCGCAAGGATGTGCGCCCGGCATCGCTCATAGCCCCAGCGCAACTCCTCCCAACCACATTCCGCACGGGGTTCATTCTGTGGCGGATTCTCCCCATACACGAGGTGGGGGGGATGGGGGGCCAGGACACCGGCGATGATGGGCATGAGTTGCTTCTCCTTGTGCGACGCTAGCGGCGTCTTTCCTGCTCCTGTGCAAGCTCGTCAATAATCGCTGCCAGCCGGGGAATCTCGTGATCCACCACGTCCCAGATCAGATCCCACTCGAGTTCCAGATATTGGTGCACCAGCGCACCCCGGAATCCGGTCAGTCCCGGCCAGTCAATGTCATGGTGGTCACGTGATACAAGGCTCTGTAGGCTTGTAAATGACTCCAGCAAAGTGTGCATTGTGCGGAGAAAAGCTTCCTCCTCCACCCAAGTCGCTTCACCCCGCCGGAGCCGCCCATCGAGAGTAATCTCGCGGATGCGCGCCAGCGCGACCTGACAGTGGCAAATGTACAACCGGGGATTCTTCACAATGGGACCGCTTCCCCCAGGACCTGATCCCGTATGAGCTGATGCAGCATCCGCTCAGTCGTAGCATCACACCGCCGCGAGAAAATGGAGCCGACCTCGACGGCAAATCCTCCCAGGTCCAGATACGACCGGTTGGAGTCCATCTCCACCAGCAGATCGATGTCACTCTCCGGCCGTTCCTCACCCCGGACAGCCGATCCAAAAATCCGGATGTTCCGCACACCTCGCCGCTGCGCGATAGCGAGGATCTCCTCCCGTCGGGACCGCAATTCGTCCAGGAGTGTCATGACTCCATTTTCACACAGACTGTCTGTGCCTCCGTGAAGAACTCCCGGGAGTCCTGCCCCCCTTCGCGTCCCAGTCCTGATGCCTTCACCCCGCCAAAGGGGGCTCTGAGGTCCCGCAGCAACCAGGTATTGACCCAGACGGTTCCTGCCTGCAGCGACGCTGCCACCCGGTGCGCCCGCGAGACGTCCCGGGTCCAGACCGACGCCGACAGCCCATAGTCCACCCCGTTTGCCCAGGCGATGACCTCCGTCTCGTCATCGAAGGGCGTGACTGTCACCACCGGACCGAAGATCTCTTCCTGCATACAGCGTCCTGATGGCGCGACTCCGCCAATCACAGTCGGCTCCAGGTAAAATCCCCCGCTATGGGAGGCTGGCAGCCCCGATGGGACCTGTCCGCCACCGAGCACCCGCCCCCCCTCGGCCTCCGCCAGCGCGATATACCCCTGCACTTTTTCCCGATGAGCCGCACTGATAAGCGCTCCCATCTGCGTGGACTCCTGCAGCGGATCGCCGATCACCAGCGCCGCCGCCCGCTCGATGAGTCCCTCGACAAAGGGGAAGTAACTCGTCCGCTCCACGAATATCCGCGACCCACAGAGACAGATCTCGCCCTGATTGGCGAAGCTGGAACGGACCGTCATCGCCAGCGCGGCATCGAAATCGGCATCGCTGAAAACGATGTTCGGATTTTTGCCCCCCAGTTCCAGCGAGGTCTTGGCGAACCGACCCGCCGCCGCCTGAGCGACCAGTCGACCAGTCGCGGTCCCCCCCGTGAAGGAAATCGCGGGAATGCGCGGATGGTCGATCAGCGCCTGCCCAACCTCCGGCCCGAGGCCATGCACGATGTTCAGGACCCCTGGCGGCAGCCCGATCTCGGCCGCAATCTCCGCCAGGGCGTGGGCGGTCAGGGGTGCCAGTTCGCTCGGCTTGGCCACCGCACAGTTCCCCCAGGCCAGACAGGGCGCGATCTTCCAGGTCAGGAGGTAGAGCGGCAGATTCCAGGGACTGATGAGGGCTGCGACTCCCACCGGACGATGCTGCGTGTAGGTCAGCACCCCCGGCTGATGCAGGGCGTGGTCACGTTCATGCAGGATCGCCCCGGCGAAGAAACGGAAGTTGTGGATCGCCCGGGGGATGTCCATGGTCCGGGCGAGCGAGATCGGCTTCCCGGTGTCGCGGGCTTCGAGGGTCGCGAGTTCATCAAATCGCGCCTCGATGCCATCGGCGAGCTTCAGGAGCCAGGCGCTCCGCTCAGAGGCCGGGAGCGCACCCCACTCCGAAGCCGCGTCCCAGGCAGCTGCCACAGCGGCCTCGACATCGGCAGCATTCCCCCGGGGGATCCGCGCGAGTGTTTCCCCGGTCGCCGGCTCGATGTCATCGAGGACGTCTCCGGACTGCGATGCCACGAACGCACCGTTGATGAACTGCCGCGCTTGTGGCAGCTGGGCGGCATTGAGCTGCTCCTCTAGCCGCGGGTTGTAGAAGCTCATGCCCGGTCCTCGGAAGGGGGTGTCAGCAGTGCCGCGAATTCATCGTTGTAATCCCGGGGATCAAACTCCCAGCGGTCGATGTCCGGGTCCCAGTCATCCCACAGCTCATAGCCCGCCAGACGCTCCCGCAGCGCCGGCGGAATGACTTCCTGCACGATGAACGCCTTCTGGCGATGCAGTTTGTAGGGATTCCTGAGGTCGATACCCAGGACCGCCAGGACCATCCGCGCGACATACCAGGTTGCCTGCATGTTCCAGCCGTGGGCGATTTTGATCACGACTCCGAGCCCCTCGGGGAACTCCGGATGCTCGATCGCCATCCCCAGGAGCCCATCTGCTCCTTCCTTGGCGATGACCTTCCCCTGCCCCGCCTTGAGGATGGTGGAGTCGAGGCGATTGAACCCCCCCACCAGGTCCGGGTGACGAATCATCGCCTCCCAGATCCAGTCCTCGTCCTTCTCCCGGACCAGCGCGGCAAAACAGGTCGCAAGTTCCGTGACCGTCATCGAGAGGGTCGGCAGCCCGCAACCGTCTTTCGCGATTTGCGCGGGATACCAGTCCTCCCCGAGCATCCGCTGACAGGTCGTGATGAACCCCTGCGTGAAGGGATGATGAGGCCAGACATAGCCGACCCGGGGCCAGCCCTTGATCTTGCAGCCCCGGATGATGGCGGCATGCTCCCCCGAGCAGCAGTGGTACCAGCGTCGCGGACGCCGCACCTGGCGTCCGAACTGCATGAGCGGCACATCAAACGGTGTCTGCATCAGCCCCAGCTCATACTCCGAGAGCATCCCCTTCACGACCCGTATGTGTTCGGTGTCGGCGTTGTGGCTCGCCACCGCCAGCGCCTTCTCTTCCCAGGTGAGGGTCTCGCGGAAATCCTCAGCGAAGACCTTCATCGCCACCGGCTTCATCATCGACCGGCCATAGACCAGGACATTCCCCCCAAAAGAGTAAAAGAGGTCGCGTCCGTGGACCCACGAAACAGCGCCGTGGATGGTGGTTTCGGCGATGCCGTTGCGCCGGTAGTCGACCAGGGGCTTCCAGTCGACATAGACCGGGGCATCGGTAGCAGCAGGGACAGGAGCGAGGTCGGTCATGGGAGAGAGTGTACGCGCGGCTTCTCGCCACAGTCGATGCCACTCTTACCGGGTCCGGTCATCCAGGAGGACGGCGCATGCGCCGCTGGGTGCCGTCAGCGAAACACCAGAGCGATCCTACTCCCGCATGCTGCCGAAAAACGCTTCCATGCCACGGATGACCTGCCCGGAATCGTGGTTGTGGAAGTCGAACCAGAGCATCAGACGATCCTCCGGGTCAAAGCGCTCCGCCAGCTGCGACCGGATCGTGGCGGCATCCCCGACCAGGGCATTGTCGGTCGCCTTTGCGATCTTCATCGGGTCGAGCGTCCCCTCCACCGCCAGCCAGTAATTCGCGATCGCCTTGTCCGCCTGCTCCCGGGCGCGACGATTCTTCTCGGCGGGCGTACAGCCAGGGTCCTCGTTGATAAAGACGAGGACTGTCCGCGGCATGAGGCGACGATGCCAGGCTCCGCCATCCGGGTGGAAATGCTGGAGCATCCGCTGATGGGTCGTCTCGATCTCGGCTCCTGGCGTGATGGAGAGATTGAAGACCCCGCAGGGGAGGATGGTGTTCGCGAAAATCTGGGTTGCCGGGTAGTGCGATCCAATGGTCAGACGCAGGTGATCCAGCGTGGGGTCCTGCGGCACGATTTTAATCTGCGGGAAGGTCCAGCGGGGTGCGAGGGGAATGGCAGGGGTGTACCGCCCGTGGGCCTTCATCACCCGGTCCCAGTCCTCATCGGTCCGGACATCCTCCCGGGTCAGGACCCGGGGCACCAGCTGATCCGAGGAGAGGGTCTCCCCCTTCAGTAGCCGCAGGAAGATTTCGGTCGCTTCCTCAAACGTCTCCGTCAGCACCGCATGCCAGGCCGCCGCCTCGACTGCATTACGGGGCACGATGCCGTAGGGGGCGTAGATAAAGGGGAAGCGTCCGGCCGCAAACCCGACCTCCAGCTGGCGCTGCTCCCCCGCTCGCAAGCCATGCAGCAGGAGAAAGGCGCGGATTCGCTCCGCCGCCGCGATTGGTCCGCCATTGGAGAGGATGTTCATAATCGCGGAGCCGCAATGGATACGGTCGGTCTCGGCGAAGACCCGGGTCGCGAGCTGCAAAAAATCGACATTGACCGCGATCTCGCCCTCGAAATGCGGAATCACCGCCCCCGGATTCTGCTTCTGCACCTGGCAGGAGAGATGCGACTCCGCGATCCAGGCGCAGCCGGCTCCCAGGCGGTCTGCGACCTGGACCTGTTCCAGGAAGTGCCGCAGCATGGTGGCTTCATCCGGCAGGTAGCCGTCCACCGGCGTCTGGCAGATGGAGAAGAAGACGTCGAATTCCATGGCGCTGCTGATTGTAGGGGAGGGCCAGGATCCTGCCCGGCGGGAGGCCCACCATCGTGGAGATTTACGCAGGGCACCGACAGATATAACAGCGGCTGGAGGATTGCGAGTTCAAAAGGCTTCGGCACGCAAACGCAAACGCGCTTAGTAGCTCCCGTCGGCCTCGCTGATGACCCCCCGGACACTCCAGAGCTCCGGGAAGAACCGGACATCCATCCGGCTCTTGAGAAACTCCGCGCCACTCGACCCCCCGGTGCCAGTCTTGCCGCCGATAGTCCGGTCCACCATCAGCTGGTGGGTCCGACGCCACTGGGCGACCAGCATGTCGAAGTCGAGCAACGCCTCACTTAACAGCACCCAGTGGAACTCGGTCCCCGGATGCTCGTACAGCTCCTTGAGGAACGCCACACCTGCCTCCGAAGCCGGTACCCGGGGGGCCGCATGCCCCAGTCCCGGTCCGGTCTTCTCCAGCATCTCTTCCGGTACGGGATACCCCGCCTGCTGCAATGCCCGCCAGTAGTGGTGATACACGCTGGGACTCGCCAGACGTGCTTCCAGCTGGGTCAGCTCCCGGGTTCGTCCGGCAAAGAACTGCAGAAAGAAGGGGTCCTTGTTGCCGTAGGCGAACTCCATTTCCCGGTACTGCACTGACTGAAAACCCGAGGCTGGCTTCAGTTTGTCCCGGAAGCCTCCGAACTCCACCGGGGTCAGCGTGGCGAGGAGCTCAATCTGATCTACCAGGAGGTCCATGATCGCAATCTGCCGCTTGAGGACTTTCAGCGCACGGGACATCGACCCGGCATCAAGAAAGCTCACCAGATGATCGGTCTCGTGCAGTAACAGGCGAAACCAGAGCTCGAACGCCTGATGAATGACGATAAAGAACATCTCGTCGTGGTGCGGCGGATCGGACAGTCGCTGCTGGAGCGACAGCAACTCCGGCACCTTGAGATAACTTTCGTAGTTCAGCGACTGCAGCGTCAGGCGGTGATATTCCGTACCGCCGGGGAGGGGGGCGTCTGTCATGCGGTCAGTGTAGCCCCGACCTCTCGGGCCGTCCCCTACAATCGTGAGCATGATCACAGGCGTCCAGGACATCTACCTCAATGTCAGCGACATGGCCCGGGCGACCGCCTTCTATCGCGATCTGCTGGGTCTCACCCCTCTGGAAGCGACCGACTGGTGGTCCGCCTTCGACTGCGGGGGTGTACGACTGGGACTCCACTACACCGGCGGCGATCCGGTGCCGCCGATTCCTCATGATGCCCACGGACCCCACTGCGGGGCGGTTCTGACGCTCCGGACCGAAGACATCGCCACCACTGTCGCCACTCTAAGTGCTGCCGGTGTCACATTTCTGGGACCCCTCGCCCACGAGCCCTGGGGGAGTCTGGCGACTTTGCAGGACCCCGATGGCAATCTGCTGAAGCTCATGCAGCCTCCGGCTGAGGCGGCGTCCTGATGCGCTGCGCCACCGAATCCCGCGCCTGGCTGCTCAGCCTCATCTGGTGCCTGTTGTTGCTCGCCGGTTCCGGAGAGCAACGGGCGGATGCCGCAGCCCAGCTGCCGGACTTCTCGCAATGGACCTTAGAGGAGCAGGTCGGACAGCTCCTCATCTGGGGCTCCACCAATCGCCCCGAGGACCTGACCCCCATCCTCGAGGGAAGCGGCGACCTGCCGCCTGTCCCCATCGGCGGGGTCCTCCTCACCACGAAACCGGTCCGTAGCCGGGACCAGGTCCTGGCCCTGGCCCGCTTTCTGCGGACCACCCCCGCCACCCCGGTTCCGCCGCTCCTCTGCGCTGATCAGGAAGGCGGGAAAGTAGCGGCGATAACTGAAGGGGTCGTGGTCGCCCCGTCCGCACTACAGCTCAGCCTTCTGCCCGATGCCGCGATGGAGTCCGCCCTCGTCACGATGATTCAGGGAACCCATGCCGTGGGGGTCGATGTCCTCCTCGCGCCGGTCATCGACATCGATGCCGAGCCCCTCAACGACGCCATCGGGAAGCATGAGCGGAGCTTTGGCGGCGATCCTGCAGCGGTCCTGCGGGGCGGGCGCGCTTTCGTGGATGCCGCCTGGCATGTCGGGGCGGTCCCGGTCCTCAAGCATTTCCCCGGGCATGGCTACGCCGATTTCGATTCGCATCTCACCCTCCCGACGGTCCAGCAATCCCAGCGCGAATGGTTGCAACTGGAGGGGAGCGTCTATCGCGACCTCTTCCGGCATCAGCTGTTGCAGACCGGACCTGCCCCGCTCGGCATAATGATCGCGCACCTGCGCTGGCCCGCCCTCACGGGGAACGATGCCCCCACCGGCTTCTCGCGGCCGCTGCTGCAGCAGACACTCCGCCAGGAACTCGGAGTCGGGGAGGAGGCGGTCATCTGGAGCGATGACCTCCTGATGAAGGCGCTGCCAAATCCGGTCGACAGCGCTATCGCCATGCGACGCGCCGGGATCGATCTGCTCCTGGTCTCCCGGGAGCCCGCGACTCTCCGGGCGATTCATAAAGCGCTGGTGAAGTACTACCGCGAGGGCTGGCTTGATCGGGCAGACCTGGAGGCTTCACTTAATCGCATTCTGCTCCTCAAAGCGCATCTGCAGGAGCACTGGGCACCCCTGGACCCCAGTGTCACACCTGCGGCGACTCCACAGGTGACGCGGGAACCGCAACCCTTCTTCTAGCGCTCACTATTCCTGTTGGACTGCCGCACACGCTTCCGGCAGCGGCAGGCCCCTCTTGCTGCTATCCCTTATAGATATCGAGCAGCTGGCTCAGTAGCGACAGGGCCGCTGCCTGCGGACGCTGGAAGGCGTTCCGGCCCATGATCGACCCGTGCCCGCCCCCGTCGACAATCGCCCGGGCTTCCTCATATAGCGTCTCGTCGGTCGCCTTCGCGCCCCCGGAGAAAATCACCAGCCGACGTCCGGCAAAAGTCGCCTGCACCACATGCGCCACCCGGGCACTCAACGGCTCCCGCGGAATCCCCTCGGATTCGTAAAGCTGGCGGGTCGCCTTCAGGCTCCCGGCCTCGCCGAGGGCCGCAGATGGCAGCTTCACCTTAATGATGTGCCCCCCGAGCTCCGCCGCGATGTGCGCCGCATACGCGATCACATCCAGGGCGGTTTCGTCACTCTTGCTCAGATCGCCACCCCGGGGATACGACCAGACCACCACCACCAGGCCCGCCGCTTTGGCCTCCGCGATCACCTCCCGGAGCTGCTCATAGCTGCTTCCCCGCTCGGCGGTCCCCGGATAGATCGTGTAACCGATGCCGACACACCCCAGGCGCAGGGCATCATCCACCGTCGCGGTCAGGGCCGACAGCGGGTTCGCTTCCTCCATGAGGATGTCGTGGTTGTTCGCCTTCAGAATCAGCGGAATGGCCCCCGGCGCATCCGCCGCAGCTTCCAGAAAGCCCAGCGGAGCAGCGTAAGCCGACAACCCCGCCTCCACCGCCAGCCGGAAGTGGTAACGCGGGTCATACGCCGCCGGGTTCATCCCAAAGGACCGTCCGGGGCCATGTTCCCACCCCTGGTCGACCGGCAGGATCAGCAGTCGGCCGGTCCCGGCCAGACGCCCCTGCATCAGCAGGCGCACCAGGTTGGTCTTGGTCCCCGGATTGTCTGCGGGATACCAGCTCAGGATCTCCCGGACACGTTCCGGCAACAGATGACTCAGGGGTTCCATGCGCGATCCTTTCCGTGCCCGACACCACGATCCCGGGCCGGGGGCGAGTATAGCTACGCCTGATGACTCCTGCCTTCCGCCCACCCCTCCGTGAGGCGATACAGCGCTGGCAGCACCACGAGCGTCAGCAGTGTCGCGCTGATCAGCCCGCCGATGACCACGGTCGCGATGGGACGCTGCACTTCCGCGCCGGTGCCGTGCGCCAGGGCCATCGGCAGGAACCCGAGACTCGCCACCAGCGCTGTCATCAGGACTGGCCGAAGCCTGACAGCACACCCTTCCAGAATCGCGTCGTCCAGGGGACTGCCATCGGCCCGGAGCTGATTGATGAACGTCACCAGCACCAGCCCGTTGAGAACCGCAATCCCCGACAGGGCGATGCAGCCGACTGCCGCCGAGATCGAAAAGGACTGTCCGGTAACGACCAGCGCACCGATGCCGCCGGTCAGCGCCAGCGGCACTGCTACAAAAACCAGCAGGGCATGACGCCAGGTCCCCAGGGTCGTGTAGAGCAGCAGCAGAATCAGCGCGAAGCAGAGCGGCACCACCAGTCGCAGGCGAGCACCGGCGCTTTCCAGATTCTCGTATTGCCCGCCCCACTCGATCCACATCCCGGTCGGCAGCTCCACTTCCTCCCGGACCCGCGACTGGGCTTCCTCGACAAAGCTCCCCAGGTCCCGTCCCCGGACATTGGTCTGCACCACGAGGCGGCGACGTCCATTTTCCCGGGTCACCTGATTCACCCCCTCACTCAGCGACAGTTGCGCCACCATCCCCAGCGGCACATGACCCACCATCCCCCCTCCCTCACTGTCATGCAGCGGGACCGGCAGGGCATGGAGAGCATCCAGGTCCGTCCGCATCGCCTCCGGTGCCCTGACAAGAATCGGAATCCGCCTGTCGCCGTCGTAGATGTCCCCGGCTTCGGTCCCCGCCACCGCGACCTGCAGCACCTGATGAACATCTGCGACATGGAGGCCATAGCGCGCCAGCGCAGCCCGGTCGGTGGTCAGTGTCAGGACCGGCAGGCCGCTGACCTGATCCGCCCGGACATCCGCCGCTCCCGGAATCCGCTCCAGCACAGCGGTCAGCTCCGCCGCTTTGGCTTCCAGTTGCCCGAAGTCATCGCCGTATAGTTTCAGCGCGACATCGCTTCGTACACCGGCGATGAGCTCGTTGAACCGCATCTCGATCGGCTGCGTGAACTCGTAGTTGTGCCCCGGGATCGCCTGCAACGCGCTGGTCATCCGGTCCAGCAGGGCACGCTTGTCTCCGCTCCCCGCTGGCCAGTCGCGACGCGGATGCAGGATCACGACCGTGTCCGACACACTGGGGGGCATGGGGTCCGATGCGACCTCTGCGGTCCCGGTCTTGGAGAAGACATGCATCACTTCCGGCATCGCAAGCAGTCTCTCTTCCACTTCCAGCTGCATCGCGGTCGACTGCACCAGCCCCGTACTCGGAATCCGCAGGGCATGGATGGCGACATCCTGCTCATCCAGGGTCGGGATGAACTCTCGCCCGAGTCCCTGCCAGACCAGTCCAGTCCCCAGGACCAGTGCCATAGCACTCCCCACTACTGCCCAGCGCCAGCGGAGTGCCAGCTTCAGCGTCGGACGATAAAGCCGCTGCAGGGGGCCGATCAGGACATGCTCATGTGCCGATACAGGGCCGGTCACCCAGAGCGCGACCAGAGCCGGGACCAGCGTCAGTGACAGGATGAACGCCCCGATGAGTGCGCAGATGACGGTCGCCGCCATCGGCTGAAACATTTTGCCTTCGACACCGGTCAGCATCAGGATCGGGATGTACACCGTGATGATGATCGCCTCACCAAATGCGGTCGCCGACCGTACCTGCCGACTCGCCTCAAACACCGCCTGCAGTCGCTCTTCCTGTGTCAGCAGTCGCCCCAGGGCTTTCTGACGCTCCCCCAGTACCCGCAGGCAGTTCTCGACAATGATGACCGCGCCATCCACAATCAGCCCGAAGTCGAGCGCCCCGAGGCTCATCAGATTGCCGCTGATCCCCAGCTGCCGCATCCCGATGGCGGCATACAGCATCGACAGCGGGATCGCGAGGGCCGCGATCAGCGCTGCCCGGATGTTCCCCAGCAGCAGGAACAGCACCACGATGACCAGCAAGGCCCCTTCGGTGAGATTCTTCTCCACCGTGTGGATCGTGGCATCCACCAGCTTCATCCGATTCAGGAGAGTCGTCACTTCAATGTCCGGCGGGAGACTCGGACGAATCTCCGTCATGGCGGCATCGACCCCCGCCGCTACGGTCCGGCTGTTCGCCCCCAGCAGCATGATGGCGGTCCCGATCACTGACTCCTCGCCGTTGTGCGATCCGGACCCCGTGCGATACGCCGTTCCTTCTGTGATCGTTGCCACCTGACGCAACCGGATGGGAGTCCCCTGTCGTGTCCCGACCACGATGTCCGCGAGGTCCCCCACCGTTTGGAGACGTCCCTCACCCCGGACCACCCAGGCTTCGCCCCCTGACTCCAGCGTCCCGGCACCGCTGTTGAGATTGTTCGCTTCCAGCGCTTCGACCAAATCGGTCGTGGTCAGGCCATAGGCCAGGAGCTCCCGGGTGTCCGGCTGCACCACAAAGCGACGCTCGAATCCGCCGATGGCGTCCACCGCCGCCACCTGGGGCACGCGACTCAGACGTGGCGCGATGATCCAGTCCTGCACGGTTCGCAGATAGGTCAGTCGCTCCTCAGCTGTCGATAGCCACTGCCCCTCCGGGGTCAGATACCGCCCATCGGGCTGCCAGCCCGGGACATCACCCCGTGTCCGGCTACTGCCGAAAGGGGCGAAGTCGACGGCGTACATGTACACCTCTCCCAGCCCTGTCGCGATTGGTCCGAGCTGGGGCTCCACCCCCGACGGGATCGAGTCGGACGCTTCCCGCAGCCGTTCCGCGATGAGCTGCCGCGCGAGATAGATATCCACCCGGTCATGAAAGACCGCCGTAATCTGCGCGA
Organism: bacterium; assembly: GCA_022072165.1. Taxonomy (NCBI): domain Bacteria; species bacterium. The sequence goes on along the minus strand of JAJVIF010000003.1, from coordinate 329,963 downwards.
AGCCGTTGCGGGTGAGGGAGCGGGTGTAATCAAGCCCTGGTGTGCCGGCCAGAGCGACCTCCAGAGGCAACGTGACCCGTCGCTCCACCTCCTCCGGTGACAACGATGGCGCTTCGATGTTGATCTGGACCTGGTTATTGGTGATGTCCGGCACCGCATCGATCGGGAGCTCCAGTAGCGCCTGGACACCAAAGGCTCCTGCCAGCAGCGCCAGCAGGACGACCAGGACCCGGTGGTCGACGGCGAATCGGAGCAGGCGCTCAAGCATCGGCAGCGCCTCCCCTCAGGGCGTGGGAACCGGCATCAGTGCGCATCGCCATGATCTGCCTCCGCTTTGCCGAGCTCTGCCTTGACCAGGTACACCCCCTGCAACACCACCTGTTCACCAGCCGTGAGTCCGGAGAGCACCTCCGCACCCTGCGCATCCCTGCGACCCAGGGTGACTTCCCGCGGCGCGACTCCGCCGGCGTTATCCGTCACATACACCTGGACCTGACTGCCGTTGGTCTGCAATGCGGTCATCGGGAGCCACAACGCCACCTCCTGGCCTTCGCCTGAGACCTGGGCGGTGACAAATTGACCGGGCTGCCAGTGACGCTCCGGATTGGGGAGAATGACCCGGGCGATTGCGCTGCGCGAGGCTCCATCTGTCATCGGGCTTATGACACTGATCGTTCCCGAGGCCTGACGCCCGCTCTGATCCCGCAGATCCACCCGCTGCCCCGGCGACACATTGCGCAGGTCACTCGCCGGCACATCGAGCTGGACCCAGACGCTTTCCAGATCGGCTATCAGAAAGAGATCCCGGCCGGGGTCCACGATCTCACCGACCGACACATGACGCTCCAGCACGACCCCCCGCATCGGCGCGGCTATCGCCAGCTGATCCTCACCAGCACCCGGACGATCCGGCAGCTGCTCCGCCCGCTGACGGCTCAACCCCAGGGCCATCAGCTGCTGCAGCGCGAGGTCCGCATCGATGCGGGTCGTCTCCAGGTCGTGGGCAGCGTTCAGCGCATCGATCTGTGGACTAATCCCCCGCTCGAATAGTTGCTGCTCCCGGTCCGCCCGGACCTGTGCGATAGCGACCCGACTGCGCGCAGCCCGCCACGACGCCATCGCGCTGGCCAGCTCGCGGCTCCGCAGCACCACCAGCGTCTGCCCCTGCCGGACCTGATCTCCCAGTCCGGCATGGACTGCCACCACTTCCCCCGTGATCCGGGGCATGACATGCCCCAGGGCATCGGCGTTCAGCACCACCTCACCGGTCAGCTCCAGCGCCTGCTGCAGCCGTCCGGGACCTGCCGCCCCGACTTCCACCCCCCGGGATCGCAGGGCCGCCAGATCCAGGTGAACGTCGTCGTGGCCTTCGTGATCGTCGTGGGCATGGTCATCGTGGGCATCACCTTCGTGATCGTGCCCCGCGTGATCATCATGGTCGCGGTCATCATGCGCGTGAGCTGCATGGGCTTCATGAGGGTCGGCGGCTTCCGTTTTGGAGGCTCTCGCTCCCCCCTGGCATCCCAGCAGTAACGCGCCGCACCAGCAGAGCAACAGGGTGTATCGGACGTTCATAGCGCCTCCCCGGTCATCGACGATGTCAGCAGCCTGGGCTGGCCACTCGTACGCTGCAACTCCAGACGGGCCTCGTGCCAGGCCTCCAGCAACTCCAGTCGCTCCTCCAATAACGCAAACCATTCCCCTTCGGCATCCAGCGCACTGATCAGCCCGATCTTCCCGGCCTGATACGCCTCCCGCATGAGGAGGGCGACTTCCCGGGCCTGCGGGAGGAGCGTCGATTCCAGCGCAGTGATGGCCTGACGTGCACTCGCGGTCCTGCTGTACTGCTGACGCAAGGATCGCTCCAGTGCGAGCGCCAGCGAGGCCTGCTCCTGGACAAGCCGGGCCGCCTCCAGACGTGTCACCTGTGCCGCATCCCGTTGCCGGTTTCCCCGGGGCCACGTCCAGTACCATTCGCCAGTGAAGGAAACATCCGACGGGTCCTGATGCGCGGTGATCCCGACGCTCCAGCTTTGCTCGGACTGCCCCTCTGCCAGTTGTAGCACCGCAGTCGCTTCCAGCACTCCCAATCGCGCATCCATCCAGCGCAATTCGGGATGGGTGCCCATCAGCTTCAACCAGCTTTCCAATGGAGCAAGCGGCTCCGGCTCCGGCAGCGTGGCGGCTTCCAGCACCATTTCCTCGGGGGCGACACCGGCAAACTGCGCGAGCCCTGCCCGGGCGAGCGCCTGATGTGCGATGGCCCGATCAATCGCGAGCTGACTCTGCTCCAGGGCGATCCGGGCGCGCTGATAATCCACCTCGGCCGCGACTCCGGCATCGACCCGCTGCCGCACCACCTCCGCCATTTGCCCATACCAGCCAGCTTCCTGCTCCGCCAGCGCACGTCGCGACCCCGCCAGCAGCCACTCCTGCCAGGCCGCCGTGACCTCCATGCGCAGGTCGTGGCGATACCGCGCCAGTTCCAGCTCCGCGACCAGGCGCTCCTGCTGTGCCAGCTGCACCCGGGCAGTCCGACGCGCGCCTGGCTCGAGGTCCTGGGAGTACGACCAGCGCAGACTGCCACTCTTAAGGCCGGTGTAATCCCCGGACCCGAGGACATCCTCCAGCTCCAGCGACCACGAGGGGGCCGGACGACGACGGCCCTGCGCCTCCGCTGCGGATTGCTGTGCCGCCAGGAGTCCTTCGCTCTGCAGCCAGGGATCTCGTGCCAGCGCTGTCGCCTGGAGCGCTTCCAGGGTCCAGGGAATCTGAGGCTCCGAAGCCAGCGCCTGGACATGGCCCCCTGTGAGCAGCACTGCACAGCAGCCCAGCGCCCTCAGGCGCCTGTTCAGCAACACGTTCATCCCGCACCTCCTGCGAGGATCACATAAACCAGTTCCCGTGATCAGCCTGATGTCTGCGGCGACTTCGATATCGCCAGCCAGGCCTTTACATCAACAGCACGACACTGCGCATGAGCAACAACGTCAACGATGGCATCTCCGGATCAATCCTGATCACGCCATCCGGTGATCGGGTCTGCGCACCCGGCCAGAGCCGTACGACTTGCCCGGGGAGCCAGCTGTCGGGCATCACAACTTGAAGTGTTTCCTGCTGGACCCGGTCCGGACGTCGGACCACGGGCGAGAGTGCAACATCGACGCAGGCGTCGGTCTCCGGCGCGCAGCAGAGCGTCCCGGCATCCGGCTGGGATTCCTGGCAGCACATCGCCGGAAATCCCTGCTCGATCCGACGATCACCGAAAGCACCCTGGCAGAGCACCAGCGGGACCATCCCGAGCCAGATCATCGCTGCCAGTCCCCATATCAGGAGACCAGCCTGCAGTCGTTGCACGGTATGTCCTGTCCGGACCATTGGCAGGAATGTATCACACACAGATCAGTTCTGGCTGGATCGGGGGGGATCAGGGCGCGTCCGCGACCACGCCGGGCAGGGTCAATTCGAAGCACGCACCAGACTCTTCCTGCGGGAGATAACTGAGCCAGCCCCCCAGCTTGATCGCCAGGGCCCGGCTGCCATAGAGCCCGAGGCCGGTCCCCTCCCCCACCGGTTTCGTCGTGAAAAAAGGGGTAAAGAGATGCGGGATGACTTCCAGTGGGACGCCCGGTCCGCAATCCTGCACCCGGAAGCGCACGGTGCCATCGTCGTCTTTCGTCGCCTGCAGCATGACCCGACCTGTTCCACCCTGCGCCTGGATGCCATTGATGACGAGATTCGTCAGGATCTGCTGCACGACCCCGGGATCGGTCTCCACCAGCCCGGCATCCCCCGCGACTTCAACCAGCAGTTCGACACTGGTCATGCGTCGATGCATCTGCAATTCCTCGACGAGCTGCTCCAGCAGTTTGGCGACTGGCAGTCGCACCTGTTGCGGTGTGGGAGTACGCGCCAGATCCAGCACCGGTCCAATAATGCCGGCGATCCGCGACACCACACTCAGACTGCGGGTGATGGTCTCGTCCAGCTCCCGGAGGTCCGGCTCCCCGGCAGAGACCCGCCGTTGCATCCGCTCCAGGGCTCCCTGCAGACTCTGTAAGGGGCTGTTGATGTCGTGGGCGAGATTCGCCGCCATGAAACCGAGCGAGGCGAAGCGCTCACTCTCGCGCAAGCGTTCCTCCAGCAGACAATCCGCAGTCCGATCTTCGACAAACACAAACACCGACTCCACCTGCCCGCGACGCACCTGTGGCTGGACCTCCAGATGGACGATCGGGGTCGCCGCAGCGGTGAAGGGAGCATCACTGAGCCGCCCCCCGGTCCCCCGCTGGAGTGCTTCCTGAATCAGTAGCTGCACTTCCCCGGCGAGGGGCGCGAGCCAGTCATGCACTGCTGTTCCCGGGTCCGGCACGACGCCGGTCGATCCCCACAACTCCCGGGCCGCGTCATTGACCTGCACCACCGTCCCGGCCCCGTCGGTTGCGATCACGCCCAGGGGGACCGTATGCCACAGTCGCTGCAGCAGGGTGTGACGACGCAGCTGATCACTCAGCGCATAGTGCTGCTCGGCATAGTTGAGCGCGAGAAAGAGCAGATTCGCGCTGGTGGTGTCAGCATCAGCAAGTTCCGACACCACCAGATAAATCGGGACTGCAAATCCCCGGGCATCCTGGAAGAAGACCTCGCCATGCCACTGCCCCTCTGTGCTGGCGATCCGCACTATCTCAGCAGCCAGCGGGGCCGAGAGATCTTCGAAGAGCGTGGCAAAGGGCTGCCCGATCCGCGATGTCACCGCTGCTGTAGTCCAGCCCAGCAGCGATCCCAGCGCAGCGTTCGCGACCGTCAGAGACCCTGCAGCATCCAGGAGCCCCCCCGCCAGCCGCAGAGCCGTCAATGATGAAGCTGCGTGTAGTGATGCCATCGGTCCGGCGATTGTGACACGGCTGCCTCCTGCTCAGGGAGCCGCATCCAGCGCTGCCAGGACCATCGACGCCTGCTCCCGATCCTGCATTCCTGCCAGCCAGGGACGCAGGACATCGCGCCGACTCTGCCAGCGTGCCAGCCCCGCACCGTGTTCCAGCATACGCGGCAGATGCCATTCGACAATCGCGGCCTGCAATGCGGCGTTCCCGGAGTTCCAGGAGTCGTGCAGCGCGCCATCGACCGCATCGAGGAACGCCGGGTCTTCGGTTCCCCGTCCCCCCGGGACCGGACAGACCGGAATGGTCAGGACCGGCAAAAAGGGCCACGTCTGTTGGAGGGAACTCCCTGGCGAGGTCGACTCCAGCTGCAGAATGGCTGACTTCAGCGCGGGCCAGACTGTCTGCCACGTTCCAGCGGCACGGGATCCCAGGACCCGACTTAGCACCCGGCTGTCGATCCGCTCCGCCTGCAGGCCGGTCCGGACCATGGTCGGCCAGGCGGCCGGTCCCGCCTCCTCCATCCGCATCACTTCATCGGCATAGGCGAGGAACAGCAGCCGGTTGAACTCGCGATCGGCATAAGGTGCACCGGCAACGATCTCCTCCCAGCTGGCGCGATGCGCAAAGGCCAGGAAGCCGACATAGCCTGGCTGAGCCATAAACGAAGTAGCCAGCAATTGCTCCCCTGGTTCACTGCTCGCTACCCAGGCAGGAATCCGCTCGACATAGCCCTGATACGCCGGACACCGTCCCAGCAGCACAAACGACTCGACATCTTTCGGTCCCTGCATCCACGCAGTGGCGGCGTCATCCACCCAGGGTGACTCGATCGTGTTCGCCCAGGTCCGGTTAAACGCGATGATCTCTTCCTTCTCCAGCGGGTCATCGGCCATCAGGAAGTTGTTGAGTCCCTGCACGACGCCTGAGAGCGCTGCCAGGCGCAACAGCGGGTCGCCCGCTGCATCCTGCTCCAGCATGGCGAACAGGCGCTCCGGATCGGGCTCCCGGGACCACCAGAAGAGACACCCCAGACTGAAGGCGGTGGCGATCCGGTCCTGCTGCGACCAGCCCGGCATCTGGCTCACTCCGGCGAGAGACGCTCCAAGTCCCTCTGGATGGAGCGCCGCACTGACCGCCAGCGGATAGCAGGGATCCAGCGGTGCATCGGTCGGGACCGGGACTCCAGTCAAATGTCCCCGGATGCCGCTGTTCCGCATCGCGGTGGCTTCGCGACCCGTGATCACAGCGCGATAGTTCGGCTGCGCCGCCCGGATCACGAGACCCGGGACACTATAGCCACGGGTCAGCCTCGCTGTCTGTGCTTCAGCAGCCAGACGTACCAGATCCTGCGCCGCCAGTCCCTGCTTCGTCACTTCATCGGCGACATGCCTGAATGTGCTGACTTCCAGTTCGGTCCCGGGCTCATAGCCCCTGGGCGAAATGCGGTATGCCTTCCGCGCCGCACTGGTCTGCTCTTCCTGCTGTTCCAAAAATGGAGCGGAGATGGCTCTTTTTATCGGTGAGACGGCGGGACGGTCGGTGGGATCAATCGTTTCCAGCGCGCGCTGGCCCTCACCGAGGAGCTGAATCAACTCACGATCTGCGGGGGGGTAGTGCCCACGGACCTGCAGCAGCACGCTCGACGGTGCAGGTCGCACCATCCACACGGCGATCAGGAGCGCGACTGCCAGCGCGCCCAGCAATCCGCCAATAATCAGCACCCGGCCGAGCCACTGCACAGCATCAGCGTATCAGGAAGTTCATGCTAGGCTGGCCTGAGAGCAGGAGAACCGATGTAGGCTGCGAATTATCGCAGCCTGTGCATCTGGGCACTTCGCTGACGCGGCGCGTTTGGAACAGGGCGCGATGAATCGCACCCCCAACATTTCCCACCGATGTCCACATTCCCCTTTTTTACAAGAGCGCTCGGGCGTGGCCGAACACAACACACAGCAAACCCCCACGATGTCCGCGGGGGTTTGCTTCAAAATGGTCGGGGCGGTCAGACTTGAACTGACGGCCTTCTGGTCCCAAACCAGACGCGCTACCGGGCTGCGCTACGCCCCGTTCCGGCCTTCGGAGTATACCCGCCGGATGCGGGTATCCTTCCCCCCGCATGCTCACCTGCCTCCTCCCGGCCTACAACGAAGCGGCAGCTCTCCCCAAACTCCTGCCAGCCCTGGGGACCGCCCTGCAGGGACGCGACTATCGCATCCTCGTGGTGGATGACGGCTCAGCCGATGCCACACAAGCGCTCGCCCGGGAGGCGGCCCGCGACTGGCCGGTCATTGTGGAGCCCCACGACCGCAACCGGGGCCTGGGGCAGGCGATGGCGACCGGCTTTGCCTGGGTCAGCGCACATGTCGAGACCCCCCACGATGTCGTAGTCGCCCTCGATGCTGACAACACCCATCCGGCGACGCTCATCGACACCATGACCGCGAGGATTGCGAACGACACGGCGGATGTAGTCATCGCCAGTCGCTATGCCCCCGGTGGCGCCGAGGTCGGCCTGGCGAAGCACCGGCAGATCCTGAGTCGCGGCGCATCGTGGCTCCTGAGTTCCGCGTTCCCCATTCCCGGAGCGCGGGACTACACCTGCGGCTTTCGGGCGTATCGGGTGGCGACGCTGCAACGGGCGTTTGAGACCTACGGACCTGCGGGGCTGGTCACCCAGCGGGGCTTTGCCTGCATGGCAGAAATTCTGATCAAGCTGCATCTGATTCAGGCCCGAATCGACGAAGTTGGACTCGTCCTTCGCTATGACCTCAAGGAAGGGGCCAGCAAGCTCCCGGTGGCCAGGACCATCCAGCAGTACCTCGGGCTCATCCGCGAACTCAAGGCGCTGGAGCGGCAGATGCGCCGCTGAGATCGCGGACTGCCTCGCAGATCGCACTCTCGCCACTACAATCAGCGACATGAAAGCCACCCCCTGCGAACTCCCCCGTTCCCATGCGGATCGTCCCGGACATCCCCCCCAGGAAAAAGTCCGTCTCACCCTGGCAGAACGTCGCGCCGCCGCCGCGAAAACCTTCTCGGACAGCACGCCGGATCCCCGCGGCACCACGCAGGCAGACCTCGCCTGGCTGCGCCGGACCGTGCACATGTTCCCGGAGCTCGGCTTTCAGGAAAATCTGACCCAAGAGCTCATCCTGGAAGAACTCGCCGCGCTGGGACTGAAAGGGAAGCGGCTGGCCGGGACCGGGGTCATGGCCGACCAGAAGTCGAAGACCGCCGGGCGCTGCCTCATGCTCCGCAGCGACATCGATGCCCTCCCGATTCAGGAAGAAAATGCCCACGGGTTCGCCAGTCAGCACGCCCGGGTGATGCATGCGTGCGGGCACGATGCCCATGTCGCGATTCTTCTCGGTGCCGCCCGCCAGCTGAAACAACTTCCCCCTGCCAGAGGCACGGTGCGCTACAACTTCCAGCCGGCGGAGGAGGGCCTGAACGGAGCCGGGGCCATGATCGAAGCCGGCATCCTGACAGGGGTCGATGCCACCATCGGCTACCACATCTGGCAGCACCTGCCAGTCGGCAAGATCGGGGTCGTGACCGGCCCCGCCATGGCGGCAGTCGACCGTTTCGAGATCGTCATCGAGGGGACCGGCGGCCATGCAGCGATGCCTCATCGCGCTATCGACCCCATTGTTATTGCCGCCCAGCTGGTCACGGCGTTTCAGTCCATTGTCGGACGCAACATCAATCCCTTCTCGACAGCCGTCGTGACAGTCGGACAGATCCATGCGGGCAACGCGTTCAACGTGATCCCGCCGCGCGTGACGATGGAAGGGACCGTCCGGAGCTTCGACCGGGCAGTCCAGGACCGGGTCGAGCAGCGAATGACCGCCCTCGTCCGCGACCTCCCGAAAGGCTTCGGAGCCCGGGGCACCCTGGCGTATCACCGGGAGAATCCGGCGCTGGTGAACGATGCCGGCATGGCGGACTTCTGCCGGGAGGTCGCAATCGATATCGTCGGACGTCGCAATGTCGTGGACCCAGAGCCCAGCATGGGGGGCGAAGATCACGCTTTCTATCAGGAACTGGTCCCCGGCTGCTATGTCTTTCTCGGCAGTGCGTACCGCAAGGCCGAAACCTACTATCACCATCATCCCCGCTTCGACTTCGACGAAGCCGTGCTGCCCATCGGTGCAGACTTTGTCGCCGAAGCGACCCGTCGCTGGCTCGCCCGTTAGGACCACCTCACAGGTTGCGTAAACCCGGTACACTTGGTCCATGACGCGACGCACCACCCTATCGCTGGTACTTGTCATCAATTCTGTGGTGGCCGTGTGAATCTTCGCCCTGCTGCTACGACAGGCTCCTGCCGACATCCCGCTGCCTCCTGCCAGTCCTGCCGCATATGCGACCCAGCACGCAGCGCTGCCGTCGCCGCCAAACACCACGCTCATCCCACCTGATGAAGCGTTACTCTCATCCGGGGCTCCCGCGCTGCCACATGAAGGCTGGCGCGAGTGGCTCCGCCACCGGGAAAGCGAGCACGACATGGTCGGCGGGTTCATCCTCGCCACCCCGGACCCGGTCGTTGGCTACGCCCCAGTGATGTCCAATCGCTATCCCGAACGATTCCGTACTGGCAGCTACTCCCTGCTGAGCCTCCCCCGGCAGGTTGTGCAGTCACCGAAGCTCAACCGGCTTCTGCCATCCGACTTCAGCTGGTTCCGTCATCGGGACGCACAAGGCCTCTACTACATTGAGCAACCCGCCAGCGATGGACAGGACACGATCCGTCGCCTCGATGCCCGGACCTGGCAGGAGACAGGCCGCTGGCGCTTGCCGCTGCTGAGCATGCCCAGCCTCGAAACTAGTGAAGCAGTGCGCGAATGGTATGGGATCGAAATCCCTGCGACGCTGCCTGATGGTCGGCTGGTGGTACAAATCTCGGCGACTGTCTCCCCGCCGACTGGCCCGACTCCTGCTGTGTCCCGTTGTGGCTTCTGCCTGCTTGATCCCGGACAACCATCCCCAACCTCGCCGCTCCCCTGGAGCACCATCATCGAGGACCTCGGGGTGATCTGGCCTGCCTGAGCTATCGACAACACAGCTTTACTGGGAGTCACCGCCAGGCCGATGCAGGGCTCTCGTCGGGTTCTCCTCGATTTGGTCAACGGTGCGCTGACCGAAGTCGCTCCTGATGATCCCCGATTCACTGGCATTGGGCAGATGACACCAAAGCTGCTACGGGACAACGCTATCGGAAACTTCTTTCAGGCGCAGGGGGGCTCGCCGACTCACTATGTCGGTGGCGTCATTGAAGAACTTGAAATTCGTGGGCCCGGCGAACTGCGCATCGGGATGCCGGTCGAGCATCTGCTGCCGACCGGCACCGAGCCGACATCGGTCTACCACGCCGGTGCGCTGAAAGCAGTACGGATGACGCCCACCGGACCCTCCCGCTTTTCCCTGAGCCCTGTCTCACCCGCGACTTGGCACTGCTGGCGGCACCCCGGATGCAACAGCTCCCCCTCGCCGCTTTCGCGCTGAATCAGGTAGCGCACCAGGGATCAGATCTCCTGGTGACACTGGTATCGATGTCGATGGGACGTCTGGATATACCACCCCCCACCGACTCGGGCCCGTATGGCACGCAGCTCTATGCCTGGACCCGTCTCCCCTGGCCCGACCGGCTGCCGGAGAGTCCAGAGGGCTGGCTGAGCACTCAACATCCCCGACCCGGAATGCCGTTGCCTTAAGGAGTCGCCGCGATGGCGTAGTTCGCCCAGGTGAGACTCCTGGCCCGGATGACTTCCCAGCCCTGATCCGCCAGAAAAGTGAGTGTCCGCATCGGACTCCAGCGTCGGTGCACCCGGGGACCGATCCCGGTCCAGATCGCTTCCCAGTTGATGATGATCAGTTCGCCCTGCGGACTCAGGATGCGTCGCACTTCCTGCAAGTACGCCGCCTGATCCGCCAGGTCGTGCCAGACATGACAAAGCAACGCCCGGTCGCAGACCCCATCCGCAACCGGGATCGTGTTCTCTGATGCCTGCGCCAGCACCACATTGTCGAGCCCTTCCTCCCACACATGTGCTTTGGCACCTTCCAGCATCGCCGTCTGCAGGTCGGAGCCAAGCACCTGTCCTGAGGTCCCGACAGCAGCGCTCAAAGGGCGCAGCAGATAGCCATTACCGCATCCCAGGTCCGCGACATGCATGCCTGGTGTGAGTTGTGCGAAGCGAAGGATGTCCGGTCGGGGAAGGAGCACCTGGCGCTCCGGTGCGAAGAGGACTGCCTGCCGCGCCGGGTCGAAGCTCGAAGGGGTCATGGGTCCGATTATCGCCCGCTCCCTCTACAATGAAGGGCGATGCCGGCGCTCACACCTGCCTATGACCTGCGACCCCTGGGACTGGGGGAGATCCTCGATTACACCTTCCGGCTCTATCAGCGCATCTTTCCCTTCGCGGCCCTGACGACCATCCTGCTGCAGGGACTCCCCTTCGCGCCACTCTTCTTCGCGGCCACTACGATCCAGCAATTCTCGATCCGGGTGCAGGAGAATCCGGATCTCGCCAGCGATGCTGATATCTCCTGGGCCGGCTTCACCGCCGTCATGCTCGAAGAAATGGGCCTTGATCTGACTTGGACGGTCGGCCAGACCCTCGATGACTGGCTGCGGATCCTGGGGATGGCCGGGCTCTTTCTGCTGTTCGCTTCCCTGGCGGCAATCGTGCTCAAGGTGATCCTGGTGGGACTCACCAGTCAGCGGATTCTCGGGATCGAGCCCACCTGGAGCGGTGTCGGGATGCTGGCCCGTCGCTTCACCTGGCGTGCGTTTCTCGCCGGCCTGCTGCAGGGCATCATCATCTTCGTGCTCTTTGTGCCAGCGCTGCTGCTGGGGTACTTCAGTCTTGCCGATCTCTCCAGTCCCAATCCGGTGGCCCTGGTCGCCTTTGTGCTGGTGATCATCCCGAGCTACATCATTCTCATCTGGCTGGTGATCGCGCTGTACCTGACCGAATGCGCGCTGATTGTCGAGAACCTCACACCCTGGGGTGCCATCCGACGCTCGCTTGCTATGGTCCAGGGGCACTGGTGGCGCATCTTCGGCGCAACCCTGATCCTCGGCATCATCACCCAGATCATCCAGAGCCTCAGTGTCGGCATCAGCGGACCCCTCCTGATCCTCCTCTTTCCCCGATACGAACTCGCTATTCTGACCATCCTCCAGACGCTGGCGACAGTCTTTCTGTTGCCCCTGAGCTACATCCTGGTGGCGCTGCTCTACATCGATATCCGGGTACGGTCGGAACAATTCGATCTCTACTTCCTGCTGGGCGATCAGCCCCCCTTGCAGGAGACGCCGCCCGAACCCCCGCCGGATCCCGGGTTTGTACCGACATCGTGATCTGGATTGATGTCAGGGCTGCGATTTATCGCAGCCTGCAATCGCAACCTGTGAAGTCCACCCCAAAACCCAGGGCGCGATGCCGAAATCATGCCGACAAAACAGGGCGCGATGAATCGCGCCCCTAACATCTGTCCCGCGTTTGGGTGGCCGCTTCGGCCTAGTCCATCAGACGTACCGGCATCAGCACGTAGGTGTAGTGCTGGTGTGATGGCAGCTGGATGACACCAGGATCGACCTGGCCGGCGTACTTGAGCTCGATGGTATCGGCATCGACATGACTCAGCGCGTCCTGCAGGTACTGATAGTTGAAGGCGACCTTCATTTCATCGCCCTCTTTCTGGGTCGACAGTTCGGTGCGGGCGGAGCCGACGCTGTCCACCCGGGCCTGGATCGTCAGGCGATCCCCATCGGTTGACAGGATCGCCATGTCCCGGCCTTCCTTCTGACGCGCCACGATCGCGACCTGCTTGATCGCCCGGTTGAACTCGTCCCGGGGGAGTCCGACTTTCCCTTTGAAGCCCTGCGGAATGACCTTCTCATAGTCCGGGAAGGTGGCATCGAGCAGATGCAGGATCACTTCAGCGGCCCCGGCGCTGACTCGGCAAAGGCGCGATGTAAAGGCGAAGGTCACCGCATCCTCTTCACCTGCCACCAGGGGGAGGATCGTGATGAGGTCCTCCATGTTGCGCGCCGGCAGCAAGGCCGTATGTTCCTTTTTCTTGAGCCCCTCGCGATTCGCCATCGGCACCTTGTCGAGTGCCAGTCGACGACCATCGGTGGCCACAAGCACCAGCAAATCCCCTTCAGTGGCGAAATAGACACCGCTGGTAAAGGCCCGACTGGCTTCCCTGGCCGTAGCGAAAATGGTCCGTCTCAGCCCCCCCAACAGCTCACGGGCCACGATCTCGAAGCTGCGGGGAGCTTCCTTCCCATCGGCTTCCGTGAAACTCGGGAAATCGGGATAGTCTTCGCCCGGTGCCCCACGCAACGTAAACTGCCCGCGGCTGCTGGAGAGGACCAGATCGTGATTTTCGGTGAGGTCCAGCGAGATTTCGCCCTCGCCGATCGCGTTCACCATCTCCTGCATGACCTTCGCCGGCACCGCTACGGACCGCTGTGATTTCGTCAGGTCCGCCTGGATCGGCACCTCGGTCCGGATCCCGATCTCCAGGTCATATCCGGTCAGGATCAGCCGTCCAGCCTGCGCTGTGATCAGCACATTGGAGAGAATCGGCAGGGTCGGTTTCGACGACACCGCCCGGTTGACGATCGTTAACGCGCGGCTCAGGTCCGCCTGCTGGCAGGCACACTGCATGATCGATCCTCGCCTGACCATCCCGGACTGTCCCGGGGGTCGCTCAGTGAATACGGCTATGAGGTCCAATCCAAGGGGACCGGATCGGCATGATAGCGCAGAGACCCCAGCCCGCAGGCCTCCAGGAACCGCGTGCCCCGTGGCGATCGATGGGGACTCGGCTTCTGACATTTCTGAATTTTTACTGAATAAGGCAGTAGTCGCAGTCATAGGGGCCGGGAGAAGCGGGGAGAACCGGCCTGATCTCAATAAAAATGCGGGATTGAGGGAATTTCCGGTTGGGGAAACCGCAGGCAGATCCCTGGGATAGGTGGCTGAGACCGGTGGCTGGTAACTGGGGAAGAACGCGCTTCCCGCGGATCGCTGTGGACAACTGGTGAGTGGAATATCTGACAAAGGCAGTGGCTGTACGGCCAGTTGTCCGCAGCGTTGGGAGGAGCGGGGCTCCTGGCAGAGGCTCCTTGAGGAGTGTCATCCCCGATTCCGCGCCGCTGTACGCATGCCCTGCGCATGGATCTGCCCGGAGGAATCGGATTCTTCGGGGAGAATTCGCGGGGAGCGTGTCCTGGCTAGTGGCCGAACAACACGACCAGCAGCACGCCGACGACCACAAGCCCGGCAGCGACGATCAACGGTGCCGGGAAACCCTGCGGCGCTCCCTGCTGGTTGTTGGCAGGCTGTCGACCCTCGGCGATTTGCGCCTTTACCCGGACAGTCGCAAGTCCTGACACCTCACAGATGACCTGCTGTGTCAGCGCTACCGCCAGGCGCAGGTTCATCCCTTCGGTCACGGTGATCGACTGCACGATGCCCCAGGCCTGCTCCCATTCGCCGTTCTTAATGAGCCCCAGATGCTCACCGATCCGCATCGAGAGCGGCGAGCGATCCGTGATCTTGACCGCCATCCGGTCGCCGGGCTCCAGGTCATTCAGCACCAGGCCATTGGATGAATCGATGAGAAAGGTCCCCTTGACTCGCAGAACACTCTTGAGAGCCAAATCATCGGGTTTGGTTTCGGCTGATGCTTCGTCAGACGAAGGGGAGGTTTCCGTTCCGGGCAGGGGCAAGGGCCAGCCGGTTTGCTGGGCGAGATCAGCGTAGTCCTGCCCGGTGAGGGCATACCAGGCCACCTTACAGTGGAAGGGGAATGAGATCTGCTGGGCCAGGGACTGCTCGAGGGCAGCAATGAGCTGGCGCTCCTGGCCGCTGCGTTCCAGCTCCCGGGCGGGGTAATGAGCAATGGAGGTCTTGGGGGCTGCCAGCAGATCAGTGACTTTGGCCGGGAGCGCTTCCAGTCGCAGATGGTCCTCCAGCTGGCGTTCCAGCGACCTATCGTACGACGTCGCACCGGCGGAATAGTGCCGGATGGTGTCGGTCCAGCCCTGAGGCGTCGGGTGATTAGCCTGTGAGAGCGTCCCCATTGCGGTCGCGCTCATCAGCACCCGGACATAACGTGGTCGCAGGTGCGTGAGGTCGTAGAACCCCAGGATCAGCCCCTCGCAGGCACCGCTGCGGCCGGTTTCTTCGAGGCTAATAACCAGCAGGAGGTACTCGGCGGTCTGTTGGGCCGCCCAGGCGACCGCGGTGGCGAGATCACCTGCCGCCCGCTGCCAGGCAGCCTGCGCCACCTGCGGAGCACAGCCAGTGGCTTCCTGAATGTTGCTCAGGATGATGGCATCAGGGGCGACGGGGAGGGTACTGCTAATGATCCGGCTCCTTCTGTGTTATCGCTGGCCTTACGGCGTTTGCAGGTTGGCACTCTTCAGCAGTGCCTGAAGCTCATCGTCCGATAACTGGCGCTTCGCGGTCTGTAACAGATGCTGCATCCGGTTTTCAGGGGGCGCTTGCATCAGCGGGACCGACGCGATCAGGGCTCCCAGGCCCGCCAGTGGGATCGCTGCCTTCAGCGCGTTCAGGGCGCAATAGGCCGGACTGTGCCCCTGCATCAGCCCGATGATTAGTGCCAGCGCCATTCCCAGCCAGGCACCGGCCAGCATCCACCGTGTCAGGGAGGCATTCGTCATGAAGGCGCGATCCTCCTCTGGAGGTTTCGTGAGATGGCCTACCTAATATCGGCGCGTGGTCCGAAAGTCTGACCCGCCCCGGTACAATGCAGGTCTGATGCCAACCTTCCGATGGTCCGGACTGACCTGTGTCCTGTTCCTGCTGCTGCTGGCACCGGGTGTCGCGGCGCAGACCGTGGAACTCCCGATGGCTGACGATCTGCAGGCCCGTCAGGAAATCGAGGAGCGACTGGACCTCGCCTGGGACTACGCCCACGGCGGCGATGTGCCGCGTGCCCTGGAAGAGCTTCTGACCTGGGAGCGCAATCAGCCCACCATTCCGGACTACCCCTTCACCCGGGGGGTCCTGCTCTACGAGGCCAACCGGTACAGCGAAGCCCTCAGCGCCTTTTCCCGTGCGATCGAACTCCACGCCCGGGGCGATGCCGGTCTCTGGACACGCCTCTATGCCGCCGACATCTGCCTGAGCCAGCATCTGACCGCCCGCGCCCGGATCCTGCTGGATGAAGCGCTCCGTTTCGAGGGGTCCCCCCGGAGTCTCCTCTTTGCTGCCAGCCTGCGTCAGCGGATCCGGATTCGAGATGAAGAGCTGACAGAGGTCAACCAGATCGGGGGGATCACCTATTACCTCCCTCCCTGGCTTATCCCCGCCGCTGATCGTCCGGCTTTCTACCGCCAGGTCGAGCGTCAGTGGGCAGCAGCCCTTGATTTCCTCGGGCTCGATCCGGATACCCCTGCCCCGACTGTCTATCTCTATCCATCAGAGCGCCTCTATCGGAAGTTTTTTCCGGTCGATGCGGACCTCGCGGCGGAAGCCTATCGGTATCGGGAAGTCCATCTGATCTTCCCCTCTGATCACGATGTCCTGCCGATGCTCGCGCCTTATGCGCTGGATGTACTGCAGCGCCAACTCAAGCGGACCGGACGTCCCTATCCGTTGGTCCCTGCCGCCCTGGACGACGCCATCCGCGGGACCACCACGGAGCAACTCGGGCTCGGGGCCTACTGCAGAGCACTGAAAGATGCCGGACTCCTGCCGCCGGTGGAGTCCCTCCTCGACAGCCGGAATCTGAGCCGCATTCCCCCGGAAATCGGCGAACCGATGATGGGGCTTTTCCTGCGGCTCCTGAAGGAACGCTTTCGACAGCCCGAGTTCCAGCAGGCCCTCGCCCATCCCGCTTTTCTTGCTTCTCTGCCCCGGGGACTGGCGAGCTATCAGCCGGACTTCGATGCCTGGCTCACGGCCTCGGCGGACCTGCTCGAAGACCCGGCGGGTCTCGCCGCGGCGGTGAACAGGGTGCCGCCCTATGCCGCCCTGCCGATCGTGGATCCGTCGCTCCAGGGGGATCTGCTCCTGGCGACTCAACTCTATGACTCCGGCCAGGCCGCCGAGGGGCGGGCTCTGGTCGAGCGCATCCTGGCGCGGGAGCCACGCTATGGTGAAGCGCGGTATCTCCTGGCGCGGGACCTGATGGACCGGCATCAGTTCAACCCCGCCATTGAAGCCTTTGAACAGGTATTGCGTGATGTCGCACCGCAGTCCGCAGCTTTGCCATTCAGTCACTTTTCGCTCGGACGACTGCGCAAGCTGCGAAGTGAGTACCCCATCGCGCTGCAGCATTACCAGGCTGCCGTTGCCGCCGGACTCCCGGAGCCAGCCCGGGGAGAAGCGCTGCTGTTTGCCGCCGCCCTCGAGGCCTGGCTGAATCTGGCGCCGGACCCCACAGCCGCTCCCGGCGACCACCCAGCCCCCTTCCTGCTGGCGTTCGATCAGGCGCTGAACTTCGGGGAGGGCTTTCACACGCCCGGTGTCATCAGCCCGGAAGCGGATCCTGGACGGTTAGCGACCCTCGCGGCGTGGTATCACGATCCGGCGCAACTGCGCTTCGGGACCGGCTGGCAGCATCGTCTTGTGCAGTTCAGCCAGCGACGTCCGGGGGTCATGGCCGTGGAAGTGGAAGTCCTGCGGGTCGATGAGCTGGGCAAAGTTGCGCGGGGCTGGAAGCCGGAACGTCGGCGCTTCCTGATTCTCAATGCACCTGGTGGGGCTCAGTTCCTGGACTATGCTGATGAAGCCGCGATCATTCGCCCCCGGGGACGGCTTGCCGGCGTGGAGGGCTAATCGATGACCTTGGTAATCGCGATCGATGGTCCCGCCGGGGCGGGAAAGTCGACTCTCGCCCGTCAGCTGGCCCAGGTCCTCGGCATCACCTATCTCGATACAGGCGCGACCTATCGGGCACTGGCCCTCGCCGCACGGGAACAGCAGCGGACCTGGGGCGATGGAGTCGCCCTCGTGCAGGTTGCAGAACGACTCGACCTGCGCTTTGGGGCCATGACGGAGTCCGGGCAGGCCGTGTTCCTGGGAGCGCAGGACATCACGGAGGCGATCCGCGATGAAGCGATCAGTGATGGCGCGAGCCAGGTGAGTGTCCATCCCATCGTGCGGGAAGCCATGGTGGCACTCCAGCGTCGCCTCGCCAGCACCCAGTCCCTCGTTGCGGAGGGACGAGACACGACCACCGTGGTCTTTCCCGATGCCACAATCAAGATCTATCTTGACGCCACCCTCGAGGAGCGGGCACGACGTCGCACCTGGGAGCTGGCCTCCCGCGGTTTCGATGTGGATCTGGCGGAGATTCGGGATGCGATGGCCGAACGGGATGCGCGGGATCGCAACAAGCCGGTCGGGGCCCTCCGAATCGCGGATGAAGCGGTGGTCATTGAATGTACCGAGCTGTCACCTGATGAAGTCCTGAATCGCGTCCTGGCACTGGTCGAGCCCCATCGCCAGGTGCTGCACGCCTAAGCTTTCCGACAGACCGCGATGATGCCCTCGCAATGGGACCAGGGACTGCAGGCATGGAGCAGCCGCTTCAGCAGTCGCCCGATGGCATTCACGCCGAAAATCTGCCCGCGTTGACGATCCTGAAACAGGCCGCCGTAATCGACATAGAGCGTGTAGCTCAGCGTGGGATCATCGAGCTCGACCCAGCCCACCCGCTCGACCCGAAAGCCCGCCTTTTCCAGCTCCTGCAGATAGTGCCGTCGAGAGTAGCGATACTCCTCGAACTGCAGCGTGATGCCCTGCAGACTCCGGAGCCAATACCGGAAGGCACAGAGGGGACGATGAATCAGGGTACGCAGGGTGTTCTCATACGGCACGATGCAGAGGAGCACGCCATCCTGGCGGAGGACCCGGTGCATTTCGCGTAATGGGGCCTGCGGTCCTTCCTCAAAGTGCTCAACGACGCCGTTGGAGATCATTCCCTGGAAGGTGTTATCAGCGTAAGGAAGCGCTTTGAGGTCGGCGATGTCCGCTTTGACTTCGGGGAACCGCTGACGAAGCTCTTCGATCCCCTCCCCTGCGATGTCCACGCCGGTGATGTCAAAACCCTGACGTGTCAGGTAAATGACCCAGCGTCCTAACCCGCATCCGGCTTCCAGCTGCCGGTCGCCCGCCTCTTTGGTAAAGAGTTCCAGCGCCCAGTCGTGGGTCTGCTGCTCGACCCGGCACAGACCGATCCGGGCCTCGTAGTCGATCTCCTCGAAGAAGAGCTGTTCGCCCTGTCCCTGAGTCGCTTCGCGAATTTTGAGCGGGTAGGTCATGCTGGCGCACAGGGTATCGCAGTCGTGGCCGGGTCGAAGCTGACAACGGCGCAAGCGCCGTTGTCCAAATGGGAGGGGTCTGGCAACGTGGGGACATGCCAGGGGCGCGATTCATCGCGCCCTGTTCCAAACGCGCCCTGTCTACTACCCCACGACACTCCCCTGACGCATCAAATCCTGCGCCAGCTCCAGTTCCCGGTCGCGATACGCGGTGTAACTCTCAGGCTTTTCGCCCTGGAAGTCCGATTCCAGCCAGGCCGTGACTTCCGGCAAGTACTGCTCGGCGCGACGTGGGGTCCAGCCCAGCAGCAACTGCGCCTTGGTCAGGTCCGGGATGGCAGTCCGCGGATAGCCGAAGGGCTGTGAAGCCAACCCGACCCGCTGTTCCAGCTGATCAAAGGTGACTGGCAGTATTTCCGGCTCTGGCAATCCCAGCACCCGGGCAAAAAGCTGCAGGTACTCGGAGAGCGACAATATGGAGCCCCCACCAGCATTGAAGGCCTCGCCAAGGCTGGCATCCCACTCTTCAATCGTCAGCAGAATCAGCCGTGCGAGATCCTGAACCGCGACATGCCGAAACGCCCCGCTGGTCGCCGGTACCAGCAACGGCCCCCCATCGCGCAGACGATAGTAGTACGACGCATCCCGCAGGGTGTAGTCCAGTGGTCCGCTGACAATGGGCGGACGAATAATCGTGACCGGGAAACCGGTCTCCTCATGCGCCTGCAGTAGCGCTTCCTCACAGCCCCGCTTGCCGAGACCGTAGGCCATCGCCGGATGCTCGGGATCCTGATCGTGCAGCGGCAACGGATCCGAAAAGAGGAGCGCATCCTCTTCGTGATACGGATTGTGGTAGTCCCGCAGGACCTGGTACACCGACCCCGTGGAGATGTGCGCGTAAATTTCGCAGCGCTCGTGAAACGCCTCGATGGCCTTCGCTGAATCCGCTGCGGTGAAGGCCACCAGGTCCACGACCGCACTCCACTCCCGGGCACGCGCAGCGCGCTCGAGATCCGCCAGCTCTTTGCGATCTCCCAGGATTTCGTGAGGAGGCTGCTGGCCCGGGAAGGGCCAGGCATGTTGCCCCCGATGGAAGACCGTGACGTCATAGCCGGCTTCCTGCAGAATCAGGGAGAGGTGGGCGCCGATGAAGCGAGTACCGCCCAGCAGCAGGACATGCGGGGTGCTCATACCGGGTCATTGTAGTGCTCGTGCCGGGGCAGCAGGCTGAGGCTAACTCCCCGACAGGGGGTTCAGTTCCCCGCCCCCGGCCCACTCCGGCGGCGGCTCGCGCAACGCTTTGGCCCGTTCGGGAGCCTGCAACGTTTGCAGGATGCTGGTCGCCAATGGCTGCGTGATGCCCGGAACCTGCAGGAGCTCGTCCACGGTGGCACTGCGCAACTTCTTCACGCTCCCAAAGTGCTGCAGGAGGGCCGCCTTCTTTTTCGGACCGATGCCCGGGATTGCATCGAGCACACTTTGCGACAGTGCCCGGGAGTTCAGCAACTTCCGGTACTCGTTCGCGAACCGGTGCGCCTCATCCCGGATCCGCTGCACCAGGAAAAGGGCCGGGCTGCCGGGCGGCAGGAGTACCGAGTCGGTCAGCCAGGGCACAAAGAGTTCCTCATGACGTTTCGCCAGCCCCGCGACCTCCAGCTTCCCCTCCAGTCCCAGTTCCTTCACCACATGCAGCGCCGCCCCCAGATGGCCCTTGCCGCCATCGATCAGCAACAGATCAATCCGGTCCGGGGTCTCCGCCGGTTCATCATCGCCCAGGGCGACCTCCAGTCCATGCGCGCCGCTCTGGGCGATCCCCTGCACGACTGCCCGGTCTGATGGCGCAGTCTCGCTCTCCGTCAGCCGCTGCAGCAGTGTGGTGTAGCCCCCCAGGCGGCGTCGCAACGCTTCCCGCATCATGGCGTAGTCGTCCTGCCATTCGATCTCCCGAATGCGGTACCGCCGATACTCCCCCTTGGCGGGAACGCCATCAATGAACGTCACGCGGCTGGCAACCGCAGTTTGCTGCAGATTGGATGCCCCCAGATTGGAGATGTCGAAGCATTCGATCCGTCGCGGCAGTGCCGGAAGTCGCAGGGCTTCCTGCAGCTGTTCCAGTCCCTGACGGGCAATTTCGCTGGCGGTTTCTTCCCTGCGGAGGGCTTCCTGGATGTAGAGCTCAGCGTTCCGGACAGCCATGCTGAGCAGACGCCTGGTTTCACCCCGCTTCGGAACCCGAATTGCCACCTTGCTTCCCCGTTGCTGCGTCAGCCAGGCGCTCCAGGCGTGCTGCTCTTCCGACAACTCCGGCAGATAAACCTCGTGCGGAATAACCGAGGCCCGGGAATAATACTGCGTGAAGAAAGCGGTCAGGACTTCCTCACGGGAGGCGTCTTTAGGCACGCGTAGCGGAAACTGCTCCCGCCCGACCAGCTTGCCGTTGCGGACAGTCAACAGCGCGCCGACTCCCCGGGGGCCGACATGCGCGACCGCCAGAAAATCCTGATCGAGGCGTTTCGCGCTGACGACCTTCTGATTCTCCAGAAACTTCCGGACCTGCAGCAGCTGGTCGCGAAACATGGCCGCCCGCTCGAAAGCGAGCTCGGAGGACGCCCGCCGCATTTCTGTCTCCAGCGCTTCCAGGACGCCTTCAGCTTCCCCCTCGAGAAAGCGCTGGGCGGCTTCCACCTGCAGACCATAGGTCGGTTCGTCGACCGCCCGGATACAGGGCCCAGAGCACTTGCGAATCTGAAACTGGAGGCACGGCCGGGGATGGACTTTGTCCATGTCCCAGTCGCAATCCCGGATCTGAAACACGTTCTGTATCAGGTACAGCATGGCCCGGACTGACGCAGCGGAGATGGGACCGTAGTACCGGCTCCCATCCTGCGCCAGGGTTCGGGTGAACTCCGCTTTGGGGAAACGCTCGTCCAGCGTGAGCTTCAGATAGGGATAGCTCTTGTCGTCTTTCAGCGCGACGTTGTAGCGGGGCTGGTACTTCTTGATGCAGTTGTTTTCCACCATCAGGGCTTCGAGTTCGGAATCCACCACGAGGTATTCGACATCCCGGGCCTGATGCAGCATCCGCAGGGTTTTGAGCGTCAGGTCCGCCTTGGTGAAGTACGAGCTGACCCGCTTGCGCAGATTCTTCGCCTTCCCGACATAGATCACTTTCTCCTGCTTGTTTTTAAAGAAATAGACCCCCGGGGCTTCCGGGAGGCTGGGAAGCTTTTCCTGGACCCAGGGCTGTTCCCGAAGCGGTATACGGGCGCGTGGCATCGCCTGCAATATACCGTCAGCCCCGCCACGGGGACGTTTGATCAATGCTAGGGGCGCGATTCATCGCGCCCTGCCCGATATCTGCGCTGCCAGACTCCCTCTAACATCGCGCCCTGTCACAAACTCCCCATCCCCCACCCCCCTGGCCCCCGACAAACCAATCGCCCCCGGACAAGCCGGGGGCGATTTGCTGATTTGCCATATCAGGTGTAGCAGGTCTGATCAGGCAGTGACGGAACAACCGTCGGAACGCGAAGGACACACTTCGTGCCCCGCAAACTAGAAGCGGACCAGGAACTCACCGCGCAGCTTCGCAACCGTATTCTGGTTGTCGATACCGGCGTGGATGTATTCCAGACCCAGGTCAGAGTTCTCGGACAGCGGGTAGCGTCCGTTCAGGCGGATGACCGCCGGCAGGTCGGCTTCATTGCTCTTCAGCTGGCCGTCATAGGCGGTCAGGTCCATGAAGAACTTGTCGAACCAGGTGTACTGGATCGTGATGCCGAAGCCCTCGAAGTTGGCCGGGAAGTAGTTGATCCCCGACTCATAGCCGTAGTTGAAGTTCGGCTGACCGGCGCGGCCAATGCCGTTCGCCAGCGCATCGAACTCTTCGAACGGGTTGTTGTCGACCGAGGAGTAACCCGGGGGCAGGCCGATGCTGGCGCCGCGGACATTCACCATCAGCTGGCCGTCGTTGTAGACGTCCAGGCCGACGATGATGCTGGCATCCAGGTCGTTGCCGAAGGTGTCACTCACGTCGTTCCCGTACTGATCCTGGTTGGCGTTGTACCACTCCAGTTTCATGCCGGGGAACCACTTGCCGCTGGACAGCTCGGTGTCGAGGTCGACAGACCAGCCGTCTTCCTGGCCCACACCCGTAAACAGGTAGTTGAGGCCGAGGCGGGCAAACTCGGTGCGATCAGAGCCATCACGGCGGCTGTCGCCAAAGCCGTAGCTCAGGCGGGCCACACCCAGGCCTTCGTTCTGACCATTCACCATGTTGACGTCGCGGGCCAGGAGCAACTGCGCCTCCCAGCGGGGATCGCCAGCGTCGATGAAGAACGAGTTCCGGCTCTCAAAGCCGTTGTCGTAGGTCAGACCGAACGCACCGAAGGTGTTGTACTGGCGACCAACCGTCAGGTTGACGTCGCGCAGCCAGCCGATGAGGCCGTTGTCCCACCCCATGAGCTTGTTCATGTCAGCGGTGGCATACGCCTGATCCAGCACCAACGCCAGGTTGGCGGGGGACGGATTCAGGGGACCACCAGCGCTGGACATGGGCTCAGCCTTGGGCGAGTCGATGTCAGAGGAGATCTGCCAGAGATCCACATAGACATCCAGGTAATCCGACGGGCTCGCTTCCGCGGCCAGCAGGATCATCTGCTCGTACTCGGTGCCCACGCCGACGCCCTGACCAGGGGTCGGGCCGGGGATGGTGGAGGGGAAGCCAGGGGTGGTGTTGAAGCCACTTTCCTGACCGGTGAGGATGTCCTCGACGCGAAGCCGCATAACGCCGCTCCACTCGATGGAGTTCTTCATCTTCTCCAGGGTGCTGACGCGATCCTCGAGGTTGTCCATGCGACCCTCAAGACCGTCCACACGGTTCTCGAGCGCCGACAGGTCATCGCGGAACTCTTCGAGCAGGGCGTCGACAATCGACTTGTACTCGTCGAAGTCCGCCTGGCTCACGCCACCCATCGCAGGCTTCATGTCCTGGATCTTCGTCCAGATACGCGCGATGACCATGGCCATCTCGTATCGGGTGAAGGTCCGGTTGCCCTTGAAGGTGCCGTCCGGATAACCCTCGACAATCCCTTCCGCCTGGAGCGTATCAACTGCTTCATACGCCCAGTGATCGGTCGGCACGTCGGAGAAGGAGCTGGCGCTGGCCGGGGCCGCAAGGACACCCGCCAGCAGCGCTGCTGCGAGCAGCGAACTGCCGTAGCGCATTAACGGTAGCCTCCTTCGTTCGTAAAGGAACTCCGTCGCGTTTCCATGCGGCATCGCCGGCCCGGGTACTCATCCCCCGCGCACCACCAGTCCGAGTGACAGCAAACTGGACTCTGGCCAGTATCCACGTTCCCTCTCCAGAGTGTCAGCCCGCTCCCACCTGCGTCCGATAGCACACAGGACAAAAGCCCAGGATCGCGACCCTGCCGTCGGGGCAGACGCGACAAAGCGAACTCTGCTGCCTCATCCGCGTATACGCGCTGACACAGCGAGTCCTGTCTGTCAGAGGTTTGCACTGCTCCGGCCAAAAGGCCCGACCGCCACACTTTTGTGACCAGCCCAGAGACAGCTGACCCCGCCACCAGTGCGCGTGGCTCTGGCGACGATCGTCATACTATCACGCTTTCCGCCCCTGAACGCGACTTGACCAGTCTTGAGTTGACATAACCATCTTTTATGACGCCTCCCACCCGGTGCAGGCAACAATTTCACGACTTCACACGATTTTCTACAGCAGTGTCCCTGAATCTACTCACACAGCCGGGGTCGGCCCGGCGGAGGCTAACACTCCTATGCGTCAGGCAATAGGGTGGTCCTGCGGGATCGCACTCCTCACCATCATCGGTTGTGCGGTCACCAGCCGCAATCCCAGTACCCCCTCCGGGCAGGCACCGACGCCCAGCCCCACCGACACCACCGCCCTGGGACCCACACTCCAGTCCGGCCATGTCCTGGAAGGGACTGTGGCCAAGTACGCCTTCCGCATCGACCCCGGATCCTGGACCGCGACTTCCACCCTTGTGGAGCAGCGGGCCGCCGCCGCGAACGACGACCTGTATCAGCTCCCCATTGGGGGCTTCCTCCGCAACGACTCCCTCCGCATCGATCGCATCCAGGCGGATGCCGACTCCCTCTATCTGACTTATACGTTCGAGCATCCGTTTAGCGCGCCGAGCAACCTCGATGCCCCCGCAACCGCCAAAAACCGGATCGATCTCGGCATCACCGGCAAGATCCTCTTCCTCCTCGACTCCCTGGATCCCACCGGGGACACCTTCTTTGATGAAACCGGAAGTGGTGGCGGACGGGTCATTGCCAATACCCACGTGGTGACCAATGCCGATGGCTATTTCTCGCCCGAGGCTCTGGTACCGAACACCCTGGCGGCGAACACGTTCCCCTACAAGACACTGGTCGATGAAAGCCTGGACTCCCGAGTGGCGACCAGCGATGGCCTGCCCCGGACCAACGGCGGCAGTGCTCTGGGGAACTTTGACCTCACCACCGGTTGGACCCGGGCGACTGTCGGACCGAATCGCGATGGCTGGACCGGCATGGGCTTTCTCCATCATGGACAGCGGGTCACCACCACCATCGCGCTGAACAAGGCCGCCCTGGCGGCGCAGAACTTCAGCTTCGATGCCGCGATCATCGCCAAGTATGTCGACCCCCGGGGTGGCGAGATCACTGCCCAGAAGCGCGCCAACCGGCTGCCGGCGACGACTCCAGACCTCGCACAGTTTGTCTACCGCGCCCCACACGCCAGCCAGGATGTGGAATCCATCCGCTTCGCCGGAGAATCCGGTGGCTTTCTGCCCAATGTCATCAGCGCCAGCATCCTGAACTTTCATGTGGTCGACTGGGATGCCAAGGCATTCGAGACGGATCAGGTGGACCTGGCCGCCGACTCCTCCAGCGCTTCAAAAGTCGCTCAGGGGACCAGCGGTGCCCCGGCCCTGGCGGTCTGCATTCCGGGAGTCCTGGGTCCTGCCAGTGTGATCACGGAGCTGGGCGCAGGGGCCCTTGTCAACGATGACAGTGTCTACGGCGGTGACCCCGACGAAGACAGCGGTCGTCCCGGCGATGCCCTCTTCTTTAGCGCGATCGTCACCAAGGGGCCGGTCGGCAGTCAGGCCGAGGGTATCTACACCGGCATGGTGCGGGCGACTGACGTCGAGGCGAACCTGCCAACACCGCAGATCCTCAACCTCGACGGCAGTCTGTCACCCCTCACCACTGGCATCCCGAAACCGGTCACTTACCAGGCGTTCCAGGTTTTGCTGGATGACTACAACGACATCCCCACTCTCACGATGAACGTACCGGCGGATGTCGACTCCGGCACCACCACCTCCATCACCGTGACGGCGGCGAACGACCTTAACGGCGACCCCATCACGGTGCAGATCGACTGGGACAACGATGGAATCCACGAAGCCACCCACACGATCAATCCGCCGTACACCACGCCCATCACCTGGAACTCCACGGTGCCGAAGTACAACAACACGACGCTGCTGCCGCTGACCCGCAGCATCCCGGTCCGCTTTACCGATGGCGTGATGGCTTCGCCGCAGAACTACGGCCCCCTGCAGTTCATGCTTGGTCCCAATCAGGCACCCCAGGTGAGTGGAGCCCCCGCGCTGGCAGCTGCGACCCTCATCAGCCCCGCGACTTTCCAGCTCCTGGCCGGCAGCGCCACCATCACGGATCCTGAAGGGGACCCCGTGACCCTCAAAGTCGTAAATGATGTCGATGCCAACATCGTCACCGGAGCCGCCTTCCCCATCGGTGGCCTGGGGCCGTACACCAATCCGCCGACCAGTAACGTGAGCTTCACGGTCTATGCCACGGACCTGCTGCATCCGGACACTGGTGCGGGTCCCTCCAACGGCTCGGCATTTGCCCCCGTGAGCGGCACCATCAATGTCCCCTGTACTCCCAACATCAATCAGCACACCTGGACCTTCACCAGCGGCAATGATGGCTGGACCAGCGGACACCTCTTCACGCCGCAGGTCTTCAATTCTGATAACGCCCCTGGCAACTCCCGGTTCTATCGTTGCAGTTCCAAAGCGAGCCAGGGGGCCGGCTTCAGTGGCGGCTGCATCACCACTGGTCCGCATGCGGTCGGTGCCTGCGGGACGAACGACAACGACTATGGCGCGCAGTGCGACAACAGCATGATCAGCCCCACCATCTCCCTGGTCGGCAAGACCGATGCGGTCCTCGTCTTCAACTCCTCGAAGAACGGGCGCAACGGCTCCACTCCCCGCTATCGCGTCTGGGTGAGCACTGACAACGGCGCGAACTGGCTCAGCAGCAACATCATCTACGACACCGAAAAGACTGCCAGTGGCATGGTGAACGAGAACAACGTCACGGTCAGCCTCGCAGCGTACACCGGCATGGCGAACCTCCGCCTGCGGTTCCAGTTCATCGACACCACCAACTCCAGCTTCTCGGTGGCGACCAGCCAGTTTGCAGGCTGGAGCTGCGACAACATCCGGATCAATTCCTGCCCGTAACCGGGCAGCCGGCTGATCCTCGACTCACTATGGGCCGGAGCGCGAGCAATCGTGCTCCGGCTTTTGCCATTGCAAGTCCCCCCGACACGATGCTGGCACCAGTGGCAGTCACTGCGGTACAAAGTATGATGCTGTGCTATGCGTTCGTTCCTGACAACTCTCAGCCTGCTCCTCTCCCTCGTCATCGCTGGTTGTGGCTTCTCCACGCCGCCGGAAGAGTTCCCGCCGGGGCTCCCCAACGGAGAGTTCACCCTCCCGACCGATGCACCGTGGTTCGATGACGCCGCGAAGCCCGGTGCCCGCTTCGACTTCTCCGCCGGCACGTGGGTCTATGAGCCCAACGATCCGCAGCAGGGCGATATCGCGTTCAACAAGACGTTCATTGTCGGTTCAGGACGCCTGAAAGTTGGCATCAAAGACACTCAGCCCGAGTCCCTCAATCGCTCCCAGACCGCCCCGACTTCCGGCTACGAGGAAGCTCCCGGCGGCGGCTCCATGGACTTCCGGGTCCCGGTCTACAACTCGCACGTCTACTGGATCCGGACCGCGGAGGGCCACTACGCCAAGCTGAAGATCGTCACCGCTGAAATGAACGCCACCGGCACGGGCTACGACCGTCTCGTGGTCCGCTGGGTCTATCAGCCCGATGGCTCCACCGACTTCGCCGGCAAGCCGGCCGAAGAGAACCTCGAAATGGGACGCGACCTCGGCGAGAAGCACGGTTTCGACACCAGCGGTGGACTCAATCTCTGAGTTCACCGGCTGATAGCCGCCAGGAGAAATGATGAGCCCCCACACCTTGCGGCAGGGGGCTCGTGAGGGGGAAGTGGCAGTGTTAGGAGCGGCGCGTCAGTTGTCCTGCAGCGCGTGGATGTCGCGCGAGTTGTAGATCAGGTACGACAGATAGAGCATCCAGACCGACCAGCCGAAGAAGGCGAGAAAGGCCCAGTCGGGAAGCGCGACCCGGACCGCCCCCAGCGACCCGTCCGACTGCAGCCACAGGCTGAGGCGTCCGCACTGTCCCGCCAGGAACACCAGCCCCACTGCGCCCAGTCCCATCAGGATCCTGCGACGTGGCCCGCCGTTCACCGCGACTGTCCAGGCCAGTGCGAACAGGGTCAGGGGAGCGAGGATCGCCAGCCCAAGCCAGATGAGCGGAAAGTTGGGATGCAGGTCTGGACGCACCAGTCCCCGGTCCCAGAACAGCAGTGCGAAGCTGTTTAGCAAGATGTGCAGGCTCAGCAGGCTCAGGCCAAAGGTCAACCGCACCTGAAAGTACTGCGCCCGGGTGGGTGGCAGACCCAGCGAACCCTCTTCGAGTCCAGCCGTCGTTTCAGCCCCCCCCAGGGCGAGTCCCAAAATCACAGCGAGCCCCAGCCCTGTAAAAATCGACCATAGCCAGGGGATCGTCCGGAACAGCTCGGTCATCCCTGCGAGTACATCAGCGCCCCGCGGAGCAAACGTGCCCAGCCCCAGCGGGATCAGGAGCGCGACCACCGGACTCAGGGCATAGATCGTCCCCACAATCTGCAGCAGCGGACGATGCCGCCACCACTCCAGCAGCCAGAGTCCCTGCCAGATGCGCTGACGCCCTGCCAAAGCTGCGGTCGTGGTGTTCGGAGTGCTCATGTAGTCGATGGGAGGACTAATGGCCATCATGCCACCTCCCGATACGGCACGTTGGCGCTGGCTTCCAGGTGCATTAGCTCCAGGAACAGTTCCTCCAGCGACAACGGGAAGAGGGTCGCATCGACCTCCGGCGCGGCTGCCAGGAGGGCGCGACACGTCGCTTCCGGCTGAGCCACCAGCGCGTTGATCACGCGGCCCATCCGCTCGGTCCGGAGGGCCGAGGAGATCTCCAGCGACTCCGCCTCGTGATCAGTCGTGCAGATGACCTGCAGCCGTCCGTACTCCGTCCGCAGGACATCCACGGGCTTCGACAGCAGCATCCGACCCTGATGCAGGATCCCGACATGGTCTGCCAGGTGCTCCAG
Organism: bacterium; assembly: GCA_022072165.1. Lineage (NCBI taxonomy): Bacteria > bacterium. Next base: position 300,235 of record JAJVIF010000003.1, on the reverse strand, counting down.
GTCCGAGAGCATGTGCGTGCTGAAAAGGACCGTCAGCCCCTCGGAGGTCGCCATCATGTCGATGAGTTCAGCGATGAACTCCTTACGGGCCATGGGATCAAGCCCGACCCCCGGCTCATCCAGCAGCAACACCTCGACCCGGGCCGCCAGCGCCAGGACAATCGCGGCCTTCCGCTGCATCCCGCCTGAGAGCGCCCGAATCGGACGATTCACCGGCAACTGAAACTGCGACATC